>CAYNLB010000037.1:0-29289 GCA_964397935.1 uncultured Mycobacterium sp.
AACCGACGTCGAGCAGCCGGTCGCCCGGCGCCAGCCGCAACTTCTCGAAGACCAGTCGGTACTTGTTCTCCTGGGCCTCTTCCAGCGTCGCGTCGGCATGCGGATAGACCGCGCAGGTATAGGTCATCGACGGACCGAGCACCCATTCGTAAAAGGAGTTGGAGACGTCATAGTGGTGGTGAATGGCCTCGGCGTCCCGGATCTTGCTGTGCATCAGGCCGTCGGCGACCCGGCGCCACCGGGGTAGCGTCTCCTGCGGCGGCGGCGCGATCGGCCGTAAATGCTCGACGCCGAGCGAGCGCACGACGTTGGCCAGTACCCGCGCCGGCGGTCGCTTGAACTGGACCCGGTCGGTCAGCGTCTTGAGCAGCTCGTAGGGGTCGCCGGGGTGGACGCCGTACGCGTGCAGGTCACCCGACACGTACGCGCGGGCAAGACCGAGTTCGCCGGGCGCCGTGGCCAGATAGGTGGCGCCGCGGGGCGTGCGAAGGTCCAGGCCGAGTTCCGCGTCCTGGTTGCCGGCGCTGCTGCCGTCGTAGGCGGTGAACTTCAGCGGATGGCGCCCGGTCGCGGCGAAGATCTCCAGGATCTCGGCCATGCTGAGCTTGCCCGTCGTGGTGCGGTGAGGCTCTCTAGTCGTCGTCATCGCCGTTGCACCGCCTTTGCGTAGAGGTCGAGTAGCCGAGAATCGGGATCATAGGTTTTCTTGACAGTGTTGTAGGCCTCGCCGCCGTAGAGCTCGTCGAACTCCTCGCGAGTGTAGAAGGAGTCGGAGTACAGCGACTTGTGCCCGTCGAGTTCGCTGACCATCTCTTCGATCATCCGGTTGGTAGCCCCCTCGGTGGCGCCGGCGGGGACCGACGACCAGAAGCCGATGTTGACGTACGTGTGATCCGGCCGCATCGGATACAGCGGCCAGCCGTCGGGATCGCGCAGCCGCAGCGGGCATAGCCAGACCGGTGTGATCGGCACGTTCTGTAGGAACCACTCCAAGAACTCGCAGGCCCGCTCTGCCGGCACCTCGACATCCTGCACCACCCGCTCACGTGGCGGGCGACCACTGCGCGTCTCGATGCGGTCGGAGATGCCGAATCGGCGGTCCATGGCAACGAGCTTGGAGTAGACGCTGCTGCGCCGGTAGCGGCGCGGCCACCAGCGGCGCAGCCGCGGGTCCTGCGCGCCGAACGCGCGTGAGCACCAGAACCAATCGGTGTCCCAGCGCCAGAAGTAGTCGTGCATCGTCAGCCGGTCGTCCTTGGTGGCTTCCACCTGCACGGCGTCGTGCCGAATGGACTGGTAGTAGATGTCCTTCCCGGTGTAATCGCTGACCGGTCCCGCGGTTGTGGTCCGCCTTCCCACGCACAGGTAGCTTTCGTCGGCACTGAACACCACCCCGTCGAGATAGTCCACCGGAGTGCCGCCGTGTCCGCCGGTGTCGATGATGCGTTCGGCCGCCGCGACCATCTCGGGCAACGAGCGGAACCGGATGTAGCGCAACGAGACAAACGGCGTGACGGGTTCCAGCTCGATTCGAAGCCGCGTCGAATACCCCAGTGTCCCATAGGAATTAGGGAAAGCGCGAAACAGGTCGGGGTGCTGGCTGCGGGAGGCGGTGAGCAATTCCCCAGCGCCGGTGAGGATGTCCAATTCCAGCACCGATTCATGCGGCAGGCCATTGCGAAACGATGCCGACTCAATGCCCAGGCCGCTGACCGCACCGCCGAGGGTGATGGTCTTCAGTTGCGGCACCACCAGCGGCGACAGCCCATACGGCAGGGTCGCGGCGACCAGGTCTTCGTAGGTACACATGCCGGCCACGTCCGCGGTCCGGGAATCGGGATCGACACTCAGCACGCCGGTCAGCCCCGAGGTATCCAGGCCCGGAGCGTCGCGTTTGGTGCGGGCGCGGAACAGATTTGAGGTCGGCTTGGCGAGCCGAACGGCGGACGTGGCCGGGATGGATCGATAACTTGCCATCAACCGGTCAACGCCCGACTTGTGGACCGCGAGTGCAGATCCTCCGATAGGCACCACATATACCCTAGTCTTCGACAACAGCGCGTGCACCCGTGCGCGAGCGGCATCACATGAAGGAGTTGTCTTGGGACAGGTGAGCGCAGCCAGCACGATCTTGATCAACGCCGAGCCTGCGGCCACCCTCGCCGCCGTCGGCGACTATCAGAAGGTACGCCCCAAGATCTTGTCCCCGCAGTACAGCGAATACCAGGTGCTGCAGGGCGGGCAGGGAGCGGGCACGGTCGCCGAGTGGAAGTTGCAGGCCACCAAATCACGCGTGCGCGATGTGCAGGTCAACGTCGACGTCGCCGGTCACACCGTCATCGAAAAGGACGCGAACTCGTCGATGGTCACCAACTGGACGGTGGCTCCCGCCGGACCCGGCTGCAGCGTCACCGTGAAAACCACTTGGAATGGTGCGGGCGGCGTCAAGGGTTTCTTTGAAAAGACCTTTGCACCGATGGGGCTGAAGAAGATCCAGGGCGAGGTGCTGGCCAACCTGAAGAAGGAACTCGAAAGCTAGACCGCCCACCGCGGTACTGCGTCGCGCCGTGGGCTGGTTTCAGGTTCGCGGGCTCATCGTCGAACGCGCCTTATCTGACAACGGCGCCCGCTACGTTCCCGCGCCTGGCGCGATGCTTGCGCTGAACTCCACAATCGGCGCAAGGGGGACCCGGCCCTGCTCACGGCCAGTCCTCGTCGTCTGCGAAGCCAAGCGACGGCAAGGACGGGGAATGGAGACGACCGCTTTGAATGTCCCTTGACGAAACGCCGTCCTTATCAGCCCGGCCATGGCGCGGGCCGGAACGGCGTACGGCTGGCCCTATCCGCTTGCGGACGACCGGGCAATCAGGCTCAGCGGACCTGGGCCTGGGTGGCCAGGAAACCGGCGACGCCGCGGACGAGCGCGTCGGCGTATTTCTGCCTACCCTCGGCGGACGCCATCAGCGCCGAGTCCGCGGGATTCTTCATGTTCCCGCACTCGACCAGGATCGCGGGGTACTGCGCCAGGTTCAGGCCGGCCAGATCCGATCGTCCATAAAGACCGTTCTGGCCGATGTAGTTGGCGGGTGGGATACCGGAGGCCTGCAGCTGATCGCGCATGATCCGCGCATACTGCACCGACGGTCCGGCCTGTACCTGGTTGAGCGGCGGGGCCGAATAGTTGACGTGGAATCCCCGGCCGGATGGTGGGCCGCCATCGGCGTGGATGCTCAGGATCGCATTGGGGCGCAGCGAATTGGCCGTGTTGGCGCGCGCATCGATGCACGGCCCCAGCCCGGTGTCGTTGCCGCGTGACAGGGCGGTCCGGACTCCCAGAGCGTTCAACTCGGCGCGAACCCGCAGGGCGGTGTCCCAGGTGAAGGTGTGCTCCGGATAGCCGCTGTTCGTCGTTGTTCCGCTGGCCTGGCAGTTCTTGGTGCCGCCGCGGCCGGTGGGCACCTGGCGGCTGATGGAAGCGTCGTTGGAGCCGTTGTGGCCGGGATCGATGAAAACGACCATGTTGGCAATGTTGGAAGGGGCGGCTTTCGCGGTCGGGGCGATTGTCGCCGAGGCAGCAACCAGCACGCCGACCAACAATTTGATCCCGACACGGCTGTTCGCTCGTAGGTCCACGGCGCAAAGGTAACGCCGCGCGGTCTACGCTGAGTATTTCGAATCGCCGGACACGCGCAGGCGAAACCAACTCGAGACCAAGATGCGAGGGGACTGTCATGCAACCCGGAGGCGATATGTCGGCGCTGCTGGCCCAGGCGCAGCAGATGCAGCAAAAGCTACTGGAAGCCCAGCAACAGCTCGCGAACGCCGAGGTGCACGGTCAGGCCGGTGGGGGTTTGGTCAAGGTCGTCGTCAAAGGTAGCGGCGAGGTGGTCGCGGTCAAGATCGATCCCCAGGTCGTCGACCCCGCAGACATCGAGACCCTGCAAGACCTGATCGTCGGCGCCATGTCCGACGCGTCCAAGCAAGTCACCAAATTGGCGCAGGAGCGACTGGGATCGCTGGCAGGTGGGCTGGGTGGCCCGCCGGCCCAGCCGCCCACGCCGGCGCCATAGCTCTGAGTTGCACCCACATGTTTGAGGGACCCGTCCAGGATCTGATCGATGAGCTCGGGAAGCTGCCGGGTATCGGGCCCAAGAGCGCCCAGCGCATCGCCTTCCATCTGTTGTCGGTTGAACCGGCGGATATCGACCGGCTGACCGCGGTGCTGGCGAAGGTCCGCGACGGTGTGCGGTTCTGTGCGGTGTGCGGCAACGTGTCCGACAACGAGCGTTGCCGGATCTGCGCGGATCCCCGCCGGGACGGCTCTTTGGTCTGCGTGGTCGAGGAGCCGAAGGACGTCCAGGCGGTCGAGCGCACCCGCGAATACCGCGGCCGCTACCACGTACTGGGCGGTGCGTTGGATCCGCTGTCCGGAGTGGGTCCCGATCAGCTCCGGATTCGCGAGCTGCTGAGCAGGATCGGGGAGCGGGTCGACGATGTCGACATCACCGAGGTGATCATCGCGACCGACCCCAATACCGAGGGTGAGGCGACCGCCACCTACCTGGTTCGGATGCTGCGCGACATTCCCGGCCTGACCGTGACGCGGATCGCTTCCGGGCTGCCGATGGGCGGCGACTTGGAGTTCGCCGACGAGCTGACACTGGGCCGCGCGCTCGCCGGCCGCCGGGCCATGGTCTGAGGCCCGGCTGGCGGCTTGCCTGGCTCCCGAGACATAGACCATTGCGATACGCACCCGTGTCGTCGCAGACATCGAAATGTCGCGGGACAAACGGTCCTAGTGCGCCGCCAGCCGCTCGCGGCGCAGCAATTCCACCTCGGGCATCTCCAATGGCGCCAACTCACCTACCACCTTGCTCAGCAATAGATCGGCCAGCTCCGGATTGCGGGCCAGACACGGTCCGTGCATGTAGGTCGCGACGACGGCGCCCTGCACCGCGCCGTCGAAACCGTCGCCCGCCCGGTTGCCCGCACCCCTGACCACCGCGCCCAGCGGCGCCGCCGCTGGGCCCAACACGGTGCCGCCCCGGTGGTTTTCGAAACCCGTCAGCCGTTGGGTCAGACCGGCCAACAACGGCTTGGTCACGAGCTCGCCGATGGTGCGCGCCTTTTGTGGCGAGGTGGTCGCGTCGAGCATGCCCACACCGTCGACGCGTTCCCCCGACGACGTCTCATACCACTGTCCGAGCACCTGAACAGCCGCGCAGATGGCCAGCACGGGCGCACCCCGCTCCGCCGCGCGCTGCAGGCCGGGATGCCGCAGCAGGTGTCTGGTCGCCAGCCGCTGGGCGTAGTCCTCCGCCCCGCCCAGCGTGTAGAGGTCCAACGACTCCGGCACCGGATCGGCCAGGGTTACCTCGACTATCTCGGCGGCGATGCCCCGCAAGCGCAGTCGCTGCCGCAGCACCAACGCGTTACCGCCGTCGCCATAGGTGCCCATCACGTCGGGCAGCACCAGCCCGATGCGTACCTGGGAAGAAGACCCGGTGTCAGCCATGGCGCGCCAATGCCCGCTGCAGCTGAAGAAAGGCGGTGTAGTTGGCGACGACCTCGACGCGCCCGGGCGGGCAGGACGCGATGGCCGCCATGGTGTCGTGCACCAGAGTGTGCTCGACGCCCGCATACCCGAGCCGCACCGCAAGGTCGGTGCCGCGTTCGCCGGCGGCGACCACGGCGGTGTTCTCGAAGTGCTCGAATTGCACGTCCCACAACCACGACAGGTCCTCCCCGTCGGGTACCTGTCCATTGACCGCGATGACCAGCCCGGCTGCGTGCTCGTCCACCATCGACAGCGCTTCGGACCAGCCGGCCGGATTCTTGGCCAGCAGGATTCGCGCCTCATGGTCACCGATACGCACGGTCCGGTAGCGCCCGGCGACCTCGTCCACGTGCGAGACGGCCGCCACGGCTTTCGAAGGATCGACGCCCAGCGCGACGGCGGCGGCCACGGCCTGGGCGGCGTTGCCGCGATTCACCGCGCCCGGCAGCGCCAACCGCATCGGCAGGGACAGCCCGTCGGGCCCGTAGAGGGTGTCGTCGTCGAACCACCATTGCGGGCTGGGACGCTTGAAGTCGGCGCCGGTGGAATACCAGTGGCCCTGGTCGCGGACTATGACCTCGCCGCTGCGCGGGCAGCTGACCGAATCGTTCGCCCACGTGCCGCCCGCGGCCACCCACACCACGTTCGGGCTGTCGTAGGCCGCCGATGTCATCAGCACGTCGTCGCAGTTGGCGATGACGACCGCCTCCGGGTGCCGGGACAGGCCGGCCCGCAGTGTGCGTTCGATGACGTTGATCTCGCCGACCCGGTCCAGTTGGTCTCGAGACAGGTTGAGGAAAATGACGACGGCAGCTTCCACCGCATCCAAGACGTGCGGCACGTGCATCTCGTCGACTTCCAGCACGGCCAGCCCGGCGCCACGGTTAGCTGCCAGCGCGGCCACCAGGCCGGCGTCCATGTTGGCGCCTTCGGCGTTGGTGGCCACCGCCCCCAAGGTGCCCAGGGCGGCCGCGGTCATCCGGGTGGTGGTCGACTTGCCGTTGGTGCCGGTGACGACGACGGTGCGCCGTCCGGTGGCGAGCTGACGCAACACCGAACGGTCCAGGGCCAGTGCGATCAGGCCGCCGATCATCGCGCCGGCCCCGCGCCCGGTCACCCGCGATGCCCACCGCGCGCTCGCTCCCGCGGCGAGGGCCAGCCGGGCGCGGGGGGTAACCACCCGCGCAGTTTAAGGGCGAGGGCAGCGGGTCGGCATCATCAAGTTAAGTGCCGACACGACGCGTAGCGACCCGGTGATGTCGGTCTGACGTGCCATCCTGTCGTTTATGGACCGGGTGCCCTGGGGTCGGCCGGCCGGCGAGCCGGACGGGGGTTGGGCCGTCATCGACGTCGAGACCTCGGGCTTTCGGCCGGGTCAGGCGCGGGTCATCAGCCTTGCGGTGCTCGGCCTCGATCCTGAAGGCCGCGTCGAGCAATCCGTCGTCAGCCTGCTCAATCCCGGCGTCGACCCCGGGCCCACTCACGTGCACGGCCTCACCGCCGCCATGCTGGAAGACCAGCCGCAGTTCGCCGACATCGCCGGTGATGTGGTCGGGGTGCTGCGCGGCCGCACGCTGGTGGCGCACAACGTCGCGTTCGACTACGCGTTTCTCGTCGCGGAAGCCGAGCTTGCCGACGCCGAACTTCCCGTCGACGCCGTCATGTGCACGGTCGAGCTGGCCCGGCGTCTGGACCTCGGCATCGACAATCTGCGGCTGGACACCCTTGCGGCGTACTGGGGCGTGACCCAGGAACGGCCACACGACGCATTCGACGACGCGTTGGTGTTGACCGGGGTGCTGGCGTCGGCGCTCGAGCGGGCGCGCGAACACGACGTCTGGCTGCCGGTGCATCCGGTGACGCGGCGCCATTGGCCGAACGGCCGGGTCACCCACGACGAACTGCGACCGTTGAAGGTGCTGGCATCCCGAATGCCCTGCCCGTATCTCAACCCGGGGCCCTACGTCAGTGGCAGGCCACTGGTCCAGGGCATGCGGGTGGCGCTGGCGGCCGAGCTGGGACGCACCCATGAGGAACTCGTCGAGCGGATCCTGCATGCCGGGCTGGCCTACAGTGACGCCGTCGATCGGGAGACTTCGCTGGTGGTCTGCAACGACCCGAACCCGGACCAGGGCAAAGGCTATCTGGCCCGGCAACTGGGGGTGCCGGTGCTTACCGACACGCAGTTCCTTGACCGCATTCGCACCGTGGTCGGCGGCACCAACATGGAGGAATTCACCGACGTCACCACGTTCGATCAGCAGCTGGCGCTGTTCTGAGAAATCCCCGAACCACTACGGATGCAGTGCTAGCATGGCGGCATGGCCTGCACTACAGACGTAGTAGGGCAGAAGTCTTGGTGGACCCGGTATCGCCAACACGGCTACCTCTTCCGCCAGGCCGCCATGCTGACCATCGCCATGGGCGTCTGCCTGCACGTCTGCCGCGTGACCCTCGGCGACGAGACGACATTGCGATATGTGGTGACCGTGACGACGGACAGGATCCTGCTCGTCCCCATGACGTACGCGGCCATCACCGGGATTGCCCTGTGGCGCCGGGTGATCTTCGCCAACGTCATCCACCGGGCTTTGTTCACAGCCTCGCTGGTCTACATCGCCGGAAGCGTGCCGCTGCACATCTACTTCGGTGTCATCCGGGGTGATGTGACCTTTTACCTCAGCTTCTTTCCCGTGTGGTTCAGCTATCTGCTGTTCCCGTTTTATGCGGTCCTGCTGACGATGTTCTGGCGCCTGCGCTACAAGAGCTGATGCCGCCGAACCCGCAACGCCGCACGCAGATCCTCGACGCCGCGATCGACATCCTCGCCGACGTGGGCATCGGGGGCCTGACGCACCGCCAGGTCGACGACCGGGCGGGTCTGCCCGCCGGCACCACGTCGAACTACTTCCGGACGCGTCGGGCCCTGCTCGAAGCCACCGCGGCCCGCACCGCCGACCTGCATTGGCAGCGGGTCGAGGCCTTGCGGGCCGCGGTCGGGACCCTAACCCGCGATGGACTCAAGGCTCTCATGACGAGCATGCTGACCGAGCCCGATGAGCAGTTCCGCCGTTACACGCTGGCCCGTTTCGAGCTGTTCATGGAGGGCACGCGTCGGCCCGAACTTCAGCCGTTCCTGAAGGATCTGCAGGCCGCCGCGGTGAAATCCGCCACGCTCATCCTCGAGGCCGCGGGCTTTACCCCCACCGCCCATCAAATGGACCAGCTCAGCCGTCTGCTGAACGGCTACCTGTTCAGCGAGCTCACGATCCCGGGTGCCGGTGACCAGGCCGAGCTAGTCGATCGACTGCTGAGGGCGTTCTTCCCGGCTTAGCGCTGTCACCCGCACTGCGAGTATTCGTACCGGCCGACGGCATGCCCTATGCATTCCTGATAGCTGATGATCGTGTAGAGCATCCACAGGGTGATCACGGCGCCAATGATGGTTGCCACAATGCCCAGCACCATGCCCGCGGTTGCGGTGCCAGCGTTGGTTGCCTCTCCCCGTTTTGCCCGAGCACGCGCGGCAACGCCGGTCGCCAGGGCGCATATGCCGAGGATGAGGCCGCCGAAGGGTACCCAGGAAGCCAGCAGGGCTATGACCCCGAGCACCAGCGACGTGGTACCCAATTCATTCCGCGGAGCTGCCGGCGGCCCGCCGAAGGCATACAGCGGGGGCTGAGGGTAGCCCGGCCCCGGCATCTGCGGATGTGGCCACGGCGGCCGATACCCGCCGGCGTCCTCACCGGGCATTGCTGGCCCGGTTGACCGCCGAGACGACTGCGCGCAGTGACGCGGTGGTGATCGACGGCGCAATGCCGACACCCCACACCGTCTTACCGGACACGGCGGCCTCCACGTACGCGGCGGCCTGCGCGTCATCGCCGGCACTCATCGCGTGCTCGGAGTAATCCAGGACGGCCACGTCGAACCCGACACTGCCCAGAGCGTGGACGAACGCGGCCAGCGGGCCGTTGCCGGCGCCGCTGATCTCGGTCTGGACCCCGTCGACCTTGATGGTGGCGGTGATGGTCGTCGTGCCGTTGTCCTTCTCCACGACATCGATGTGCTGCTTTATCCGCTCCAGCGGCCGCACCGGGGCGAGGTACTCCTCGGCGAAGGCATCCCACATCTCCTTGGGGGAAACTTCGCCCCCCTCGCCCGCCGTGCCCTCTGCGATCTCCTGAATCACGCGGGAGAACTCGATCTGCAGCCGACGCGGCAGCGCCAGGCCGTGGTCGGCCTTCATGACGTAGGCCACCCCGCCCTTGCCGGACTGCGAGTTGACCCGGATCACCGCCTCGTAGGTGCGCCCGACGTCCTTGGGATCGATCGGCAGATACGGCACCTGCCAGAGCATGTCGTCAACGTCTGCGTCGGCCTCATCCGCGGCGATCTTCATCGCGTCCAGGCCCTTGTTGATGGCGTCCTGGTGGCTGCCGGAGAACGCGGTGTAGACCAGGTCTCCGCCGTAGGGGTGACGTTCGGGCACCGGGAGCTGGTTGCAATACTCCACCGTGCGCCGGATCTCGTCGATGTTGGAGAAATCGATCTGCGGGTCGACGCCGCGGGAGAACAGGTTCAGCCCCAGCGTCACCAGGCACACGTTCCCGGTGCGCTCGCCGTTGCCGAACAGGCAGCCCTCGATCCGGTCGGCGCCGGCCTGATAACCCAATTCGGCTGCGGCGACGGCGGTTCCGCGGTCGTTGTGCGGATGCAGGCTCAGGATGACGGATTCCCGGTTGGCCAGGTTGCGGCTCATCCACTCGATCGAGTCGGCGTAGACGTTGGGGGTGGCCATCTCCACGGTGGCGGGCAGGTTGAAGATGATCGGGTTGTCGGGGGTCGGCTGGATGACCTCGCCGACGGCGTCGCACACCTGCTTGGCGTATTCCAGTTCGGTGCCGGTGTAGGACTCGGGCGAATACTCGAACCGCCACCGCGTGCCGGGGTGTTTGGCGGCCTCCTCGACGCACCTACGGGCGCCGGCGGTCGCGATGGCTTGCACCGCGGCCCGGTCGGCGCGAAAAACCACCCGGCGCTGCAGGATCGACGTCGAGTTGTAGAAATGCACGATGGCGCGCGGCGAACCCGCACACGCCTCGAACGTGCGCTCGATGAGTTCCGGTCGGCACTGGGTCAGCACCTGGATCGTGACGTCGTCGGGGATGGCGCCGTCGGTGATGATCTCGCGGACGAAGTCGAAGTCGGTCTGGCTGGCCGAAGGGAACCCGACCTCGATCTCCTTGTAACCCATGCGCACCAGCAGGTCGAACATGCGGCGCTTGCGGGCCGGGCTCATCGGGTCGATCAGTGCCTGGTTGCCGTCGCGCAGGTCCACCGCGCACCACAGGGGTGCCCGCGTGAGGACGCGGTCCGGCCAGGTGCGGTCGGCGAGCCGGATGGGCTCGACTTCCTCGGCGAAAGGCCGGTACCGGTTGACCTGCATCGCCGAACCCCGCTGCGGATTCCACGCGGGTTGCCCGGGTTCGGGTGGGCCCGCGGGTTTGACGATCGTTCGGGCCGAGGTGAAAGCGTCGGGATGGGATGTCACGGTAGTTGCTCCGGGAGTGTCAGAAGGAACCTCAGACCGGCGCATCGCGAACACCCGCGACGGGAGGCCGGTCTGGATCAGACCCCGTCGCGGCGTCCGAGAAGGAGCATCCGCTGCACGCCCTGCACTCTACCGCGATCGGCGCCGTGAGAGAAAATTGTTCCGAAACGAAAGCGAACCCGCAGGCCAACCGGACGGTTGGGCGCCCAGGATCGGGACGTAAATCGGCGTGCGCCGGCACGTATTCTGTTGTGGACTTGAATCCAAGCGATCCGATCCGCTGGCCGGAAGGGCAGGAAAAAGAACGTGGCGCTCGTCGTGCAGAAGTACGGCGGATCGTCGGTGGCCGACGCCGACCGGATCCGCCGCGTCGCCGAGCGCATCGTCGAGACCAAGAAGCAGGGCAACGACGTTGTCGTGGTGGTTTCGGCCATGGGCGACACCACCGACGACCTGCTGGACCTGGCGCAGCAGGTGTGTCCGGTCCCGCCGCCCAGGGAACTGGACATGCTGTTGACCGCCGGGGAACGCATTTCCAATGCGTTGGTGGCCATGGCGATCGAATCTCTCGGCGCGCACGCTCGGTCGTTCACCGGTTCGCAGGCCGGTGTCATCACCACCAGCGTTCACGGCAACGCCAAGATCATCGACGTCACGCCGAGCCGGGTGCAGTCCGCGCTCGACGAAGGACGGATCGTGTTGGTCGCCGGATTCCAGGGTGTCAGTCAGGACACCCGTGACGTCACCACACTGGGCCGCGGCGGGTCGGACACCACCGCGGTCGCCCTGGCCGCAGCGCTGGGCGCCGACGTCTGTGAGATCTACACCGATGTGGACGGCATCTTCAGCGCGGATCCCAGGATCGTGCATGACGCCCGCAAGCTCGACACGGTGACGTTCGAGGAAATGCTGGAGATGGCGGCCTGCGGCGCCAAGGTGTTGATGCTGCGCTGCGTGGAATACGCGCGCCGCTACAACCTTCCGGTGCACGTCCGGTCGTCGTATTCGGACAACCCGGGCACCGTCGTTGTCGGATCGATCAAGGACATAGCCATGGAAGACCCCATACTGACCGGTGTCGCGCACGACCGCAGCGAGGCCAAGGTGACCATCGTCGGGATCCCGGACATCCCGGGGTATGCGGCCAGGGTCTTCCGGGCCGTCGCCGACGCCGACGTCAACATCGACATGGTGTTGCAGAACGTCTCCAAAGTCGAGGACGGCAAGACCGACATCACCTTCACCTGCTCGCGCGACAGCGGACCCACCGCGGTGGCCAAGCTCGATGCGCTCAAGGACGAGATCGGGTTCACCCAGCTGCTCTACGACGACCACGTCGGCAAGGTGTCGTTGATCGGGGCGGGCATGCGCAGCCACCCCGGGGTCACCGCGACCTTCTGTGAGGCCCTGGCCGAGGTGGGCGTCAACATCGAGCTGATCTCCACTTCCGAGATAAGGATCTCCGTGCTGTGCCGCGACACCGAATTGGACAAGGCCGTCGTCGCGTTGCACGAGGCATTCGAGCTCGGCGGCGACGAGGAGACGACGGTGTATGCGGGGACGGGTAGGTAAATGGACGCGACCGGTTTGTCGATCGGGGTAGTGGGCGCCACCGGCCAGGTCGGCCAGGTGATGCGCACGCTGCTCGAAGAGCGCGACTTCCCGGCGAGCACGGTGCGGTTTTTCGCGTCGGCCCGCTCGCAGGGCCGCAAACTCACATTTCGCGGCCAGGAAATCGAGGTCGAAGACGCCGAGACGGCGGACCCGACCGGCCTGGACATCGCGTTGTTCTCCGCCGGTTCGGCGATGTCGAAGGTGCAGGCGCCCCGCTTCGCCGCGGCCGGGGTGACGGTGATCGACAACTCGTCGGCGTGGCGCAAGGACCCGGATGTGCCGTTGGTGGTCTCCGAGGTGAACTTCGACAGAGATGTCCCCCGTCATGCCCGGTCCCTCGAGAAGGGCATCATCGCCAACCCGAACTGCACCACGATGGCCGCGATGCCGGTGCTCAAGGTGCTGCACGACGAAGCCGAGCTGGTGCGCATGGTGGTTTCCAGCTACCAAGCCGTATCCGGCAGCGGGCTGGCCGGGGTCGAGGAGCTGGCCACCCAGGCGCGCGCCGTCATCGGCGACGCCGAGCAGCTGGTGCACGACGGCTCCGCATGCGAGTTTCCCCCGCCGAAGACCTACGTCGCGCCGATCGCCTTCAACGTGGTGCCGCTGGCCGGGTCGCTGACCGACGACGGCTCCGGGGAGACCGACGAGGACCAGAAGCTGCGCTTCGAGAGCCGCAAGATCCTGGGCATCCCCGACCTGCTGGTGAGCGGAACGTGTGTGCGGGTTCCGGTGTTCACCGGGCACTCGCTGTCGATCAACGCCGAGTTCGCGCGCCCGCTGCCGCCCGAGCGCGCCCGGGCATTGCTGGACGACGCGCCGGGCGTCAAGGTGGTCGACGTGCCGACCCCGTTGGCGGCCGCCGGTGTCGACGAGTCACTGGTCGGGCGTATCCGGTATGACCCGGGAGTGCCCGACGGACGCGGCCTGGCGCTGTTCATCTCGGGAGACAACCTGCGCAAGGGGGCGGCGCTGAACACCATCCAGATCGCCGAGCTGCTGGCCGCCCAGCTGTGCTAGGCGGGTGAGCTTGTCGAGCTCAGCCCACACTCGTCTGGTCCCACGGTGCTCGCTGGTGGCTTTGTGTCTGCTTGTGCCGCAATGGCTTTGGGTGCCGCCAGCGGACGCCGACCCGCCGGCACCGGCCCCCGAGCCCATCCTGCAGCCGCTGTTGCCCGGTCAGGTGGTGCGAATCGGCCCCACGGCAGGTACCGGCACACCGACCGGCGACTACGGCATCGGCGCCACCGACCTGTGCGAGTTCGTCGAGTTCCCCACCCAACTGCTGCAAGTCTGTGGCGACAGCTTCGCCGGCCAGGGCGTCGGGTTCGGGGGCTGGTACTCGCCGGTCGCGCTGCGTGTCGACGCCGCGTCCATCGATGACCCAGCCGGGGTGCGCTACATCGGCGTCACGGGAATCGGCAGACCGCTGCTGGCCGATCCGACGCCGCCGGGGGACTCGCAGCTGCCCGCCGGGGTGGTGCAGATCCACCGGCACAACTACTTGATGGTGACGACGACCAAAGATCTCGAGCCGCAAAGCTCCCGGCTCGTGTTGGCCGTACCGGAGCGTGCGGGCTGGCAGACCATTGCCGGGACCCAGCGGGCCGCTTCCTACCAGGGCGGCTCGCAGACCCAGATCAGTGGGTACTACGACCCCATCCCGACTCCCGATTCGCCCGGCGGCTGGGTGTACATCGTGGCAGACAGTTTCACCCGCAGGGATCCGGTGGTGCTCTACCGCGCCACTCCGCAAACGTTCATCGACCGGTCCAAGTGGCAGGGCTGGGCTTCCGGGCCGGGAGGTGGCTGGAACAAGCCACCGACACCGCTGTGGCCCGAGAAGGTGGGCGAGATGTGTATCAGGCAGATCGACGGCAAGACGGTGCTGTCGTATTTCAACGCCAGCACCGGCAACATGGAGGTTCGCGTGGCCAATGACCCGACGTCGCTGGGCGACTCCCCGGTGACCACGCTGGTGCAGCACGACGAGTGGCCGGATCCGGCGGAAAGCCTGCCGCCTCCGTATGACAACCGGCTCGCGCAACCCTATGGTGGCTACATCTCGCCCGGCTCCACACTCGATGAGTTGCGGATTTTCGTCAGCCAGTGGGACACCCGCTCCCGGGTGCGCGCACCGTATCGGGTGATCCAGTTTGCCGTAAACCCGTTCAAGCCGGGGTAGCGGCCGATCGGCGCGAGCCGGGGCCGCAATGTTTCGAGACGGATTTTCTTTGCCGTAGAAGATGTGCGCGCCGCTTCCAGCCATTACTGTCATCGACAAGAAATCGATCAAGGCTTGGGCACGATAAGCGTCTAGGCCACTGAGTCCGAGATGAGGGCGAGGATTTGATGATGTCTGAAGCCAAGAGAGGGCTGGCGCTTCTTGGTGGTGCTGCCGTGCTCGCACTGGCGGTCACCTGCATGGGCGGCGTTGCTGGTTTGCCGGCTCCGGCGGCGGCCGGTCCGTCCGCCCCGGCGGCGCCGCCGTCAACCAGTTCCACGCCGTCGTCAACCAGTTCCGCGCCGTCGTCAACCAGTTCCGAGTCGCCTGCGCCCCAGCCGGTGCCGACCGAGGAAGAAGTGCCGCATGACCATGACCTCGGCGGCGGCGCCGGTGGCGGCATGGGATGAGCCGTTATTAGGTCGTTCCAAGTGCCCGCGCTCAACCTTTAAGGCGGGGCTTTCAGCTCACAGCTGCTACATAAGCAGGGCATAGCCGCAACTGTTGTTATTCCCGGCATCATCTCTGTTATGAGTGAAACGTCTGAAAACCCCGCTGCGGGGACTCCTACCGCAACTGCACCGGCGCCGGCGACAACTCCAGCGCTATACAAGATCCCCAAGGTCTTCATTGCCGCGGCATGGGTAGCCATCGTCGCAGGGATCGTCTTCATCGTCTCCGTCATCTTCTTCACCGGGATGGCCCTGGGGCACCATGGCGGCGGTCACCATCACCACCACAAGCACCACGCGGCGTGGATGCACTCGCACCGCATGGGCGGCCCGGGCGGACCCGGGGCCGTCCAGCAGGGTGGACCCTCGGCGGGGACCCCCGGCGCCCCCGGGCCCAGCCAGGTTCCGTCGTCGGTCGCCCCGTCTCGGACGCCCTAGGCACGTCACCAACTCAACAGCCAGCAGCCCGGCACTCGCCAGAGCGCCGGGCTGCGTGTCGTTTCGCAACCGGTAACCAGCCACTGCATATTGATTCAAAGCAAATTTGTGGGCCGAACGTGTTACACCCATTGCGTCGCTGGGCAATATTCAAGGAATGAGCGAGACACCTGAACCGCCGGCCCAGCCCACTTCGGCTTCCGCACCGCCACCGCCACCGCCACCGCCGCAGCGGATGAAGCCGCCGAGGCTGTACACGGCCGCGGCGTGGGTGGTCATCGTCGCGGGGATCGTCTTCATCGTGTCGGTGGTGTTCTTCTCCGGCGCCCTTGTGTTCGGACATCACCACCGCTGTCACCATCACCACGGCACGATGTTCCAGCCCGCGGGCCCGGGGCCGGGTCCCGGCCCGGGACCCTATGGCGTACCCGTCGGCCCCGGTCCCGGTCCCGGCCCTGGTCACGGAGCGGGACCGCACGGCGGCCCCGGCGGCCCGGGGCTGATCGTCCCCATGCCTCCCGCCGGCCCCGGTGGTCCTGGCGGACCGGGGGCCGGCGGTCCGGGAGGACCCACCCTGTCGCCGACGCCCGGCGGTGGAAGCCCCGCCTCCACGCCGGCGCCGCGACCGTAGCCCGAGCAAACGAGGAGATAGCGAAATGACCGAGCGCTTCACGACCACTGACGCGGGCATCGCTGCGCCAAGCGACGACCAGTCGCTGACGATCGGTCCCGACGGTCCGATCCTGCTGCAAGACCATTACCTGATCGAACAGATGGCGATGTTCAACCGGGAACGCATCCCGGAACGCCAGCCGCATGCGAAAGGGGGCGGCGCGTTCGGTCACTTCGAGGTCACCAACGACGTCAGCAAATACACCAGGGCCGCCGTCTTCCAGCCCGGCACCAAGACCGAGATGCTGGCCCGCTTCTCCACCGTCGCCGGCGAGCGCGGCAGCCCGGACACCTGGCGGGACCCGCGCGGCTTCGCGTTGAAGTTCTACACGAGCGAGGGCAACTTCGACATGGTCGGCAACAACACGCCCGTCTTCTTCATGCGCGACCCGCTGAAGTTCCAGCACTTCATCCGGTCCCAGAAGCGCATGCAGGCCACCAACCTGCGGGACCACAACATGCAGTGGGACTTCTGGACCCTGTCCCCGGAGTCCGCGCACCAGGTGACCTGGCTGATGGGCGACCGGGGGATCCCCAAGACCTGGCGCAACATGAACGGCTACAGCAGCCACACCTACAGCTGGATCAACGCCGCCGGCGAGATCTTCTGGGTGAAGTACCACTTCATCACCGATCAGGGCATCGAGTTCCTGACCCAGGAGGACGCCGACCGGCTGGCCGGCGAGGACGGCGACTATCACCAGCGTGACCTCTATGAGGCGATCGAGCGCGGCGATTCCCCGAGCTGGACACTGAAGATGCAGATCATGCCGTACGAGGAGGCCAAGACCTACCGGTTCAACCCGTTCGACCTCACCAAGGTGTGGCCGCACAGCGACTACCCGTTGATCGACGTCGGCAAGATGACGCTGACCCGCAACGTCACCGACTACCACACCGAGATCGAGCAGGCCGCCTTCGAACCGAACAACACCGTGCCGGGGACGGGATTGAGCCCGGACAAGATGCTGCAGGCCCGGGGCTTCTCCTACTCCGATGCGCATCGCGCCCGGCTGGGGACCAACTATCGGCAGATCCCGGTCAACGTGCCGAAAGTGGAGGTGAACAGCTACTCCAAAGACGGTGCGATGCGGGTGCAGAACGCCTCGGACCCGGTGTATGCGCCCAATTCCTACGGCGGCCCGCAGGCCGACCCGGCGCGCGCCGCCGAGGTGCGCTGGCACGCCGACGGCGATATGGTCCGCGCCGCGTACACGCTGCACGCCGAGGACGACGACTGGGGGCAGGCCGGCACCATGGTCCGCGAAGTGCTGGATGATGCGGCCCGGGAACGATTGGCGCACAACATCATTGGTCATGTTTCCAAGGGCGTCAAAGAACCGGTGCTGTCGCGGGTGTTCGAGTACTGGCGCAACGTCGACCCCGACCTCGCCAAGTTGGTCGAGGAAGGGGTCCGGGCGAACATGGACTGACCGCGTTCCTGGCATGATCGGCTCCATGACCATGCGGGTTGCGCCGGTCGTCCCGGTTAGTCTGGCGGCGACCATCGCCGGCCTGGCCACGGCGGCCTGCGTCGTCGCTCCCGTGGCGGTCGCCAACCCCTCGGATCCGGGGGTGGTGAACTACGCGGTCCTCGGTAAAGGGTCGGTCGGCAATATCGTCGGCGGACCCATGGGATGGGAGTCGGTGTTCACCGAACCGTTCCAGGCGAGCTGGGTCGACCTGCCGGTGTGCAACAACTGGGCGGATATCGGGTTGCCTGAGGTGTACCAGGACGCCGACCTGGCGTCCTTCAACGGAGCCATCACCCAGACCTCGGCCACCGATCAGACCCACTTCGTCAAGCAGGCGGTCGGGGTGTTTGCCAGCAACGACGCCGCGGGTCGCGCTTTCCATCGGGTCGTGGACCGAACGGTGGGGTGTTCGGGACAGACCACGGCGATACACCTGGACAACGGCACCACGCAGGTGTGGTCGTTCGAGGGCGGTCCGCCGACCGCGACCGATGAGAACTGGACCAAGCAGGAGGCCGGCACCGATCGCCGGTGCTTCAATCAAACCAGGCTGCGCGAAAACGTTTTGCTGCAGGCGAAGGTCTGTCAGTCTGGCAACGCCGGACCCGCGGTCAACGTGCTCGCCGGCGCAATGCAGAACGCGCTGGGTCAATAGTCGAGTAATTGGGTACCCGTTCAAGCCGTGCAGCTAGAAGGTGCGGGGTCGGGAATATGTCGGGGGCGTCTGCTAGAGGAAGTAGTGGCGGTTATCGTTTCGTTAGCTGCGCAGGGAAGCGGTCCGCAGGCATGCTCGGTGATGCTAGGGCCCGAAGGGATCGTGATATGACGTTCGCCCCCGCCACTGCCGCGGCTGCACAGCTGGCCACCGCCGGCCCGGACGTAGCCGAGTGGGCCGATTCCTCGGCCGCGGCGCAGTGCATCGCCGACGGCTGCCTGGTGGATGCCCCGCTGGGAAGTGTGGGTCTGGAGATGGAAGCCCACTGCCACGATCCGGCCGACCCGCATCGCAGGCCGAGCTGGGAGGAAATAGCCGGGGTTCTCGAGTTGCTACCCACGCTGCCGGGCGGCAGTGCCGTCACCGTGGAACCCGGGGGTGCGGTTGAACTGTCCGGCCCGCCCGCCGACGGCGTGCTGCCCGCCATCGATGCCATGCATCGCGACCAGGCCGTGCTGCGGTCGGCCTTCGGTGACGCCGGGTTGGGCCTGGTGTACCTCGGGGCCGATCCGCTGCGGCCGCCCAAGCGCATCAATCCCGGTGCGCGGTACCACGCGATGGAGCAGTTCTTCGCCGCCAGCCGCTCCGGGGAAGCGGGCGCGGCGATGATGACCTCCACGGCGTCGATTCAGGTGAATGTGGACGCCGGGCCGCAGGAGGGCTGGGCCGCGCGGGTGCGGCTGGCGCACGCCCTGGGGCCCGTGATGATCGCGATGACCGCGAACTCGCCGATGCTCGGCGGCGACTTCTCGGGATGGGTCTCCACCCGGCAGTGGGTGTGGGGCCAATTGGACTCGGCGCGCTGCGGGCCCATCCTCGGTGCCAGCGGCGACGACCCCGCCACCGACTGGGCGCGCTATGCCCTCAGGGCGCCGGTGATGTTGGTGAACAACCCGGACGCGGTGGCGGTGACGCATTGGGTGCCCTTCGCCGACTGGGTGGACGGCCGGGTGCTGCTGGGTGACCGCCTCCCCACGGCCGCCGATCTGGAATATCACCTGACCACGCTGTTCCCGCCGGTGCGTCCCAGGCAGTGGCTGGAGATCCGCTATCTCGACAGCGTGCCGGATGCCTTCTGGCCCGCCGTTGTCTTCACGCTGGTGGCCCTGCTCGACGACCCGGTAGCCGCCGACATTGCGGCCGAGGCCGTGGAGCCGGTGGCCACGGCCTGGGACATCGCGGCCCGGGTGGGGCTGGGTGACCGGCGGCTGTACGCGGCGGCCAACAAGTGTTTGGCCGTCGCCGCCGAGAAGGCGCCGGTCGAACTCGCCGACCCGATGGAGCGCCTGCTCCGCAGCGTCGAGCGGGGCCGCTGCCCCGGCGACGATTTCTCCGACCAAGTCATCGAACACGGCCTCGCGGCTACGGTCTCGGGAGCCGCGCGATGTCCGCAAGGGGGGCTGTGACTTCCCGGGAGAGTCTTGCCGACGATCTGGCGCGGGCGCGCGAGCGAACGTTGCGGCTGGTCGACTTCGACGATGCCGAACTGTGCCGGCAGTACGACCCTTTGATGAGTCCGCTGGTGTGGGACCTGGCGCACATCGGTCAGCAAGAAGAGCTGTGGCTGTTGCGGGGCGGTGATGTGCGCCGCCCCGGGATGCTGCCGCCGGCCGTCGAGGGGCTCTACGACGCGTTCGAACATTCCCGCGCCAGCCGTGTCGACCTGCCGCTGCTGTCCCCGGATCGGGCGCGTACGTATTGCCGGACCGTGCGGTCCGCCGTGCTGGACGCCCTGGACGCCTCGCCGGAAGAAAGCGACGGTTTCACCTACGCGCTGGTGGTCAGCCACGAGAACCAGCATGACGAGACCATGCTGCAGGCGCTGAATCTGCGCAGCGGCGCCCCGCTGCTGGGCGAGACGTCGATCCTGCCTGCCGGCCGGCCGGGCCTGGTCGGCACCTCGGTGCCGGTGCCCGCCGGGCCGTTCGTGCTGGGGGTGGACGCCGTCGCCGAACCGTACTCGTTGGACAACGAACGTCCCGCGCACGTCGTGGACCTCCCCGCATTCCGGATCGGCCGGGTTCCGGTCACCAACGGTGAGTGGCGCGCCTTCATCGACGGCGGCGGCTACCACCAGCCGCGGTGGTGGTCTGAGCGCGGCTGGGAATATCGCTTGACCGCGGGACTGACCGCGCCCCGGTTCTGGAGTTCCGACGGTGTCACCCGCACCCGATTCGGCCACGTCGAAGAGATTCCCGCAGACGAGCCGGTGCAGCATGTCACCTACTTCGAGGCCGAGGCCTACGCGGCCTGGGCCGGCGCTCGGCTCCCCACCGAAATGGAATGGGAGAAAGCCTGCGCGTGGGATCCGGCCACCGACACCCGGCGCCGCTATCCCTGGGGAGCCCAGCGGCCGTCAGAAGCGGTCGCCAACCTCGGTGGCACGGCACTGCGCCCCGCACCCGTGGGCGCCTACCCAGCCGGCGCGTCCGCATACGGTGTGGAACAGATGCTGGGCGATGTCTGGGAGTGGACGACCTCGCCGTTGCAGCCGTGGCCGGGATTTGTCCCGATGATCTACGAGCGGTACTCACAGCCGTTCTTCGACGGCGATTACCGGGTACTGCGCGGTGGCTCCTGGGCAGTGGAGCCGGCCATCATGCGGCCCAGCTTCCGCAACTGGGACCACCCCTACCGGCGCCAGATCTTCTCCGGTGTCCGGCTGGCCTGGGATGTCGGGGACGGCTCCTGATGTGTCGTCATCTCGGCTGGCTGGGGGCAGACGTGTCGGTCTCCTCGCTGGTACTGGACCCGCCGTACGGGCTGCGGGTGCAGTCCTACGCTCCGCGACGCCAGAAGCACGGTCTGATGAACGCCGATGGTTGGGGCGTCGGGTTTTTCGACGATGAGCTGCCCCGCCGCTGGCGTAGCCAGGCGCCGCTGTGGGGCGACGTCTCGTTCGACTCGATCGCACCGGCGCTGCGCAGCAACTGCGTGGTGGCCGCAGTGCGTTCGGCGACGGTCGGCATGCCGATCGAGCCCAGTGCTACGGCACCGTTCACCGACGGTCGGTGGCTACTGTCCCACAACGGGGTGGTCGATCGTGCGGTGCTGCCCGCGGCCGCATCGGCCGAATCAGTTTGTGACAGTGCGATATTGGCGGCGGCCATCTTCGCGCGCGGACTTGACGCGCTGGGTGTCGTCATCACCGAAATAGGAAATGCCGACCCCAACGCTCGCCTTAACATCCTGGCCGGCAACGGTTCTCGACTGCTGGCCACAGCGTGGGGCGACACCCTGTTCATTCTGCGCCGCGACGATGGCGTAGTGCTGGCCAGCGAGCCCTACGACGACGACCCCAACTGGGAAGACGTACCGGATCGCCACCTCGTCGAAGTCACCGCGGCGGGTGTCGTGCTGACCCCGCTGGATCACTGGAAAGGACATTGATGACGCTGTCGCTGTCCAATCACCTCGCCGCCGACTCGGCGTATCAGGCGCTGCGTCGTGACGCCCTCGATGGTCTGCAGAAGACTCCGAAGTCATTGCCGCCCAAGTGGTTCTACGATTCGGTGGGCAGCGACCTGTTCGACCGGATCACCCGGCTGCCCGAGTATTATCCGACGCGCGCCGAGGCCGAGATCTTGCGTGCGCGCTCAGCCGAGATCGCCTCGGCCAGCGAGGCCGACACGTTGGTCGAATTGGGCAGCGGGACGTCGGAGAAAACCCGGATGCTGCTCGACGCGTTGCGGGAGCACGGCTGCTTGGGCAGGTTCGTGCCGTTCGACGTCGACGCCGGCATCCTGTCGAGCGCCGCCGCCGCGATCCAGCGGGAGTATGCCGGAATCGAGATCAGGGCTGTCTGTGGCGATTTCGAGGAACATCTGCCCGAGATACCCGGCGGCGGGCGACGGCTGTTCGCGTTTCTGGGGTCGACGATCGGCAACCTCACGCCCGAGCCGCGCGCGGGCTTTCTCGCGGCACTGTCCGCCCAGATGCGGCCCGGCGACAGCCTGCTGCTCGGTACCGACTTGGTCAAGGACATTGCTCGACTGGTGCGCGCCTATGACGATGCCGCCGGGGTGACCGCGGCTTTCAATCGCAATGTGCTCGCGGTGATCAACCGGCAACTCGACGCCGACTTCGACGTCGACGCCTTCGAGCACGTGGCCCGCTGGAACGCGGGCGAGGAACGGATCGAGATGTGGCTACGCTCCGGCCGTCGCCAGCGGGTGCGAGTCGGTGCGCTCGAGTTGACTGTCGACTTCGCGGCCGGCGAGGAAATGCTCACCGAGGTGTCGTGCAAGTTCCGGCCGGAGGGGGTGAGTGCCGAATTGGCCGGCGCGGGGCTGCGTCTCATTCGGTGGTGGACCGACAGCGCGGGTGACTTCGGGCTGTCGTTGGCCGTGAAGTGACCGGAGATTCGCTGGCCGACCGGTGGCGGGCGGCCCGCCCGCCGGCAGCCGGGTTGCACCTGGATAGCGCGGCCTGCTCGCGGCAGAGCTTTGCGGTGATCGAGGCCACCACCCGGCACGCTCGCCACGAGTCCGAGGTCGGTGGATACGTCGCCGCCGACGCGGCTGCCTACATGCTCGACGCCGGCCGTGTCGCGTTCGCCGCGCTGGCCGGTATGCCCGATGCCGAGGTGGTGTTCACCACCGGATCGCTGAACGCGCTGGATCTGCTGCTCGGCGGCTGGCCGGCAGGACCGGAGGACCGGAGGACGGTGGCCTGCCTGCCCGGCGAATACGGTCCCAACCTGGCCATGATGGCCGCCCACGGGTTCGACCGCCAGCTGCTGCCCACCCTCGATGACGGCCGCATCGCGCTCGACGACGCGGCATTGGTGCTGGGCGCCGAACCGCCCGATCTGGTCCACCTGACGGCGGTGGCCAGCCATAGCGGTGTGGTGCAACCGCTGTCGATGATTTCGCAACTTTGCCGCGAGCTGGGGCTGGCACTCGTCGTCGATGCCGCCCAGGCGCTGGGCCAGGTGGACTGCGCGGTGGACGCCGACGTGACCTATTCTTCGTCGCGCAAGTGGATCGCCGGGCCGCGCGGCGTCGGGCTGCTCGCGGTGCGCCGTGATGTGATGGCGGGGCTGCGTCCGAGGCTGGCAGCACCGGACTGGGTCCTGAAACCGGGATCGATGACTGTAGCCCGGCAACTCGAGTTCGGCGAAGCCAATATCGCCGCGCGCATTGGGTTTTCGCTGGCATTGGGAGAACATTTGGCGTACGGGCCCCAGGCCGTGCGTGCCCGCCTGGCGGAGCTGGGAAGCATCAGCCGAACGGTACTGGCCGACGTGCGGGGGTGGGCGGTGGTCGAAGAGGTCGACGAGCCCAGCGCAATCACCACGCTGGTCCCGGTGGACGGCGCTGATCCGCAAACGGTGCGGAACTGGCTACTGGCCGAACGACGGATCCTGACCACTTTCGTCGGAGTCCAGCGGGCACCGCTGGAGCTGAGCTCGGCGGTGCTGCGGATCTCGCCGCACATCGACACCACGGCCGATGATCTGGAGACTTTCGCTGAGGCGCTGATCGCCGCGACCGCGGCGACCACCGGATAGTTCGCGCCGAGGCGGGGCTTCAGCCCGCCTTGTGCGCCGTCAGCAGGAAGGCGGGGAACTTTATCCGGCCTTTTTCGTCCCGGTCGTGTGGCGGAATTTCGATCGGCGGTCCAGGCGTCTGGGCCGACATCTCGATCGGATTGGAGTGGATACAGGCGGGCCGGATCTCGTCGATCTCCCAGTATTTGCCCACCGCGGCGCGCAGCTCATCCTCGTCGACTTCGTTCGGCTTGGCCTCCAGCTCGGCGGGGAAGGCGCCCTTGGCGGTGGCCAGCAGGTAGAAGCTGGCGCCCGGGGCGGCCGCGCGGTGTACCGAGCGAAGGTAGCCGTCGCGGCCGTCCACTGGCAACGAGTGAAACAGCGTGCTGTCGATCACCGTGGCGAACCGGCCGTCGTATCCGGTAAGCGAGGTGATATCGGCCTGCACGAAGCTGGCCGTGGTCAAGCCTCGCTCCTCGGCAGCTTTGGTAGCCGCCGCTATCGCCGTGGGCGAGAGGTCGCTGCCCACCACGGTGTAGCCGTCGGCGGCCAATGCCAATGACAGTTCGGCACAACCGCATCCGGCATCCAGCACGTCGCTGCGGACTTTGCCGGCCGCGATCAGCGCGGCCAGTTCGGGTTGGGGTTCACCGATATTCCATGGCGGGGGCCCCTTGAAGACACCCTGCTGGCGGTAGGCATCGTCCCAATCGATGATCTGCGATGTCACGGCCGTCAGCCTACGCGCCGCTAGTGGCCCCAGGTGTGCACCGGTTCGTTGGCATGCATGTGCTCGCAGTACCGGCGCAGCATCTCCGCCAGCGCAGCGGATCTGGCCATCCCGCTGTCCTGTAGGGCCTGCACCGTGGATACCTGCCAACTGGCACCGTTGCGCCCCGTCCGGGCGCGGCCCTCGATGACACCCAGCAGCCGGTTGCGCACCTGGGCATCGACACCCCACCGGCGCAACCCTTCGTGGGCCATCGGCAGCAAGGTGCCCAGCACCAGTTCTCGCGCCGGCACATCGCCCAAGCCGGGCCAGTGCAGCCGGGCGCCTATGCCGTCGCGCGCCGCGGCGAAGAAATTGGCTTGTGCCGCAGTAAAATCCATCCCGGCCCACAGCGGACTTTCCGTTTCGGACAAGCTGCGGAGCATTCCGTAGAAGAAGGCCGAATTCGCCACCATGTCGATGACGGTCGGCCCGGCGGGCAACACCCGGTTCTCCAACCGCAGATGCGGATGCCCGTCGACGACGGCATACACCGGCCGGTTCCACCGGTACACGGTGCCGTTGTGCAGCCGCAGTTCGGACAGGTGCGGTGTGCGCCCGGCGGCCAATTCGTCGGCCGGGTCCTCGTCCGACACCTCGGGCAGCAGCGGCGGGAAATAGCGAATGTTCTCGTGGTACAAGTCGAGGACCGAGGTGATCCACCGTTCGCCGAACCACACCCGGGGCCGCACGCCCTGGGACTTCAGCTTTTCCGGCCGGGTGTCGGTGGACTGCGCGAACAGTTCTATCCGGGTCTCGGCCCACAGCTGGTGTCCGAAGAAGTACGGCGAGTTGGCGCCCAGCGCCAACTGCGGACCGGCCAGCGCCTGAGCCGCATTCCAGTTCGCGGCAAAGGCCTCTGGAGGTAACTGCAGATGCAATTGCATGCTGGTGCAGGCTGATTCGGGCGCTATCGACACGGCGTGCCAGCTCAGCGGCTCGGGCCCGGAGATGTTGATCGGGATATCCCCGCCGCGGGCGGTGAAGATCGAATCGTTGAGGGCCAGGTATCGATTCGACTCGCTCATCCAGCCGGTGGCCAGGTGTTCGGGCATCAGCGTGGGCAGGATTCCGATCATGACGATGTGCGCTCCGCCGGCGCTGGCCTTGATTTCGGCGTTGTTCAGGCTGGCCCGCACCTCGGATTCCAGTGCCAGGGCGGTACGCCCGGGTAGTGGGCGAGGCGGCACGTTGAATTCGATGTTGTAGGCGCCTAATTCGGTCTGGTATGCCGGATCCGCGATGGCGTCCAGCACGTCGCGGTTGGACATGGCCGGCTGATAGTCGGCGTCGACGAGGTTGCACTCGATCTCCATTCCGGTCAGTGACCGGCCGGGATCGAAGCGCGACTGCGCAAGCATCGTCTCGAAGACGTCGAGGCACAGCATCATCTTGCGCTGGTATTCCCGCCGATGTGCGCGGTCATACGTGGTGTGCTTGACCTCTTCGCCCACCACGCCGATGCAACAGGGTTTGCGGCGGCAGCGCAAGCCTGGGGCGTGGGGCCGCTGTCGCCGCCCGGGCGGGTAGACCATGATGGACTTTTGACAGCATGTGTCCGAGCCCACGGGTGGAGGAGAGCAGTTGGCCGAGTTCGCTGAATTCATAGCCGCCATCGACCAGGGCACCACCAGTACTCGCTGCATAATTTTCGATCACGACGGGGCGGAGGTGGCTCGTCACCAACTCGAGCACGAGCAGATCCTGCCCCGCGCCGGCTGGGTCGAGCATGACCCGGTTGAAATCTGGGAGCGCACCTCGTCGGTGTTGATGACGGTGTTGAACCGGGCCAACTTGTCATCGAAAGACATTGCCGCAATGGGTATTACAAACCAGCGTGAAACCACGCTGGTGTGGAATCGGCATACCGGGCGGCCCTATTACAACGCCATCGTCTGGCAGGACACCCGTACCGACCGGATCGCCTCGGCACTTGAGCGATCCGGGTGCGGCGACGTGATCCGCCGTAAGGCGGGCCTGCCGCCGGCGACCTACTTCTCCGGCGCGAAGCTGCAGTGGATCCTGGATAACGTCGAGGGGGTGCGCGAAGCCGCTGACCGCGGTGATGCTCTCTTCGGTACCGCCGATACCTGGGTGTTGTGGAACCTGACCGGAGGCGCGCACGGGGGTGTGCACGTCACCGACGTCACCAACGCCAGCCGGACCATGCTGATGGACCTTCAAACCCTGGACTGGGACGACGAGCTGCTGTCGTTTTTCTCCATCCCGCGGGCGATGTTGCCGGCGATCGCATCGTCCTCGCCGCTGCGACCGTACGGTGTCACATCGGAGACGGGGCCCGTCGGCGGGCAGGTGCCGGTCACCGGTGTCCTCGGCGACCAGCATGCGGCGATGGTCGGCCAGGTTTGTCTGGCCGAGGGGGAGGCGAAAAACACCTACGGCACCGGAAATTTCTTGCTGCTCAACACCGGTGAGACCATCGTGCGATCCAACAACGGGCTGTTGACCACCGTGTGCTATCAGTTCGGGGACGCCAAACCCGTTTATGCACTCGAGGGTTCGATCGCGGTGACCGGAGCGGCGGTGCAGTGGCTGCGCGACCAGCTGGGCATCATCAGCGGGGCCGCGCAAAGCGAGTCGCTGGCGCGTCAGGTCGCCGACAACGGCGGAGTCTATTTCGTCCCAGCGTTTTCCGGGTTGTTCGCCCCGTACTGGCGATCGGATGCTCGCGGTGCCATCGTCGGACTATCCCGGTTCAACACCAACGCGCATCTGGCGCGCGCGACGCTGGAGGCGATCTGCTATCAGAGCCGCGATGTGGTGGACGCGATGGCAGCCGATTCGGGCGTGCGCCTCGAGGTGTTGAAGGTCGACGGCGGTGTCACCGGAAATGACCTGTGCATGCAGATCCAGGCTGACGTGCTGGGCGTGGACGTGGTGCGGCCGGTGGTCGCCGAGACCACTGCGCTCGGCGCCGCCTACGCGGCGGGACTGGCGGTCGGGTTCTGGACCGATCCGTCCGAACTGCGGGCCAACTGGCGTGAGGACAAGCGCTGGACGCCCCGTTGGAGTGCAGAGCAGCGCGCCGCGGGCTACGCCGGCTGGCGCAAGGCGGTGCAGCGGACCCTGGGTTGGGTCGATGTGACCTGACGCGTAGCCGCGAGCGCGCGCAGATGTACAGCCATACCGGTGTGTCGGCGTACACACACGCAGCGCTCGCGGCCGGTGCGTCAGTCCTCGCCGAGGATGCCGTAGATCTCGCGGCGCGCATTGTTGAGGATGTCGACGATGCGCTGCTGTTGTTCGGCGGTGGCGGTGTGCGCCGACTGCGCGACCGCGCCGAACAACTGGCCCACGGCTGCCCGCAGGTTCATGTGTCCCGGGTCGGCGCCTTCGGCGATTTCGTCCCACGGCGGGGTCTCGATCTTTTCGGCTGCGGCGCGGCCCTCGTCGGTCAACTCGAAGAGCTTCTTGCTGCCGTCGGCGCCGCTCGCGATGATCAAACCCTCGTCGTCGAGCAACTGCAGCGTCGGGTACACCGAGCCGGGACTGGGCCGCCAGATCCCGTTGCTGCGTTCGGCGATCTGCTGCATCATTTCGTAGCCGTGCATCGGCCGCTCGGTGAGCAGGGCGAGGATGGCGGCCCGCACGTCACCGCGGCGTCCGCGGCCCGGGCCGCCACGACGCCATCCGCCGCGCCGGCCGCCCGGGCCGAAGCCGGGACCGAAGCCGAAGCCGGGACCGAAGCCTGCTCCGAATCCGGGTCCGAAGCCCAGCGGGCCGTCATGATGGCCGGCGTGGTCGCGGAGGTGTTCGAAGAATTCTTGCCGGGCGTGCCGCCGCGCGGTGTGCAATGCACGCCGCCCGGCGTGAGCGGGCGGCGCCCCGAGCCCGGGGCCGGGTCCGAATCCGAAGCCGGGCCGGCCGGCGAATGGCGCGGCGCCCGGAGTGAATGGGTTGTTCATATCTGGTCCTTTACGTCTGAATGGGAAGCGCACCGTGCGCTTCGCAATATCACGATATATCGGAACCTATCGTGATGCAACGAGGTTGTGGTGATAGACCATCTGGGTGCCAGGTGGGGGATCCGCGAGCGGCGACTATGCGGTGCCGATATGCTGCACGGCCCGGGGCAAGCCGGTCCGGTTTGCCTTCGATGGACGACGGGTAGGAAATGTGGGATGAACGCTGAGAACTCCAACCTGGCGGTCGGCGGCAAGACCGCCAGCGCGGCGCGGTCGGAGCAGGGGCATACCGGTCGCGGCCGCCATGTCAGGCCGTGGGTCAATTGGGCGTCGGCGCTGGCGACGGTGCCCGCTGCGGCCATTGTGATGCTCTTCGCCCTTGGCGCCGTGATGAGCACCGAC
>CAYNLB010000037.1:29389-36645 GCA_964397935.1 uncultured Mycobacterium sp.
CAACCTGGGCCACGGCGGGATCGATTTCGGCGTCGCGTTCTACGGGGCGCCGGCGGTGGCCGGCATCGTCATCGTCATTTCGTTTTTCACCGCAAAGCGCCGCGGCGGCCTCGTGGTTCCGCTGTGCGGATGGGCGCTGTTGATCGCCGACGTCGTTCTCATGGCGGTGAGCGTCTCCGGCTGACGCGGCCGCTCTCAGTGCGGCGGCGAGAAACCACCGCGGTGCGGCGGTTGCGGCGGCCAGGGGCCGGGCTGTGGTGGGGCCGGGGCGAGCCAGCCTGTGGGACCCAGCTGGGGCGGCGGCATGGGCGGGCGCAGTCGTGCCAATTCGCGGCGGTGCCGTTCGGCAAGCACGGCGGCGAGCACCAATTCCGGCGGTGCGCCGGGCGGGGGCGGCGGAGCGATGCGGGACACGACGTCGCCCGCGATCCGGTATGCCATCTGCTGGCGCAGCTGCCTATCCAGCTGCGTTGCCCTGGTAAGGAATTGGCGCGCGACTTCGGCTTGTCCGGCGGTTAGCCCCGACAGCTGCAGAGACGATGCCCACCATGCCAGCGCCGGCGGCATCATCGGCGGAGGCCCGAGTCGGGGGCCGCGTTCACTGATCACCACCGTCCCGGCGAAGATGTCCCCGATGCGCTTGGCCTTGGGCGACAACATGCTACAGATGACGGCTGGACTGCCGAACAGCATCCAGATCTCCACCACCGACGCCAGCGCCCGAAAAAGCGCTTGCCGGAAGCGTTCTGGACCACCGTCGTCGGACACCACCCGCAGGCCCAGCGCGATCTTGCCCACCGAGCGGCCGCGCGTGGCGGTTTCGAAGATCAACGGATATCCGACGATCACCAGAACCGTGAAGATGAGCAGGATGGCGGTGCTCAGCGCGGAGTCGAACTGGGTCAGCGTGGCGGCCCACAACATCAGCCCGAGCACGTAGCAGACAAAAATCACGGTGATGTCGATCAGCGCGCTCACGGCACGCACCGGCAACTGGGCGATCTGCACATCGAGCACCACCGCATCGCCGGTCACCACCTCGGACATACCACCGAACGGTACCAAGGTGTGATTAGGCTACTCGGGGTGGACGTCGACGCATTCGTGCTGACCCATCGCGGTACCTGGCAGCGCCTCGATCAATTGATCGGTAGGCGTCGGTCGTTGACCGGCGCCGAAGTCGACGAACTTGTCGAGCTCTACCAGCGGGTGTCTACGCATCTGTCGATGTTGCGCTCGGCGTCGTCCGATTCCCTGCTGATCGGCCGGCTCTCGAGCCTGGTTGCGCGGGCCCGCTCCGCGGTGACCGGCGTCCACGCACCCCTGAGCAGTACGTTCACCCGATTCTGGACGGTGTCGTTCCCGGTGGTTGCCTACCGCGCCTGGCGGTGGTGGCTGGTTACTGCGCTGGCGTTTTTCGCCGTCGTCGTGGTCATCGCGTTCTGGGTCGCCGTCAACCCGGAGGTGCAGTCCGCCCTCGGAACGCCAAGTGACATAGACGAATTGGTCAATCACGATATCGCGTCGTACTACAGCGAACACCCCGCCGCGTCGTTCGCTCTGCAAGTCTGGGTGAACAACTCCTGGGTTTCCGCCCAGTGCATCGCGTTGTCGGTGGTGCTGGGACTGCCGATCCCGGTTGTACTGTTCGGAAACGCCGCCAACCTTGGAGTGATTGCCGGGCTGATGTTTCAGGCCGGCAAGGGCGGCATCCTGCTGGGTCTGCTGGTACCGCACGGGTTGCTGGAGCTGACGGCGGTATTCCTGGCGGGGGCCGCAGGGATGCGGCTGGGGTGGTCGGTGATATCGCCCGGGGAGCGGCCCCGTGGACAAGTGCTCGCCGAGCAGGGTCGTGCCGTCGTATCGGTTGCCGTGGGACTGGTGGCCGTGCTGTTGATCTCCGGGCTGATCGAAGCGTTGGTAACGCCTTCGCCGTTGCCGACATTCGTTCGGGTGGGCATCGGGATCGTCGCCGAGGCGGCATTCCTGTCCTACATCGGGTACTTCGGCCGTCGCGCCGTGAAGGCCGGGGAGACCGGCGACATCGAAGACGCCCCTGATGTCATCCCCACCGGCTAGCCGCGAAAGTGCAGTTACCGCCATGTTTCCCCAGTAAGGCCGTCGGTAGCGGCACTTTCGTGGGCGAAGACTACAGCCGTCCGGTCGCTTTCATCGCCAGATAGCAGTCGGCCAGCGCGGGAGCCAGTTCCGCGGGCGGGGCGTCGACGACTTCCACCCCGCTGCGGCGCAGCCGCGTGGCAATCGCACGGCGGTCGTTGCGGGATCGTTCGGCGGCCGCCGCGTCATAGACCGCAACCGCATCCGCGCGCCCCGCGGCCATTTGGTCGATGCGAGGGTCGGCGACCGCGGCCACCATCAACTGGTGTTTGGCCGCCAACTGCGGCAGGACCGGCAGCAGGCCCTCATCGAGCGCGGTCGCGTTGAGGTCGGTCAGCAGCACCACCAGCGATCGTCGACGGGTGCGCCGGGCAATTGTGGACACCATTGCCCGCCAATCCGATTCGAGAAGCGCCGGTTGCAGCGGCGCCATCGCCTCGACCAGCTGGGCAAGCAGCTCGGTGCGTGCCGCCCCGAAAACGCCGGCACGGCCGACCCGGTCGTGGGCGAGGAAATCGACATGGTCGCCGGCCCGCGACGCGAGGGCGGCCAGCAGCAACGCGGCATCCATCGACCAGTCCAGCCGGGGCCAGCCCGCGGGATCGGCGGCGGTCGGATCGACACCGACGCGACCGGCCGCCGTGCGGCCGGTGTCGAGCACAATCACCACCCGCCGGTCGCGCTCGGGTCGCCAGGTGCGGACCACCACATCGGCGCGGCGCGCGGTGGCGCGCCAGTCGATCGAGCGCACGTCGTCGCCGACGACGTACTCGCGCAGCGAGTCGAATTCGGTTCCCTGTCCGCGTATCAGCGTGGGCAACAGTCCGTCGATCTCCCGTAGTTTGGCAAGCCGCGACGGCAGATGCTTGCGAGACAGGAACGGCGGCAGCACCCTGACCTGACCCGGCACCGACCGCGAACCCTGCCGCCCCGCCAACCCCAGCGGACCGATCGATCGGGCGGTGACCACTGCCGCCCGCTGGTCGCCGCGGCGCACCGGCCGCAGCTGGGTCTGGACGTGCTGATGCTGGCCGGCGGGGATGGTCAGGCGGTGGATGCGCGGCTGCGCGCGGGCGCTGGGCGGCCAGGCGTCGCGGAGCTGCCCGCGGAACCGGCGGGGGCCGTCGTTGTAGATCAGCAGCCCGACATCCACCTGCTGCGCGAGCCGGGCCGAGCGGTCCGGGGAACGGACATAGCGCAGCCTGCGGATGCTGGCCGCCAGCACGATATCCAGCGCCACCACCATCGCGAGCGCTACCAGCAGAACCACGAAAGTTCTTGCCGGCCACGGTGACAGCGCTATGGGCAGGATGCAGATCAGCGCGACCAGCCCGGTGCGTCCGGTCAGGATCACTAGCGGGGCACCGGGACCGAAGCCAAGATCCCGTCGAGCACACCGTCGGGGGTGGCCCCTTCGAGCTCTGCTTCCGGTCGCATCATCACCCGGTGCCGTAGCGTCGGGCGGGCCATGGCTTTCACGTCGTCGGGAGTGACGTAGTTGCGGCCGGACAGCCACGACCAGGAACGAGCGGTTGCCAGCAGGGCGGTGGCCCCACGTGGTGAGACACCCAGCTGCAGCGCGGGGGAGGAGCGGGTGGCCGCCACGATGTCGACGATGTAGCCCAGCACCTCATCGGCGACCAAGACCTGCTGCACCGCCTCGCGGCCGGCCGCCAGTTCCGCGGCCCCGGCCACCGGATTGATCGCCGACAGATCGCGGGGATCGAAGCCGTGTGCGTGCCGGCCGAGGATGGCGATCTCGGAATCGCGCGGTGGCAGCGTGACATTCAACTTCAGCAGGAAGCGATCCAATTGAGCTTCGGGCAACTGGTAGGTGCCCTCATATTCGATCGGGTTCTGGGTTGCGGCAACGATGAATGGGTCGGGCAGCGCCTTGGCTTCGCCTTCCACGCTGACCTGACGCTCTTCCATCGCCTCGAGCAGCGCAGCCTGGGTCTTGGGCGGGGTCCGGTTGATCTCGTCGGCCAGCAGCAGATTGGTGAACACCGGGCCGGGCCGGAACACGAACGCGGCGGTGCGCGCGTCGTACACCAGGGAACCGGTGACGTCGCCGGGCATCAGGTCGGGGGTGAACTGCACCCGCTTGAACTCCAGCTGCAGCGCGGCGGACAACGCCCGCACCAGTAGCGTCTTGGCAACTCCCGGAACGCCTTCCAGCAGTACGTGGCCGCGACACAGCAGGGCGATCACCAAGCCGCTGACGACCCCATCCTGTCCGACGACGGCCTTGGCGATCTCAGCCCGTAAGGCCAGTAGTGCTTCTCGGGCCGCTGCAGCGGCGGGCGTCTGGTCGGTAGCCGATTGTGTCACGAGTGTGCGACCTGCCTTTCGATGTCGTCGAGCGCACGGGCAAGTTGTAGCAGGTCATGGTCTGTCGCCGGGGGCGGGCCAAACAGGTGATAGGACACGAACGCCGGGTCGGTTCCACCGCGCCGGGCCACGGTCGCCACCAGAGCCGGCGCCGCCGCACCCGGACCCAGGCCGAGCCGGGGCAGCAGCCGCTGCAAAGTCGCGGTCCGCAGTGCGGCGGCGGCGCGATCACGTGCCCGGCGGGAGCGATAAAGCCGGCCGCGGCCTTCGACGGTCTCCGAGGCGCGTACCACGACGGGCAACTCCTCGGCCACCAGCGGTCCGGGCCGGCGGCCCCGCCACAGGGCAACCAGCAGCACGACCAGGCACAGCTGCCAGACGATCCAGATGACGTTTTGCGGGATCAGATCGAGGATCGATGCGGGAGCCGATGATTCACCCTCAACGTGGTGGGGCGCGTACCAGATGAGCCGGGGCCGGTCGCCGGCCAGGTTCATCGCCAGCGCGGCGTTGCCCGCGTGCAACAGGCCCCCGTTGGTCATGAAGTCGGTGTTGCCGACCGCGGTGATTGCCCGCCCGTCGTCCCGGAAACGGATCAGCACCCCGTCGTAACAACTGGACATCGTCCGGCCGGTGGTGGCCCGGTAGCTATCGCTTGGTCCGAATCGAACCGACCCGGCCCGTGTCGCCTCCCGCAGCGTGCAATCCGGGTTGACGTCGAAGTCGCTGGCGCCCGACACACGAACGCCCGGCATCAGTGCCTTGCGGGTTCGCGCCGTCGGTTGCACCAGCAGCAGATCCCCGGGGGCTTTCTTCAGGCGGTCCAGCAGTGGGTCGGTCAGGTACTGGCTCTGCGCAACCAGGATCAGTGTGGTCGGACGCGCGGCGCGTTCGACGTCGGCGATGCCGCCGGCCACCACGACGTCGACGCCGCCGCCGCGCAGCAGGGCCACCAGCGCATGGGCACCGTCGGGGCCGGTGGACTCCGGATCCATGCGCGCGCCGGGACGCGGTGCGGTCAGGTACGCATCGATTCCGGCTATGGCCGCGAGCACGACCAGCGCGAGGATCGCCCAGCGCCATGAGCGCCGGCGCCGCGCCGCCGTAGCGGTGTCGCCGATCGTCTCCATCACCGGACCTGCGCCCATGACTCGAGCGGGGCGGCCTGCGCCGGCGCTGTCTGGCCGGCCGGTGAGCGGGACCGCAGGTGGTCGTCGAGGTCGGCGATCATCTGGTAGGCGCTCTGGGTCCCGGGTTGCTCACCGTAGGTGACATCGTTGAAAGCCGTTGCCGACTGCGATAATTCGCCGGTCAGATGCGGTATCGCCGCACCGGCATCACGGGCCAGCTCGTTGGCGGTACGGCCGGGGGCGGGGTTGAGTACGCCGGTCTCCTCGAGCTGGCGGGCGACGGCGCGCAACCGGTGGCGAATTGCCGCCGTCCAATTAGCTTCCGCGGCATAGCCTTCAGCGGTTGCGCGATGCTGTGCCGCGGTGAGCTGGGCGGCCTCGAACAATTGATAGTCGCCGCCGCGGTTGGTGCGCATCGTGCGCCGTGCGATGTGGATCGCCACCACCACGCCGACCGCCAGCAGGATGATGAGCACCGTGGCGGTGAACAATCCGCCCGGTATCGAGGAAGCTTTCTGCAGTAGGCGGTAAATCAGCTCGTTGACCCAATCGGCGAAGCGCTCCTCGGCGGAAGCCTTGGCGTAGATCGGTTTGCTGAGTTCGCTCTGCGCCGCCTGGTGTGCGGCATCGCGGTCGATGTCGATGGAAGGCACGGTCAGGTCTTCCTTACACCGCGCGGGTCAGCCAGAGGTTGTCGGTGGACGCGACCGCGTACGGTCCGCTGGCGGCGCCGGTCTGCAGCACGAGGTCGAATGCTTCGGCACGCATTCGGCGGTCGGTGTAGAGCAGCGCGATGACCCCGGCGTTGAAAGGTGCGGTGATGATCTCGCCGATCGCCGCCCCCACGGACGCAATGGCGGTGCTGACCAGGAAAGCTGCGGTGGACGGGGTGATCAGGAAAAACTGGCCGACGATATTGAACGGGACCGCGACCGCGCCCGCGACAACCGATGCCACCAGGAAGGTCAGCGCGCGGATCCCCAGCACCCGCCAGAAGCCGTTGCGCACCAGCGCGAAGGATCTGGTGATGGCATCGATGACGGGCAGCCTTTCCAGCACGATCAGCACGGGCGCGAACAGCACCACCGTGAACAGGTACACCAGCAACGCGATCACGGCGAGCACCAGCGGGAAGCCCAGGACAACCGCCACAGCGGCGTTGCCGACCGCCGCCAACACGGCGACAACCACCGCAACCAGCCCGGCCAGGGCGGCCACCGCGACGGCTTCCAGCAGCGCCAGGCCAAGCAAGGGCAGCAGCCGACCCCGGATCTTGACCCAGGTCTCGCCGATGGTGATCGGTGCGCCGAACACCGCCCGCCCGACGATGACGGTGAGCATTCCGGACAGCAGCATGCCGCCGAGCCAGCTGACCAGAACGCCGGCGCCCGCCGACACCAACCAGGTACCCACGACCCCCGAGCTCAGTTCGTCCGGCTGATCGGTCGTGAGCCCGTTGTACGCGGCCAATGGTCCAAGGAAGGCGATCTTGGTGATGATCTGCATGATGACCACGACTATCGCGGTCAGGCCCAGCGTCGCCTTCGGGTTGGCTCGGATGTAGCCGACCGCACCGTTGAAGATGTCGCCGAGCGTCAAGGGGCGCAGCGGGATGATTCCCGGTTTGACTGCTCCCGGGCTGAACTGTGGCGGGCCGTAGCCGGGGGGCGGGCGGTA
>CAYNLB010000038.1:0-3347 GCA_964397935.1 uncultured Mycobacterium sp.
CTGACCTGTGGGGTGAGTGACGGGACTCGAACCCGCGACATCCAGGATCACAACCTGGTGCTCTACCAACTGAACTACACTCACCATGGCCGCAGGTCGGCCCTAAGGGCTAACGAGCGGCGACGTCGATACTAACCGCTCGGGGGCTCGGCGGCCGAATCGCTTGGTCCCGGTGCGCCCTTTTTGCCCTCAAGATCGGCGACCACCGCGCCGATTTCACTGGTAGACGGCCCTGGTGGGGGAATGAACGCGGTCCGCCGGTAGAACTGCAGTTCGCGGATGGATTCATGGATGTCGGCTAGTGCTCTATGGGCGAGGCCCTTGACGGGCTGGCCGAAGTAAATCCGCGGGTACCAGCGTCGGCAGAGTTCCTTGATTGAGCTGACGTCGATCATCCGATAGTGCAGAAACGAGTCCAGAGCGGGCATGTCGCGCGCGAGGAAAGCGCGATCGGTGGCAATTGAATTGCCCGCCAGCGGTGCGGTCTTGGGTTGCTTGACATGTTCGCCCACGTAGTCCAGCACCATCGCCTCGGCAGTCGCCAGGTCTACGGTGGACGCTTTTACCTCGTCGATCAGCCCGGAGCGCGAATGCATTTCGGCGACCACGTCGATCATCGATGACAGCGAGTCGTTGTCGGCGTGGATCACCACGTCTACTCCGTCGCCGAGAATGTTCAGTTCGGCGTCGGTGACCAGGGCCGCGATCTCGATCAGCTTGTCCGAACCCAGGTCGAGACCGGTCATCTCGCAGTCGATCCACACCAACTCATCTCGCACAGCGCCCAGACTAGGCCCACGTGACGGCCGCGCCGGTTGTCGCCCCTGGCTACGCAGGAGAAGTAGGGTGGCCCAATTGCATGGCTAACCACCCAAAAGAGGGGAGCGCCGAGATGAGCGCCGAATCAGGCGCCGGTGGGCCTGCTGGGGCCGCAAGGCGGATCGCGGACGGCTACGCCGTCGACGGCCGGGCGTTGGAATTGGGCACGGTCGTCATCGACGGTGTGGCCGACCCGACGGCGCAGATCCGCATCCCGCTGGCCACCATCAACAGGCACGGTCTGGTGGCCGGAGCGACGGGAACCGGCAAGACCAAGACGCTGCAATTGATTGCCGAACAGCTCAGCGCAGCGGGCGTTGCGGTGCTGATGGCCGATGTGAAGGGCGACCTGTCGGGTCTGGCCAGGCCAGGGGAGGCCAACGATAGGACCGCCGCGCGCGTGAAAGAGACCGGGGATGACTGGGCGCCGAAGGGATTCCCGGTGGAGTTCTTGTCGCTGGGCACCGGGGGAGTAGGTGTGCCGGTGCGTGCCACCGTTGCCAGCTTCGGTCCGGTCCTGCTATCAAAAGTTTTGGGACTCAACGCTACCCAAGAGTCAACGCTGGGCCTGATCTTCCATTGGGCCAAAGAGAAGAACCGTCCGCTGGTCACCCTGGACGATCTGCGCAGCGTCATCAGCCACCTGACCAGCGACGAGGGCAAGGCCGATCTGAAAGACCTGGGCGGGGTGTCGTCGACGACGGCGGGTGTGATCCTGCGAGCTCTGGTGAATCTCGCCGGCGAGGGCGGCGACACGTTCTTCGGTGAGCCGAAGCTCGACCCGCATGATTTGCTACGCGTCGATGACCAGGGTCAAGGCATCATCTCGTTGCTCGAGTTCAGCGGTCAGGCGCTGCGTCCGGTCATCTTTTCCACGTTCTTGATGTGGGTGCTGGCTGACTTGTTCACCGTCCTACCCGAAGTCGGTGACGTGGACAAACCCAAGCTGGTCTTCTTCTTCGACGAGGCGCACTTGTTGTTCACAGACGCCTCCAAGGCCTTCCTGGCGCAGGTCGAGCAAACCGTCAAGTTGATCCGCTCCAAGGGCGTCGGTGTGTTCTTCTGCACGCAGTTGCCTACCGACCTGCCCAACGACGTGCTGTCCCAATTGGGTGCCCGAGTCCAGCACGCGCTGCGCGCATTTACCCCCGACGATCAGAGGGCGCTCAACAGGACCGTCCGCACCTACCCGAAAACGGATGTCTACGAACTGGAGTCGGCGTTGACGTCGCTGGGAATCGGCGAGGCCATCGTGACCGTGCTGTCGGAAAAGGGAGCACCCACACCGGTGGCGTGGACGCGTGTGCGCGTGCCCCGGTCGTTGATGGCCGCTATCGGCACCGATGCGGTCGCCGCGGCGGCCAAAGCCAGCCTGCTGCAGGCGAAGTACGGTCAGACGATCGAGCGCGAGCCGGAGAAGCCGCCGACTCCGGTGCCGCAGGAGACGCCCCGGCGGGGGCAGTACGACCCCCTGCCCTATCCGGATCCGTACGACATACCGCCGATGCCCGCACCCGCCGAGCCGAAGGGTCCCGCGATGTGGGAGGAAGTGTTGAAGAACCCGACTGTGCGAAGCGGCATCAACACGGCGATACGCGAAGCGGTGAAAGGCATTTTCGGCACCGGCCGGCGCCGCCGGAAGTGACCCCTATCCGCCGCCGAGCTTCCTGTAGAAGCTGCCCACAATGGGTGCGACGATGGCACGTGGGGCGTACCCGCTCGCGACCGACATGGCTTTCGATGTCAGCCCGGGGACGACGCGCATCTTGTTGCGGTCCAACGCATCCAGCGACACCTGGGCGGTGTGCTCGGTGGAGATCCACAGGAAGTCCGGCACTAGCCTCTCGACCAGCGAGGCCTCGGTGTCATCGGGGAGGTCGGTGCGCACCGGGCCCGGTGCCAGCAGCGTGACATGGACACCCGAGCCGCGAAGTTCACCGCGCAACGATTCGCTGAAGGTGTTCACGAAAGCCTTGCTGGCCGCATAGGTTGCGTTGTAGGGAATCGGCGAATTGCCGGCCGCCGAACCAGAAATCAGGATGCCGCCGGCCTTGCGCTCGACCATGCCGGGCAGCACTGCCAACGTAAGGTCGTGCACCCCTAGGACATTGAGCTGTAGCTGAGCCTTTTCGCCGGCGGGATCGAGCGATGCGACCGGGCCGAAGGTCGCGGTACCCGCGTTGGCGCAAAGAATGGAGATGGGACGGGCAGCCAGTTCGTCGCACAGTTTCGCCCGTTCCCCCGGATCGGCCAAATCGGCGGGCCGCACTTCGACGGTGATGCGATACTTGTCGGCCAGGCGGGCGGCCAGATTTTTGAGCATGTCTTCGCGTCGCGCGGTGATGATCAGGCTGTGTCCGCGTGCGGCAAGTTCCGCGGCCAGCGCTTCACCGATATTTTGCGAGGCTCCGGTGACAACGGCACGCGCGTCGGGACTGGGAGCAGGTATCGGCATGAAGCCAATGGTAGACAGGCAGCGATCGTGAGCGCGGCGGAGCCGGGCGCGGCGGGTCGGCTGCCAAACCAAT
>CAYNLB010000038.1:3447-5694 GCA_964397935.1 uncultured Mycobacterium sp.
GCAGCGATCGTGAGCGCGGCGGAGCCGGGCGCGGCGGGTCGGCTGCCAAACCAATAAAGTGCCGAGCATGAGTCAGCCGGAACCGCGTGCGGTCACGCCTGTGCTGTCGCGGGTGGCGGCATGGGCCCTGTGGGACTGCGGTTCCACCGGGCTGAACGCGATCGTGGCGACCTTCGTGTTCGCCGTCTATCTGACCAGCAGCGTCGGGGTGGGCATACCCGGCGGTACCACCCCCGCGAGTTGGTTGGGTCGTGCAGGGGCCGTCGCCGGGTTGACGGTCGCGCTGCTGGCGCCGGCCGTCGGCGTGTGGGTGGAGTCCCCGTATCGCAGGCGGATGGCCCTGAGCGTGTTGACCGGGGCGGCCGTCACGCTGACGTGCGCCATGTTCTTCATCCACGATCGCCCCAGCTACCTGTGGGCCGGGCTGGCACTGCTGGGTGCCACGGCGGCATGCGGCGACCTGGCCAGCGTCCCGTATAACGCGATGCTGCGACAGCTCTCGACCCCCCAGACGGCCGGCCGGATTTCCGGGTTTGGCTGGGCGTCGGGTTATGTCGGCAGCGTCCTCCTGTTGCTACTGATCTATTCGGGATTCATATCGGGATCCGATCCCGGCCCAAATGCGACGCGTGGGCTGCTACGCGTGCCTGTGCAGGACGGGCTCTACGTCCGAGAGGCCATGCTGGTGGCTGCGGCCTGGTTTGCTGTGTTGGCGTTGCCGTTGTTGTTGGTCGCGCACCGGCTACCGGACTCGGGAGAGGTGCACCAGCGGACGAGCATGCTCGGTGGCTATCGCAAGCTGTGGAAGGAAGTTTCCGCGGAATGGCGACGCGACCGCAATGTGGTCTATTTCCTGTTCGCCAGCGCGCTCTTCCGCGATGGGCTGGCGGCGGTCTTCGCCTTCGGCGCTGTGCTTGGTGTCAACGTGTACGGCATCTCCCAGGCCAACGTCCTGCTATTCGGCGTGGTGGCCAGCGTGGTGGCCGCGGTAGGCGCGGTGCTGGGTGGGTTCGTCGACCATCGGATCGGCTCCAAACCCGTCATCGTGGGGTCGCTGGTCGCGATCGTCGTACTGGCGCTCACCTTGCTGGTGCTGTCCGGTTCGACGGCCTTCTGGGTGTGCGGTCTCTTGCTGTGCATGTTCATCGGGCCGTCGCAGTCGTCGGCGCGCGCCCTGCTGCTGCAGATGGCAAAGCACGGCAGGGAGGGAGTCGCGTTCGGTCTGTACACGATGACCGGACGCGCCGTGGCGTTCGTGGCGCCCTGGCTCTTCTCCATCTTCGTCGACGCGTTCGGCGCCGTCCGGGCCGGTCTCGGCGGGATCTCGGTGGTGCTGATCGCCGGCCTGCTGGGGATGCTTGCGGTCCGTGTTCCGGTGCGTGCCGCCGCCACAGCGGAACCGTCGCAGCCGGCTTAGCTTCTGCCGTCGCAAATCGTCAGACCCACCCCGACGCGCTTGCTCACCTGGACGCCGGCGACGGTGACCGAGCAGGTGACATTGTGACCGATGTTGACGATCGTGACGTTCGGTCGATGGACGGCCGACTTCGCCAGCCGGACCTGTTTGCTCCATGGCAGCGCGACGTTGAACTCGGTTTGTATCAGGTCGCCCGTGTCGATCCACATGATGCTGATCGCACGACCCTCGCCCGTGACTTTGTAGACAACGTCTTGCATGGCGACCGGACCGGTCGTCTCGGTGGGAGTCGGAGAACCGCTGGTCGGCGGCGCCGGAGCCGGGATGGGTGACGGCGACGTACGTGCCGACGGGGTCGGGATGGTGGAACTCGGCTCGGGCATGGCGGGCAACGGCGGGACGGCGGTCTGGGTCTTGATCGCGTGGTTGACGAGCACCAGCGCGGTCACCAGAGCGACGACCAGCAGCACCGCCGCGCCTGCGGCGATCCACAACCAGCGTGGCGATTTCGGGCCTCCCGGCGGCGGGGGAGCCGTACCCTGCGCAGGCAGTTCGCCGTGCGGAGGGACCTCCTGCTGCCAGTACGCCGGCAGCCGTTCGGTGGGGTTGGTTTCGTTCTGCCTCGGCGCCCATGGCGGAACAGGCCCGCCGTACGTAGGTGCGTAGGGCGCCTGCTCGGCGTATGCCGGGTCAACGGTCGGCGGATACCACGCAGCCTGCGGCGCGGGTCCGGGTAGAGGGCGACTAAACCGCTCGGTTGGACCTGAATCGTTCATGTCCACCTCATGGTTTGCAGGGTACCCGGGGCGGGTGCATGAGCACTGATTTAC
>CAYNLB010000038.1:5794-35874 GCA_964397935.1 uncultured Mycobacterium sp.
TGGGCCGCTCAGGGGCACTGGTTTCCGGCTGCTAGCGCAGCCACCGTCATTGCCCGCATGACGGCCCGGGACCGCGCCGCGCGAGCGGACTTGCTGCGTGAATTGTCGGGGGACTTCATGCTGTGCGGTGTCGAATTCAGCAGGCCGAACACCGCGTGCGCCGTCAGCCGGGCGTCGGCCTCAGCCAACTCGGGGTTCAGCTCGCGCAGCACCCCTACCCAGACCTCGACATACTGGCGCTGCGCTCTGCGCACTTGCTTCGCGGCCGCAGCGGGCAGGTACGCGAGGTCGCGGTCCTGGATCCGGATCAGGTCAGGTTCGCCCAGGGCAAAGTCAAGGTGAAAGTCGATGAGGCCGTCCAGCGCTGATGGTGCGTCGGAGCTATGGGTCCGCACCTCCCGGGCGCCGGCGAGCAGTCGGGCGCTGATTCCCACCAGCAACTCGACCAGCAGCGACTCCTTGTTGGGGAAGTGCCGGTAGATGGCGGGACCGCTGACACCGGCGGCGGCACCAATGTCCTCCAGTCGCACCGCGAGGAACCCGCGCTCGGCGAACAGGCGCTCGGCGGCCGACAGCAGCTGCAAGCGCCGGTCGGATTTCAACTGGCTGCGACGATTCGGTGCGTCGGACTGACCGTCGCAGGAGGGCGCTGTCATGACAGAACTCCATGTATTGGTTAATCGTCATTAACGTAGCACGAGTTATCCGTAATTAACTGGACTACGGTCGTCTGCGGCGGTCTCGGCGTCCACTTTCTGGACCGGCGACGCGGACAGTGGTATTCTCACCCCAGTTAATCAACATTAACTGAATGTCATTGTGGTCTGGCTTCGCGCCGGCCACTCACGTACCGCCCGACGGCAAGGAGGCTGCTGCGGCGATGGACAAGGTGGTGGCGACGGCCGCTGAAGCGGTCGCCGACATAACCGACGGGTCATCCCTGGCGGTCGGAGGCTTCGGGTTCTGCGGCATTCCCGAGGCGCTGATCGCTGCGCTTGTCGACGCCGGGGTCCGCGACTTGGAGACGGTGTCGAACAACTGTGGCGGCGATGGCATCGGGCTGGGTGCATTGTTGGAGCACAAACGAATTCGCCGAACAACGGCTTCCTACGTGGGCGACAACAAGGAGTTCGCCCGGCAGTTCCTCGCCGGTGAACTCGAGGTGGAACTCAACCCCCAGGGCACATTGGCTGAGCGACTCCGCGCCGGCGGGATGGGCATCCCGGCCTTCTACACGTCCGCAGGGGTAGGTACCGCGGTCGCCGATGGCGGGCTGCCGTGGCGCTATGACGCCTCGGGCGCGGCGGTGGTGGTGTCGCCCCCCAAGGAGACCCGTGAGTTCGACGGTGTCACCTATGTTCTCGAGCGAGCGATCCGCACCGACTTCGCGCTCGTCCATGCCTGGAAGGGGGACCGGCACGGCAATCTCGTCTACCGGGCGGCCGCCGCCAACTTCAACCCCGACTGCGCCCGGGCGGGCCGGATCACGATCGCAGAGGTTGAGCATCTCGTCGAGCCGGGCGAGATCGACCCCGCCGCGGTACACACCCCGGGCATCTACGTTCAGCGGATCGTGCACGTGCCCGACCCTGTCAAGCGGGTCGAGAAGGTGACGGTGCAGCCGTGAGCGCGCCACCGACGATGCTGAGCGCGGCGATGAGGTGGGGTTACCACCCGCTTGCGGGCGAGAGCGGCGCTAAATGAGTTGGAGTAAAGAGGGTTTGGCCGCGCGGGTAGCCGCCGAATTCGAGGATGGCCAATACGTCAACCTCGGCATCGGAATGCCCACCCTGATTCCCAACCACATCCCCGACGACGCCGGCGTCATCGTGCATTCGGAGAATGGGATCCTGGGTGTCGGGCCTTATCCCAGGCGCGAGGACGTCGACGCCGACCTGATCAACGCGGGCAAGGAGACGGTCACCACGATGCCGGGCGCGGCGTTCTTCGGCTCCTCGGCATCGTTTGGAATGATCCGCGGCGGGCATGTCGATGTCGCGGTGCTGGGGGCGATGCAGGTCTCGGCCACCGGCGACCTCGCGAATTGGATGATTCCCGGCAAGATGGTCAAGGGTATGGGCGGCGCCATGGACCTGGTGCACGGTGCCCGGAAAGTGATCGTGATGATGGAACACACCGCCAAAGACGGCAGCGCGAAGGTCGTTGAGCGGTGCACGCTGCCGCTGACCGGGGTCGCCTGCGTGCACCGCATCGTCACCGACCTCGCGGTCATCGACGTGCGTGCGGACGGTTTGCATTTGGTGGAGACCGCTCCGGGCGTTTCGGTTGACGAGGTGCTCGCCAAAACCGAACCGCCCCTTGGGCTGGCGACAGCGGGGAGGCACTCGTGAGTTCGTCGGTGAAAAGCGTTGTTCAGGCGCCATCGTTCGCCGATGAGCACCGCCGGCTGGTCGGTGAGCTGAACGCCAAGCTCGCGGCCGCCGCTCTGGGAGGCAATGAGCGCGCGCGGCAGCGCCACGTCAGCCGCGGCAAGTTGCTGCCCCGGGAACGGGTGGATCGCCTGCTGGATCCGGGCAGCCCATTTTTGGAGCTGTCGCCGCTGGCCGCCGACGGGATGTATGGCGACGAGTCTCCGGGGGCCGGGATCATCACCGGCATCGGTCGGGTGTCGGACCGTGAGTGCGTGATCGTCGCCAACGACGCAACGGTCAAGGGCGGCACCTACTACCCGATGACGGTCAAGAAGCACCTGCGTGCGCAGGAAGTCGCCCTGCAGAATCGGCTGCCCTGCATCTACCTGGTCGACTCCGGGGGGGCCTTCCTGCCGCGCCAAGACGAAGTGTTTCCCGACCGTGAGCACTTCGGGCGGATCTTCTACAACCAGGCGACCATGAGCGCCAGCGAAATTCCCCAAGTGGCGGCCGTACTGGGCTCGTGCACGGCGGGCGGCGCCTACGTGCCGGCGATGAGCGACGAGGCTGTGATCGTCCGCGAGCAGGGCACGATCTTCCTCGGTGGTCCGCCCCTGGTCAAGGCGGCCACCGGCGAGATCGTCTCGGCCGAAGAACTCGGCGGCGGCGACCTGCACTCGCGAGTCTCCGGTGTCACCGACCACCTGGCCGACGACGACGAGCATGCCCTGCGGATCATCCGGGCGATCGCGGCCACCTTCGGACCGCGGGATCCCAGCCAATGGCAGGTACAACCCACGGTCGAGCCCAGGAGCTTTCAGACGGACCTTTACGACATCGTGCCGCCGGACCCGCGGGTGCCCTACGACGTACACGAGGTCGTCGTGCGGCTGGTCGACGGCGGTGAATTCAGCGAATTCAAGGCCAACTATGGCAAGACTCTGGTGACAGGCTTCGCGCACATTCACGGTCACCCGGTCGGGATCATCGCCAACAACGGTGTGCTGTTCAGCGAATCCGCTTTGAAGGGCGCGCATTTCATTGAGTTGTGCGACAAGCGAAAGATTCCCCTGCTGTTCCTGCAGAACATCGCCGGCTTCATGGTTGGCCGCGACTACGAGGCCGGCGGCATCGCCAAGCACGGCGCCAAAATGGTGACCGCTGTGGCTTGTGCCCGCGTGCCCAAACTGACCGTGGTGATCGGCGGATCCTACGGGGCGGGCAACTATTCGATGTGTGGCCGCGCGTATTCGCCGCGTTTCTTGTGGATGTGGCCGAATGCACGCATCTCGGTGATGGGCGGCGAGCAGGCCGCGTCGGTGCTGGCCACCGTGCGCGGCGAACAGCTGACCGCGGCCGGCACGCCGTGGTCCGCCGACGAGGAAGACGCTTTCAAGGCGCCGATCCGCGCGCAATACGAGGATCAGGGTAACCCGTACTACTCGACGGCACGGCTGTGGGACGATGGCATCATCGACCCGTGCGATACTAGAACCGTTGTTGGGCTTGCTCTTTCGGTGTGTGCACACGCGCCGCTGGAGCCGGTCTCCTACGGCGTCTTCCGGATGTGAGGATCATGTTCGACACCGTACTAGTGGCCAACCGCGGCGAGATTGCGGTACGGGTGATCCGGACGTTGCACCGGCTGGGCATCCGGTCGGTTGCCGTCTACAGCGACCCCGACGCCAGCGCGCGACACGTGCTCGAGGCTGATGCGGCCGTCCGGCTGGGACCTGCTGCGGCGCGTGACAGCTACCTCGATATCGGCAAGGTCCTCGACGCCGCGGCACGGACCGGGGCCCAGGCGATTCATCCGGGCTACGGGTTTCTCTCCGAGAACGCCGATTTCGCCGCGGCGTGTGAACGTGCCGGGGTGGTGTTCCTGGGGCCGCCGGCACGAGCGATCCAGGTGATGGGTGACAAGATCACCGCCAAGAACGCGGTCGCCGCCTTCGACGTGCCGGTGGTGCCCGGTGTGGCAAAGCCGGGGCTGACGGACGACGAGCTCGTCACGGCGGCGGACGAGGTCGGCTATCCGGTGTTGATCAAGCCGTCGGCGGGCGGCGGCGGCAAAGGTATGCGGCTGGTGGAAGACCCGGCCCGGTTGCGTGACGCGCTGCTGGGCGCGCGACGGGAGGCCGCGTCGTCGTTCGGCGACGACACGCTGTTCCTGGAGCGATTCATACTGCGGCCCAGGCATATCGAGGTGCAGATACTCGCCGACACCCACGGCAGCGTGGTGCACCTCGGCGAGCGTGAGTGCAGCCTGCAGCGGCGCCACCAGAAGGTGATCGAGGAGGCGCCCTCCCCGCTGCTCGATCCCGTGACACGCGCGCGGATCGGGGCAGCCGCATGCAACACCGCCCGCAGCGTCGATTACGTCGGAGCGGGCACGGTGGAGTTCATCGTCTCCGCCGAGCGCCCGGACGATTTCTTCTTCATGGAAATGAACACCCGGCTGCAAGTGGAACACCCGGTCACCGAGGCGGTTACCGGTCTGGACCTGGTGGAATGGCAGTTGCGGGTGGCTGCCGGGGAGAAGCTGGCCTTCGCCCAGGACGACATCGAAATGCGCGGGCACGCGATCGAGGCCCGGGTGTACGCCGAGGATCCGGCAAGAGGATTCCTGCCCACCGGCGGCCGTGTGCTGGAGGTGTTCGAGCCCTCGGGCGACGGTGTGCGGGTCGACTCGTCGCTGCTGTCCGGCACGCTGGTCGGCAGCGACTACGACCCGATGCTGAGCAAGGTCATCGCATTCGGGGCCGATCGCGACGAGGCGCTCGCGAGACTCGACCGGGCGCTGGCGCAAACGACGGTTTTGGGTGTGCAGACCAATATCGAATTCCTCCGGTTCCTGCTCGCGGACGAGCGGGTGCGCGCCGGCGACCTGGACACCGCGCTGCTGGACGAGCGGGTGGCGGACTTCACGCCCCTGGCGGTACCGGACGATGTGCTCGCCGCCGCCGGTCTCTGCCGCCAGTGGTTTTTGGCCTGTCAGGCTGAGGACAACCCGTGGGCCGTGCCGACCGGATGGCGCGTCGGCGGCGTCGCGGCGGCGGTCCGCACCGAGATGCGCACCCCGTTGCGCAGCGAGACGGTGTCGGTATGGGGGCCGCCCGATGCCGCCACCGTGCAGCTCGGCGACGGTGAGATCAATTCCGCGACAGCGCAACTCGACCATGGACAAGTGAGTGTGACGCTGGACGGGCTGCGCCGCGAATATCGATGGGCCGAGGCCGGCGGGCACCTGTGGATCGCCGATGAGCGCGGAACGTGGCACTTGCGTGAGGCCGAGGAACACAAGATTCACCGCGCAGCGGGCGCACGCGAAGCCGAGATTCTCAGCCCCATGCCCGGCAGTGTGATCGCCGTGCAGGCGGAATCCGGCGCCGAGGTCTCCGAAGGCGACGCGGTGGTGGTCGTGGAGGCGATGAAGATGGAACACTCGCTGCCCGCGCCGGTTGCGGGGCGAGTGGAGGTGCTGGTCTCCGTCGGCGACCAAGTGACCGTAGACCAGGTGCTGGCACGGGTGGACGAAGAAAGCAAGGACGAATCATGACCACATCGATTACGGCGGGGACGTTACCCGAGGAATACGAGGATCTTCGCGACACGGTTGCCGAATTTGCGCGCACGGTGGTCGCGCCGGTATCGGCCAAACACGATGAGGAGCACAGCTTCCCGTACGAAGTCGTGGCCAAGATGGGCGAGATGGGCCTGTTCGGCCTGCCGTTCCCCGAGGAGTACGGCGGCATGGGCGGTGACTACTTCGCGCTGTCGCTGGCGCTGGAGGAGCTCGGCAAGGTCGACCAGTCGGTGGCGATCACGCTCGAGGCCGGGGTCGGCCTCGGCGCGATGCCGATCTACCGGTTCGGCAGTGAAAATCAGAAGAACAGGTGGCTGCCGGACCTGACTGCCGGCCGGGCGCTGGCCGGCTTCGGACTGACGGAGCCGGGAGCCGGCTCGGACGCGGGTGCCACCCGCACCACGGCCCGGCTCGAAAACGGGGGATGGGTGATCAACGGCAGCAAGCAGTTCATCACCAACTCGGGCACCGACATCACCTCACTGGTCACCATCACCGCGGTCACCGGAACCCTAGCGGGCGGCAAGAAGGAGATCTCGACAATCATCGTGCCCAGCGGCACCACGGGATTCACCGTCGAACCGGTATACAACAAGGTCGGCTGGAACGCGTCGGACACCCACCCACTGACCTTCGCCGACGCCCGGGTTGCGGAGGAGAACCTACTGGGCGCGCGCGGGACCGGCTACGCGAACTTCCTGTCCATCCTGGACGAAGGGCGCATCGCGATCGCCGCATTGGCGACCGGGGCGGCCCAGGGCTGCGTCGACGAGAGCGTCAAGTACGCCAAGGAACGCCAGTCGTTCGGTCAGCCGATCGGCTCCTATCAGGCGATCAGCTTCAAGATCGCGCGGATGGAAGCCCGTGCGCACGTCGCGCGCACGGCGTACTACGACGCCGCCGCGAAGATGTTGGCCGGCAATCCCTTCAAGAAGGAGGCGGCGATCGCCAAGATGATTGCGTCGGAAGCAGCCATGGACAACGCCCGAGATGCCACCCAGATACACGGCGGATACGGCTTCATGAACGAGTATCCGGTGGCACGTCACTACCGCGACAGCAAGATCCTCGAGATAGGGGAGGGAACCACCGAAGTGCAACTGATGCTCATCGCAAGATCGCTGGGGCTGTCGTGAGCGTCGGCGACGATGCAGAGCGGAGCGATGAGGAGGAGCGGCGCTTATGAGCAGCGGCAAATCGATTGTCCAGCGCGGCTTGTGGTTCGAAGAGTACGAGATCGGCACGACGTACCTGCACCGGCCCGGCCGCACGGTCACCGAAGCCGACAACGTCTTGTTCACCACGCTGACGATGAACACCCAATCGCTGCATCTGGACGCGGCATGGGCCGCCGGGCAACCGGGCTTCGGGGGAGAGCGGTTGGTGAACTCCATGTTCACGCTCTCGACGCTGGTCGGGTTGTCGGTTTCGCAGCTGACTCTCGGCACGATCGTCGCCAACCTCGGCTTCTCCGAGGTGTCGTTCCCCAAGCCGGTCTTCCACGGCGACACCCTGTACGCGGAGACCGTGTGCACCGGCAAGCGGGAGTCGAAGAGCCGTCCCGGCGAGGGCATCGTCACCCTCGAGCACACCGGGCGCAATCAGCACGGTGACATCGTGGCACGGGCGGTGCGAACCACACTGGTCCAGAAACGACCATCTACGGAGGGAACTTGATGCACTTGCGCGCCGCCGGCCCGGCATGGTTGTTCTGCCCGGCCGACCGTCCCGAGCGTTTCGCGAAGGCGGCTGCCGCCGCCGACGTGGTGATCCTCGACCTCGAGGATGGCGTGGCCGAAGCGGACAGGGCCGCCGCCCGCAAGGCATTGCGGGAGACACCACTGGATCCCGAGCGCACCGTGGTGCGGATCAACACGTCCGGAAGCGACGAGCAGGCTCGCGACCTGGATGCGCTGGCCGACACCGCATATACGACGGTGATGCTTTCCAAGACCGAATCGGCTGCGCAGGTGACCGCGCTGGCGCCACGCGATGTCGTCGCACTGATCGAGACACCGCGAGGTGCGGTGTTCACCGCCGAAATCGCCGCGGCCGACGGAACTGTCGCGATGATGTGGGGTGCCGAGGATCTGGTCGCCGCACTGGGCGGCAGTTCCAGCCGGCGCGCCGACGGCGGGTACCGTGACTTCGCCCGGCAGGTACGGTCGACGACCCTGCTTGCGGCTTCCGCGTTCGGCCGGATCGCCCTGGACGCCGTTCATTTGGACATTCGCGACATCGAGGGCTTGCGTGCGGAGGCCGCCGACGCCGTTGCGGTAGGTTTCGACGCGACGGTCTGTATCCACCCCTCCCAGGTCGCGATCGTGCGCGAGGCCTATCGGCCCAGCGAGGAGAATATCGATTGGGCGCGAAGGGTTTTAGTGGCGGCGAAGGGTGAGCGCGGGGTATTCGCGTTCGAAGGACAGATGGTCGACTCCCCGGTGCTCAAGCACGCGGCAATGATGCTGCGGCGGGCAGGCGAGGCCGCCCCTGCCTAACGCGCGCCGTCTGACGGGCGCGATCAACCGTCTTCATCATCGTCATCCCTGTCCTTTAGGAGTTTTTCGGGATGATGAAAAGTGTTGGTGCGTGGTTGGCCGCGGTCGAGATGGGGTGGTGGTATCCATTCGGTGTCGCCGTGGGTGTTTTTGCGGGTGGCCCAGCCGCCGGGTCTCAGGATGCGGTGGTGGGATCCGCAGGCCAGGGTCAGGTCCTTGACGTCGGTGGTGCGGCACTTGGCCCAGTCGGTTACGTGGTGCACCTCGCAGTAGTAGCCGGGTAAGGTGCAGCCGGGGGCCGAGCAGCCGCGGTCTTTGGCGTACAACACGATTCGCTGCCCTGGCGAGGCCAATCGCTTGGTGTGGTAGAGCGCCAGGGGTTTGCCGTTGTCGAAGATCGCGAGGTAGTGCCGCGCATGGCGGGCCAGGCGGATGACATCGCTCATGGGCAAGATGGTGCCGCCGCCGGTGAGTCCCCGCCCGGCGGCAGCTTCGAGTTCGGCCAGGGTGGTGGACACGATGATGGAGGCCGGCAGCCCGTTGTGGTTGCCGAGCGTGCCCGAGGCGAGTAGTGCTCGAAGCGCCGCATTCAATGCGTCGTGCTGGCGTTGGGCGGCCGAGCGGGAATCTCGCTCTATGGCCTGCTCACTGGGGCTGCCGTCCACGCAGGGGCTTTCGTCGTCGGGGTTGCACAACCCGGGGGCGGCAAGTTTGGCGAGAACAGCTTCCAGGGTGGCGCGGGTTTCGGGGGTCAGCCAGCCGCGCAACTGCGACATGCCGTCGGACTGCTGATTGCCCAGGGTCAGGCCGCGGCGGCGAGCGCGGTCCTCGTCGGTGTAGGTGCCGTCGGGGTTGAGGCAGTCGGCGAGGGTGGCGGCCAGCTCGGCGAGTTGTTCGGGCCGAAACCGGGTGCCTTCGGTGGCCAGCTTTGCTTCGGCCTGTTCGCGGGTGGCGGCATCGACCCAGCCCGGCAGCTGGTGGTAGAACTTGCGGATCACCGCCACCTGCGCGGTCCCAAGCTTGCCTTGGCGCTGCTCGGCGGCGGTGGCTGTCAACACCGGTGCCAGCGGTTCGCCGGACAGCCCGCGCCTCGGTCCCAGATCGGCGGCCTCGCGGATGCGCCGGGCGGCTTCGGCGCGGCTGATCAACGTAGCTTCGGCAATCGCGTGGGAGAGCTTGCCGCCCAGTTCTTCTACGGTGGCCTGGCGGGCAACCGCATTGATCAACCGGTGCTCGGAGGCCGGGATGCGTCGGCGCAGCCTTTCCCAGCGTTCCAACATCGCCAGCTGCTCGCGGGTGGTCAGCGATTCGCAGTCATGTTGGGCGGCCTTGTCGAATGCGGCTTCCAGCGCGTCAAAGTCTGCCGACAACGCCTCGCGATCAACACTCACACCCCGAAACTATCGGAGCCCACCGACAAAAGCGGCCGTCGAGAAACTACTGAAATTAAAGTGACACAAGTGATTTTAGGTCCAGCGACGATGCTACCTGGCCTGCACCGCAGCCAATCTGCTTGCGAATTCGGGTGATTGGATGGAATCCACCTGGGGCTCGAGCTCGGTGTGCATGGCGAAGTCGTGGTGCTCCGTGTCCAGGGCCCCGGGGGCGGTGACGCGCATGGTGGCTTTGCCGCCAGCACCACCACATCGCACGGGGCCGCCGTGGGACCCGTAGCCAACTCCGGTGCGGGTGCGACCGGATCGTCGTCAACGCTGAGCGCCAACCCCATGGCGCACGGCGGTCCGCCTAGGAGTGGGGCGGTACGGGGCACCAGAACAGGCCGCAATTGAAATTCGGTTGGTGGAACGGGGGCGGGGGTGGATACGGCGGAGGATTGTCGGTGTCCCAGCACTGATTCCAGTATTTGTTCTCACCCCATGCCGGGTTCCACGGTTGGTTCGGGCACCAATAAACACGCGGCGCAGGGGTCGGCTGAGCCTCGGCAATGCCTGCGGCCAGTCCGGCTCCGGCCATCGCGACGCCGCTAAACAGCAGCGCCCCGGCAACGATCCGTTTCGCGGTGTCGGCAGAGTGCACGGTGCATTCCTTTGGTCATGCGCCGCGCTCAGTGGCGTCGTCGCGGCAAGTCCACACTGGCCAGTTCGCTACCGATCCCAACTCTGTCCTTGCTAACCCAAGTTCGCGCCACGTAGACCTGGAATTATCACCCATGGTGGCTTTGCTGACAGGAAAACGGCGGCACCCGACTGCGAATTTTGCCGCTGTCAGCGACTTGGCCCTTGGCCCAGCATCCGGAGGGTGGGTGCGCTACCTGCGCTGTGCCGCGGCCAATCGCTGTACGAATTCCGGCGATTGGATGGAATCCGCCTGGGGCCCGAGCTCGGTGCGCATGGCGAGGTCGTGGTGCTCCGTGTCCAGCGATCCCGGGCTGGCGGTGGCGCGCATGGTTGCCTTGGTCGCCAGCACCACGTCGCGCGGGGCCGCCGCGGGCCCTGCGGCCAGCTCCAGCGCGGCCGCCACCGGATCATCGGCGACGCTGAGAGCCAAGCCATGACGTAAGGCGGCTTCGGCGTCGAAGCGCATACCGAACAACAGGGCGGCTCGGGCGACCTGCGGGCCCACCGCCCGCTGCAGCATCCAGGTCGCACCCCCACCGGGATGGAGTCCCAGTTTTTGAAAACGGGCATCGAAAAGTGCGGCCGGTCCGGCGATGCGCACGTCGGCGGCCAGCGCCAGATTCAAGCCGGCGCCGACGGCTGCGCCGTTGACCGCGGCGATGGTGGGCAGTCGGCAATTGCCGATGGCCATGAAGCCGTCGTAGAGCTGGCGCAGACCCGTCTCCGCCGCCCCGCCGCCCGCAGCGCCCAGCGCGCTCAGGTCGGCGCCGGCGCAAAAGGCCTTGCCGGCCCCGGTGACCACCACCGCGTGCACGTCGGGATTGGCTTCGGCCCGCTCGACCGCATCGCGCAGCAGCGCCGACATCTCGGCGGTTACCGCGTTGCGCCGATCAGGATCGTTGACCGTGATGAGCGCGACGCGGTTTTCGATGGTTTGTAAGACGAGGTCGGGTTGGGCCATCGGGGCACCTCCGCGGCTGCAGGGTCATGGGCGAGGTAAGGCTACTTCTCGCGCGGATGCCTGGCGTTGGCCGGTGCGAGCACACCAAGAATGCCGAGCCCACCAAGAATGCCAAGAATGCATTGAGAATCCCCCAAGGCGCAGTGCCGATGCTCGAGTCAGCTCGGGAGAGCACCACCGCATTAGGCATCGACACTAGGAGCTTCCAATGGTCGCCGGGGCAGACACAGAAACCAGCAAGAAGATCGGATACCTGCGGTTGGCGATGGTCCTTCTCCCTACCGTCGTCATCGTCGTCCTCGGTATCGGCATAGCTGCGGCCATTGCTCCGGTCGCGGGCCGGGCCTGCTCGACACCCAACGCGACCACGCACGACGCGAGCGGTCACACGCTGTGGTGTAACCCGACGATGACCGCAAACCACCCCGCGGTCTGGCAGGATGCACCCGCGGCGCAGTGATGCCCACGGCTACAGCGCAGCCTTATGCGGAAAAACGGAGGTCTACCGGAAACCTCAATGACTTATTTCTCTACGCTGTGGGGCTCCACCCCCCAACCACCAGTCGCGGTCAGGTTGGGGGCGGGGCAGGCTGCTCGGGCGGAATCGCCCCGTCACAGCCACCAGGTGGGGGCGGGCCCGGGAGAGGTTCGTCGCCGCTGACGCAGTCGTAGTAAAACTGAGGGCCGACGATCCAGGTTTTCATCCACTGGTGCCAAAACGACCCGTCGGGGTACTTCTCGCCGTCGCACACGGCCAATTGGCCCCAACCCCATCGACCACCCGGGCAGTAGCCCTTCGTGATGTCCGGCTTGTGCGGGTCAGGCGGATCAGCAGTGGCAACCGCAGTAGAAAACACAAACGCCGCAGCACAACCCAATATCGCAGCGCCAAGGCGAGCGGACGTGAACGTCATTTCGACTCCCTTAAACCCGCGTCGTTGAAAGGACCTTCCCGAGGACCATCTGAAGTCCGGTTCGTTTTGATCAAGAGCCGGCATTGACGCGCTGGTCCGGGAAGGCACAACTGTCTTTTCGGCAGTTTACGATGTGGCCGGCCAGGCAACAGGTCTACGCAGACATGAAACGCCCAGGTGGGCGTGTTAGCCAGCGGGCCGTTCGTACCGCCGCCATACCGCCACACGCCGCGCCGGCGCCGCGTTCAACGGCCTATACATAGCGATCTAACTGCCTTGATACCCGCCTGCCAGGCGTTTTCGGTGCCCCCGGCACGACTCGAACGTGCGACCTAGGGATTAGAAGGCCCTTGCTCTATCCACCTGAGCTACGGAGGCAATGCGCAGGTCAGTCTATCGAATGGTGATGGAAGGGCAGGGTCGGCAACGCGCCGCGCGCGGAAAGCCTTGCCCTGAGGCAATTATCGGTTAAGGTAGTGACCCTCGACACACGTACAACATCGGCCTGTAATCGGCCGTTAACCGCAACGAGGCGTGTGCATAACGTCGAGGAGTGGCATTGCTATGAGCGTGGCCATGAACCTGACTTCGCGGTGCTCGCGGGTCGGTGATCAGGCGCTGCGCCTGGCATCCGACGCGAGTGATACCTGCCGAGCCGGTGCCCTGTTGCTACGCGGGTCGCCGTTCGCCTTGGGGTGGGTCGCCGGCTGGCTTCTCACCGAATTTCCCCCGCAAGTATTGACCGGGCACGCATTGTCCCGGGTGTCGCACCCGTCCATCGGCCGTGTCGGCAATACGTGGGCCGCGCAGCGGGCGGATCAGGCCCTCACCACCGCGCTCGAGGAGGCTTTCGGGCCGGATTTCCGCGAGCAGGTTCGCCACCCGGCCTCTGTTTCGTCCGCATGCGCCCCCCGCAGCGGGCTGTTGCGCAGACCCGGCCCGCACCGCCGGTATGCCGCGCAGACCTCCGACATTGCCTATGGTCCGGACGGTCGCAGCAACCTGCTGGACATCTGGCGGCGCGACGACCGCGCGCCCGGGTGCCGCGCGCCGGTGCTGATCCAGGTCCCGGGAGGGGCATGGGCCGTCAACGGCAAGCGTGGCCAGGCCTACACGCTGATGAGCCGCATGGCCGAACTTGGCTGGATCTGCGTCTCGATCGACTACAGCAAGAGCCCGCGCAGCACATTCCCCGCGCACCTCATCGACGTGAAAAGGGCAATCGCATGGGTCCGGGAGAACATCGCCGACTACGGCGGCGATCCGGACTTCATTGCGATCACGGGCGGCTCGGCCGGTGGACACCTGGCATCCCTGGCCGCGCTCACCCCGAACCATCCGGAGTTCCAGCCCGGATTCGAAGGCGCCGACACGACCGTTCAAGCGGTCGCGCCGTACTACGGCGTCTACGACTTCACCGACTTCGAGAACATGCACGAATTGATGCTGCCGTTCCTCGAGCACTTTGTCTTGAAGGGCCGCTTCACCGACGAGCCGGAGCGGTTCGAGGCGGCGTCGCCGATTTCGTACGTGCACAGCGAAGCGCCGCCCTTTTTCGTGCTGCACGGCGAGAAGGATGAGCTGGTTCCCAGCGGGCAGGCGCGTGCCTTCTGCGCGGCGCTACGCGCAGCCGGCGCTCCCACGGTGGCTCATGCCGAGCTTGCCAACGCACACCACGCTTTCGACATCACCCCGACGGTTCGATCGCGGCTGGCGGCCGACGCCGTCGCCGAGTTCTTGGGTGTCGTCTACGGCCGGCGCTCCAGCTCGCTACTGGATTCGTTGTCGATGCCGGTCACTTCGGCCAGCTGACCCTGGCGCGCGCATCCTGTCGCCGTGACTGGACCAGCGATCCGGCCGCTCCTTTCACCAGCGCGGCAACCCGACTAGCGTTGTGTTGGCTATTGGGTTGGCGGGTCGAAGGCAGGAGGCTTGATCGACGGTGACAAGGTTGACGCGTCTAGCTGACGACCATGACTGAGCCTGTCGAGGCCGTGCGATTGGCCGACGAGCTCGGACCGGTCGACTATCTGCTGCATCGGGGTGAAGCCAATCCCCGGACCCGGTCCGGGATCATGGCGCTGGAACTCCTCGACACCACGCCGGCCTGGAACCGGTTCCGTGCCCGGTTCGACAACGCTTCCCGACGGGTGTTGCGGCTGCGGCAAAAGGTCGTGGTGCCGACCCTGCCGACGGCGTCGCCGCGCTGGGTGGTGGATCCCGATTTCAACCTGGAGTTTCACGTGCGCCGGGTACGGGTGGCCGAACCCGGGACCCTGCGTGAAGTATTCGATCTGGCCGAGGTGATCCTGCAGTCACCGATGGACATATCGCGGCCGCTGTGGACGGCCACCCTGGTCGAGGGTCTGGCCGGTGGCAAGGCGGCGACGCTGCTGCATGTCAGTCATGCGGTCACCGACGGCGTCGGGGGCGTCCAGATGTTCGCGGAGATCTATGACCTTGAGCGCGATCCACCGGACAAGCCGACACCCCCGCTGCCGATCCCGCAGGATCTGACGCCCAACGACCTGATGCGGCATGGCCTCAACCATCTGCCGATCGCCATCGTCGGCGGCGTCTTGGGTGCACTGTCCGGGGCCGTCTCGGTGGCAGGGCGGGCGGTTCTGGAACCCACGTCCACCGTTTCGGGAATCGTGACCTACGCCCTCTCGGGTATTCGGGTGATCAACCGGGCCGCCGAGCCGTCACCATTGCTGCGCCGGCGCAGCCTGGCGACCCGCACCGAAGCAATCGACATCCCGCTGTCCGACCTGCACAAGGCCGCGAAAGCCGGTGGAGGATCGATCAACGACGCCTACCTCGCCGGTCTGTGTGGCGCCCTGCGCCGCTACCACGAGGCGCTAGGCGTGCCGATCAGCACATTGCCCATGGCCGTGCCGGTAAATCTGCGGGCCGAAGCCGATACGGCCGGTGGCAACCGGTTCACCGGCGTCAACCTGGCGGCGCCGATAGGTACCGTCGATCCTGTCTCGCGGATGAAGAAGATCCGCGCACAGATGACCCAACGGCGCGACGAGCCGGCGATGAACATCATCGGTTCGATGGCTCCGGTGCTCAGTGTCTTGCCGACAGCCGTGCTGGAAGGGATCACCGGCTCGGTGATCGGCTCTGACGTGCAGGCCAGCAACGTCCCGGTCTACCCCGGAGACACCTACATCGCCGGTGCAAAGGTTTTGCGGCAGTACGGTATCGGCCCGCTGCCCGGGGTGGCGATGATGGTGGTGCTGATTTCGCGGGGCGGGTGGTGCACCATTACGGTGCGCTACGACAGAGCGGCGGTGCGAAATGAGTCATTGTTCGCCCAGTGCCTGCTGGACGGTTTCAATGAGATCCTGGCGCTCGCCGGTGACTCGGCAACCCGGGCGGTGCCCGCGTCGTTTGCCGCCGAGCCGGCCGGTGCGGCGTCGCGTTCGGTGTCGGGCTCATGAGCGCAGCTGACGAGCAGGCCCAGGGCCGGCGCGGTACCCGAAAGACCGGGCAGTCGGCGGATCTGCAGTTGCCCGGCTCGGTCGCCGAGATCATGGCCAGTGTTCCCGGGCCCAAGATCGGCGCGTTCTTCGATCTGGACGGCACACTGGTCGCGGGGTTCACCGCGGTCATCCTGACCCAGGAACGGCTGCGGCGCCGGGACATGGGCGTGGGCGAGCTGCTCAGCATGGTGCAGGCCAGCCTGAACCACACGCTCGGACGCATCGAGTTCGAAGACCTCATCGGAAAGGCCGCCGCCGCGCTGGCCGGGCGCTTGTTGGACGATCTGGAGGAGATCGGCGAGCGGCTGTTCGTGCAGAGGATCGAGTCCCGGATCTACCCGGAGATGCGCGAGCTGGTACGGGCGCACGTGGTGCGCGGTCACACGGTGGTGCTCAGCTCCTCGGCGCTGACAATCCAGGTCAACCCGGTGGCGCGCTTCCTCGGCATCACCAACACGCTCACCAACAAGTTCGAGACCACCGAAGACGGGATGCTCACCGGCGGCGTGCAGAAGCCGATCTTGTGGGGCCCGGGCAAGGCCGCCGCGGTACAGGGGTTCGCGGCCGAGCACGGCATCGATCTCAAAGACAGCTACTTCTACGCCGACGGCGATGAGGACGTCGCGCTGATGTACCTGGTCGGCAACCCGCGGCCGACCAATCCCGAGGGCAAGATGGCCGCGGTGGCCAGGCGCCGCGGCTGGCCGATTCTGCGATTCAAGAGTCGCGGGCCCGTGGGCCTTCGGCGGCAATTGCGCACGCTCGCCGGCTTCAGTTCGCTCTTCCCGGTCGCGGCCGGTGCGGTGGGGATCGGTGTGCTGACTCGCAACCGGCGGCGCGGCGTCAACTTCTTCACGTCCACCTTCTCCCAAATGCTGCTCGCGACCACCGGGGTGCAGCTCAATGTCATCGGGAAAGAGAACCTGACCGCGCAGCGCCCGGCGGTGTTCATCTTCAACCACCGCAACCAGGTCGACCCGGTCATCGCCGCGGCGCTGGTGCGTGACAACTGGGTCGGCGTGGGAAAAAAGGAGCTCGCCAAGGACCCGGTCATGGGGCCGCTCGGCAAGTTACTGGACGGCGTGTTCATTGACCGCGACGATCCGGTTGCCGCGGTGGAGACGATGCACACGGTCGAAGAACGGGCCAGAAGAGGGCTCTCGATTGTGATCGCCCCGGAGGGTACCCGGGTGGACACCACCGAAGTCGGGCCGTTCAAGAAGGGGCCTTTCCGCATCGCGATGGCGGTGGGAATTCCGATCGTCCCGATCGTGATCCGCAACGCTGAGATTGTCGCCGCGCGAAACTCGACGACGATCAACCCGGGCACGGTCGATGTCGCGGTATTTCCGCCGATCTCGGTGCAGGACTGGACACTTGAGTCGCTGCCGGAGCGCATCGCCGAGGTTCGCCAGCTGTATCTGGACACGCTGACCAACTGGCCCGTCGACGAACTGCCCGAGGTGGGTCTCTACGCCGAGCAAAAGGCCGCGGGCAAGGCCAGGAGTCGGACTACCAAGAAGCCTGCGGCCAAAAAGACCGCGGCGAAGAAGACCGCGGCAAAGAAGACCGCGGCCAAAAAGCCTGCGACCAAAAAGACTGCGGCGAAAAAGACCGCGGCCAAGTCACCGCCGCCGGCCAAGGCGAACCCCAATGCGTCCAACGGCGCCCCGAAAAACGGTGAGGCGCAACAGCCCACCGCTGGGCCGACGGAATCTCCGCCCAGAGGGCGGACGTGATCCAACCGGCCGCAGACACCAGCGCGGTCCTTACTGAACATGACTCGCTGGTACTGGCGTCCATGGCCTCGCCGATCGAGGCGGAGCTGGTCACGGCGTGGGTGGACCAACAGCGTGCCGACAATCCGGGAGCGGCATTCGACGTATTGGAGCTGCCGCCGCCGGATGCGTCGCCGGCGGCGTTGACCGCGCTGCTCGAGCAACTCGAGTCCGGCCCCGAAATCAGCTCCCGAGCTGACGAAGACCGTTCGATCGTGCCGGTGCGGGTGTTCTGGCTGCCGCCGCCGGATCGCGGCAGAATCGCCAAGCTGGCGGGGCTGCTCCCCGGCCGTGATCCCTACCACCCCAGCGAACGTCAGCAACGGCACATTCTGCGTAACGCTCCGTATCGGGCGCGCGTGGTGGCCGGGGAATCGGCCAAAGTCTCCGACCTTCGCCGGCAGTGGCGCGACACCACCGTGGGCGAGGACAACCGCGACTTCGCCCAATTCGTCATCCGCCGAGCGATCTTGGCGATAGAACGGGTGGAGTACCGGATCCTCGGACCGCAGTACAAGTCTCCACGGCTGGTGAAGCCAGAAATCTTGGCTTCCAGCCGGTTTCGCGCCGGCCTGCAAAAGATCCCGGGTGCCACCGTCGAACAAGCGGGGGTGATGCTCGACGAGTTGTCCACCGGTTGGAGCAGGGTGTCCGTCGACCTCGTTTCGGTCCTCGGCAGATTGATCAGCCGCGGATTCGATCCCGAGATCGATTACGACGAATACCAGGTCGCCGCGATGCGCGCCGGCCTGGAAGCTCACCCCGCGGTGCTGCTGTTTTCGCACCGGTCCTACATCGATGGGGCGGTGGTGCCCGTGGCGATGCAGGAGAACCGGCTGCCGCCCGTGCATGTGTTCGCCGGCATCAACTTGTCGTTTGGAGCGATGGGGCCGCTGTTACGCCGTTCCGGCGTCATCTTCATCCGCCGCAACATCGGCAATGACCCGCTCTATAAGTACGTGCTGCGCGAGTACGTCGGCTACATCGTCGAAAAGCGGTTCAACCTTAGCTGGTCCATCGAGGGCACTCGCTCGAGAACCGGCAAGATGCTGCCACCGAAGCTCGGACTGATGGCCTATGTGGCCGACGCTTACCTGGACGGCCGTAGCGAAGACATTCTGTTGCAGCCGGTGTCGATCAGCTTCGATCAGTTGCACGAGACCGCCGAGTACGCCGCCTACGCCCGCGGTGGTGAGAAGACACCCGAAGGCGTCGGCTGGCTATACAATTTCATTCGGGCGCAGGGTGAACGCAACTACGGCAAGATCTATGTCCGCTTTCCCGAAGCGGTTTCGATGCGGCAGTACCTGGGACCGCAGCACGGTCCGCTCGGTGCGGATCGGGACGCCAAACGGCTTGCGCTGCAAAAGATATCATTCGAAGTCGCGTGGCGGATTCTGCGGGCGACGCCCGTGACCGCAACCGGCTTGGTATGTGCGTTGCTGCTGACCACGCGCGGCGCCGCGTTGACGCTCGACCAGCTGCACCATACCTTGCAGGACTCGCTCGACTATCTCGAACGTAAACAGACTCCGATGTCGACCAGTGCGTTGCGGTTGCGATCCCGCGAGGGTGTGCGTGCGGCGGTAGACGCCCTGTCCAATGGGCACCCGATCACCCGGGTCGACGGCGGCCGGGAGCCGGTGTGGCACATCGCGCCCGATGACGAACACGCCGCGGCGTTCTACCGGAACTCGGTGATCCATGCCTTCCTGGAGACCTCGATCGTCGAACTCGCCTTGGCGCACGCCAGGCATGTAGAGGGCGATCGTCTGTCGGCCTTTTGGGCCCAGGCGATGCGGCTTCGCGATCTGCTGAAGTTCGACTTCTATTTCGCCGACTCCGCGGCGTTTCGGGAGAACATCGCCGAAGAAATGGCATGGCACGACAATTGGGAAGCCCACGTGGCGGCCGGAGGCGACGAGATCGACGCGATGCTGTTCGGCAAGCGTCCGCTGATGTCGGACGCGATGCTGCGGGTGTTTTTCGAAGCCTATGAGATCGTCGCCGACGTGTTGCGCGATGCGCCGGCGGACATCGGCCAAAAGGAACTGACCGAGTTGGCGCTGGGCGTGGGGCGACAATACGTGGCACAGACCCGGGTGCGCAGCAGTGAATCGGTGTCGACGCTGCTGTTCGCCACCGCGCGCCAGGTCGTTGCCGATCAGAACCTGATAGCGCTTGGCCCAGATCTCACCGAACGGCGGGTCGCCTTCCGGCGGGAACTGCGGGACATCCTGCGTGATTTCAACTACGTCGAGCAGATCGCGCGCAATCAGTTCGTCGCCCGCGAGTTCAAGGCCCGCCAGAGCCGCCTGGACAGCCGGGCCCGGTAGCCGCCGTCCGCGTCAGTGCTGGTGGGGGCACGCAGCGCCTACAACGCGCAGCTGGCCGAGTTGTCGCAGCGTCAGGCGCCGGGTCGTGCGCGTCAACCCGCGCACTGATCCACAGTCACGATTTTCTCCCCAGGATGCCGGGCGCGGCCCCCTGTGCCGCCGATCCCGTCGGTAGCGCTGAGCTGAATGACGGCGAGAAAAGGCGCTGACGTGTTCACGAACCCGTTCACAAGCCAGAGAAAGCAAGCGAGAAGGGATCAGCCAATGTTCGAAACTCCGCTCACCGTCGTCGGCCATATCGTCAATGACCCGCAGCGCCGCAAAGTCGGCAGTCAGGAGGTCATCAAATTCCGGGTGGCCAGCAATTCGCGTCGCCGTGTCGGTGACGGCAGCTGGGAGCCAGGGCACACGTTGTTCGTCAGCGTCAATTGCTGGGGAAAGTTGGTCGGCGGCGTGGGTGCTGCGTTGGGCAAGGGTGCACCCGTAATTGTGGTGGGGCATGTGCACACCAGCGAGTACGAGGACCGCGACGGCAATCGGCGGTCGTCGCTCGAGATGCGGGCAACGGCTGTGGGACCGGACCTGTCGCGCGTGTTCGTGCGTATCGAGAAGCCCGGCTATACCGGTCCCCACGCGGGGCCAGGCCCTGCAGCCGGCGAAACTACGGGCGCAGCCGCCGACGCTGGTACGGGGGTGGACCCTGCGGCCGGCGACGATCCGGCCCACTCGGGTGACGCCACCGCCGACCCGGCTGCGCTTCCCGCGTCGGCTTAGGGGCAGGCCTACCGCTGTCGGGCGGTGCCTAGGATGGTCCGCGAGATCACTCCGCACCACCAGAAAGGCATAACCGCGGCATGGCTGAGTTCATCTACACGATGAAGAAGGTCCGCAAGGCGCACGGCGACAAGGTGATCCTGGACGACGTCACGTTGAGCTTCTACCCGGGCGCCAAGATCGGGGTCGTTGGTCCTAACGGCGCCGGTAAGTCGAGCGTCTTGCGGATCATGGCTGGTTTGGACAAGCCCAACAACGGCGAAGCCTTCCTGGCGACCGGCGCCACCGTCGGCATCCTCCAACAGGAGCCGCCGCTGAACGAGGAGAAGACCGTTCGCGGCAACGTCGAAGAGGGGCTGGGCGACATCAAGGTCAAGCTCGACCGCTTCAACGAGGTCGCCGAATTGATGGCCACCGACTACTCCGATGAACTGATGGACGAGATGGGGCGGCTGCAAGAGGAGCTCGACCACGCCGACGCGTGGGACCTCGACTCACAGCTGGAGCAGGCCATGGATGCGCTGCGCTGCCCGGCGCCCGACGAGCCGGTGAAAAATCTGTCCGGCGGTGAGCGCCGCCGCGTGGCACTGTGCCAGCTGCTGCTGGCCAAACCCGACCTGCTGCTGCTCGACGAGCCGACCAACCACCTGGACGCCGAAAGTGTGCAGTGGCTCGAGCAGCATCTGGCCGCTTACCCGGGCGCGGTTTTGGCGGTCACTCACGACCGCTATTTCCTGGACAATGTCGCCCAGTGGATCTTGGAGCTCGATCGCGGCCGCGCCTACCCCTACGAAGGCAACTACTCGACTTACCTGGAGAAGAAGGCCGAGCGCCTGTCGGTGCAGGGCCGCAAAGACGCCAAGCTGCAAAAGCGGCTGGCCGACGAGTTGGCGTGGGTCCGGTCCGGGGCCAAGGCGCGTCAGGCCAAGGGAAAGGCGCGCCTGCAGCGCTACGAAGAGATGGTCGCCGAGGCCGAGAAGACGCGCAAGCTCGATTTCGAGGAGATTCAGATCCCCGTCGGGCCACGACTGGGCAACGTGGTCGTCGAGGTCGAACACCTCGACAAGGGCTTCGGTGGACGCACGTTGATCAAGGATCTGTCCTTCACCCTGCCGCGCAACGGCATCGTCGGAGTCATCGGTCCCAACGGGGTCGGTAAGACCACGTTGTTCAAAACCATTGTGGGGCTCGAAGAACCCGACAGCGGCACCGTCAAGGTCGGGGAGACCGTCAAGCTGAGTTATGTCGACCAGGCCCGCGCGGGCATCGATCCGAAGAAGACGGTGTGGGAAGTCGTCTCCGACGGCCTGGACTACATCGAGGTCGGCCAGACCGAGATACCGTCGCGGGCCTACGTGTCGGCGTTCGGGTTCAAGGGGCCCGACCAGCAGAAACCGGCCGGTGTGCTGTCCGGTGGGGAGCGCAACAGGCTCAACCTCGCGCTGACCCTCAAGCAGGGCGGCAACCTTCTTCTGCTGGATGAGCCGACCAACGATTTGGATGTCGAGACCCTCAGCTCGCTGGAGAACGCCCTGGTGAATTTCCCGGGCTGTGCGGTGGTGATCTCGCACGATCGCTGGTTCCTGGACCGAACCTGCACGCACATCCTGGCCTGGGAAGGCGACGAGGACAACGAGGCCAAGTGGTTCTGGTTCGAGGGCAACTTCGGCGCCTACGAGGAAAACAAAGTGGAACGGCTCGGTGCTGAGGCCGCCCGTCCGCACAGAGTGACCCACCGCAAGCTGACGCGCGACTAGTGTCAGCTGGGGCGCCAGCGCTGGCATCCGTCACGAGTTGGGAGCAATCGGCATGACGATCGATCCCGGGGCTAAGCAGGATCTCAAGCCGTGGACCACCTTCACCCAGCAGCGGGACATCCCTGACTGGATCTTGAAAGCCTATCTCGAGAGCTATCGCGGTCCGCGCAGCGATGAATCGGGGGCCGCAGAGACCGGGCCCATCGACCTGACCGTCCCGGCCACCATCGTGACCCCTGCCATGCTGAGCGCTCATTATCGGCTCGGAGAACATCGCCCCGGCGGCGAAAGTCGCGTCGCCGTCTACGCTGCCGATGATCCCGCCGGGCTCGGGCCCGCGCTACAAGTCGTCACCGATCACGGCGGCATGCTGATGGACTCCGTCACCGTGCTGCTGCACCGGCTCGGTGTCGCCTACACGGCCATCATGACGCCGGTGTTCGAGGTGCGTCGCGACCCGGCGGGGGATCTGCTCAGCATCGAACCGAAACCAGAAGCCGCGTCGCAATATGTCGGCGAAGCGTGGATACACGTGCAGCTCATGCCCTCCGTCGACGATAAGGGTCTTGCCGAGGTCGGCCGGCTGTTGCCGAACGTGCTGGCCGACGTGCAAAGGGTCGCCAGTGACGCCGAAGCGTTGTTTGCCACCCTGAGCGACCTCGCCACGGCAGTCGATGCCAACGCCCAAGACCACTTCTCGGCGCCGGACCGCGAAGATGTCGCGGAATTGCTGCGCTGGTTCGGCAACGGGAACCTCCTGCTGCTGGGCTACCAACGTTGCCGGGTGCACGAAGGCCGAGTCTCGGGCGAGGGGTCGCCCAGCCTGGGTGTCCTGCGCACCCGCACCGGATCCCGCCCCCGATTGACCGACGACGACCGATTGCTGGTTTTGGCGCAATCCGTCGTCGGCAGCTACCTGCGCTACGGCGCTTACCCGTATGCCATCGCGGTCCGCGAATGCGTCGACGGCGGCGAGGGCATTGTCGAGCACCGGTTTGTCGGGCTCTTCACGGTCGCGGCCATGAACGCGGACGTCCTGGAAATCCCGATGATCTCGCGCCGGGTCCGCGAAGCGCTCGCGATGGCCGACAACGACCCGATCCACCCGGGCCAGCTGCTGCTCGACGTCATTCAGACCGTTCCCCGCTCGGAGCTGTTCACGCTGAGCGCCGAACGGCTTTTGACCATAGCCAAAGCGGTGGTGGATCTGGGATCTCAACGGCGGGCGTTGTTGTTCCTGCGTACCGATCCCCTTCTGTACTTTGTTTCGTGCCTCGTCTATCTACCCCGTGATCGCTACACCACGCAGGTGCGGCTGCAGATCGAAGACATCCTTGTGCGCGAGTTCGGTGGCACGCGCCTCGAGTTCACCGCTCGTGTCAGTGAGTCACCCTGGGCGCTCATGCATTTCATGGTTCGGCTGCCCGAAAACGCCGCACCGGTGGACATCTCCGAAACCAACCGGGTGCGGATCCAAGGGCTGCTGACCGAAGCCGCGCGAACGTGGACCGACCGGCTGATCGGTGCCGCCGCGGACGGCTCCGTCGAGCACCCCGATGTCGAGCACTACGCAACCGCCTTCCCCGAGGTGTACAAACAGGCGGTCACTCCGGCCGAAGCCATCGATCACATCGCCATCATCAAAGAGCTGCAAGACGGTTCGGTCAAACTGGTGTTCTCCGAAAGCAGCGACACCTCCTCTCCGGGTGCCGCCCAGCTGACCTGGTTCATGGGCGGTCGAACCGCCTCACTGAGCCAGCTGCTGCCGATGCTGCAGAGCATGGGCGTGGAGGTGCTCGAGGAGCGACCGTTCGAGATCATCCGCCCCGACGGGCTTCTGGTATGGATCTACCAGTTCAAGGTCTCGACGCCGAGCATCCCGCCGGCGTCGACGACAGACGAACGTGACGCGACCGCGCAACGATTCGCCGATGCGGTCACCGCGATCTGGCAAGGCCGCGTCGAAATCGACCGGTTCAATGAGCTGGTCATGCGCGCGAAGCTGACCTGGCAGCAGGTCGTGCTGCTCCGCGCCTACGCGAAGTACTTACGTCAGGCGGGCTTTCCGTACAGCCACACTTATATCGAGTCGGTGCTCAACGACCACCCCTCTACCGCGCGCTCGCTGATCGTACTGTTCGAGGCGCTTTTCGATCCCCGGCCATCGGGTTCGTCGACGAACCGCGATGCATCGGCGGCCGCCGCCGCGGTCGCGGCAGACATCGATGCGCTGATGAGTCTGGACACCGATCGCATCCTGCGGGCGTTCGCGTCACTGGTTCAGGCCACTTTGCGCACTAATTACTTTGTCTCCCAAGTTGGTTCAACTCACGCCCGCGATGTGCTGGCGCTCAAACTCGACGCGCAGTTGATCGACGAGCTCCCGCTGCCGCGCCCCAAATACGAGATCTTCGTGTATTCGCCCCGCGTCGAAGGCGTGCATTTGAGGTTCGGTCCGGTGGCGCGTGGCGGCCTGCGCTGGTCCGACCGCCCCGACGACTTCCGCACCGAAATCCTCGGTCTGGTCAAGGCACAAGCCGTGAAGAACGCCGTCATCGTGCCCGTCGGAGCCAAGGGCGGTTTCGTTGTCAAGCGGCCGCCGGTGCCCACCGGCGACACCGCGGCCGACCGCGACGCCACCCGCGCCGAGGGCATCGCCTGCTATCAGCTGTTCATCTCGGGTCTGCTCGACGTCACCGACAACGTCGACCACGCAACCGGGAAAGTCAGCCCGCCACCTGATGTGATACGGCGTGACGGTGACGACGCTTATTTGGTGGTGGCCGCGGACAAGGGCACCGCCACGTTCTCCGACATCGCCAATGACCTCGCCAAGTCCTACGGATTCTGGCTGGGCGACGCATTCGCGTCCGGCGGATCGGTGGGCTACGACCACAAGGCCATGGCCATTACCGCCAGGGGCGCCTGGGAGGCCGTCAAACGACACTTCCGCGAAATGGGGGTCGACACCCAGACCGAGGACTTCACGGTCGTGGGAATCGGCGACATGAGCGGCGACGTGTTCGGGAACGGCATGCTGCTGAGCAAACACATCAGATTGATCGCCGCCTTCGATCACCGGCACATCTTCCTTGACCCCGATCCCGACGCCGCGGCGTCGTGGGACGAACGCCGGCGGATGTTCGATCTGCCGCGGTCCAGCTGGGACGACTACAACAAGTCGTTGATCAGCGAGGGCGGTGGCGTGTACGGTCGCGAGCAGAAAGCCATCCCCGTCAGTCCCCAGGTTCGCGACGCTCTGGGCATCGACGGCGACGTCAGCGAAATGGCGCCGCCCAACCTGATCAAGGCGATCCTGCAGGCGCCGGTGGATCTGTTGTTCAACGGCGGCATCGGCACCTATATCAAGGCAGAATCCGAGTCCGACGCCGACGTCGGCGATCGCGCCAACGATCCGGTGCGGGTCAACGCAAGTCAGGTGCGCGCCAAGGTGATCGGCGAGGGCGGCAATCTCGGGGTGACGGCTTTGGGCCGCGTCGAGTTCGATCTGCTGGGCGGCCGCATCAATACCGACGCAATGGACAACTCTGCCGGCGTGGACTGCTCGGACCACGAAGTCAACATCAAGATCTTGATCGACTCTCTGGTCACCGCCGGCAAGGTCAAGGCAGACGAGCGCACAGAGCTACTGGAGTCCATGACCGATGAGGTCGCCCGCCTGGTGCTCACCGACAACCAGGACCAGAACGATTTGATCGGCACCAGTCGCGCGAACGCGGCCAGCCTGCTCCCGGTGCACGCCAGGCAGATTCAGTTCCTGGTGGACCAACGCGGGCTCAACCGCGAACTGGAAGCGCTGCCGTCGGAGAAGGAGATCCACCGCCGCTCGGAAGCGGGGCTCGGTCTCACCTCGCCCGAGCTATGCACCCTGATGGCGCACGTCAAGCTCGGGCTCAAAGAGGACGTGTTGGGCACCGAGCTCACCGAACAGGATGTGTTCGCATCCAGGTTGCCCCAGTACTTCCCGACGCCGCTGCGGGAGCGGTTCACCCCGGAGATCCGCACGCACCAACTGCGCCGCGAGATCGTCGCCACCGTGCTGATCAACGATTTGGTGGACAGCGCCGGTGTCAGCTACGCCTTCCGGATCGCCGAGGATGTTGGCGTCCGGCCGGTCGATGCGGTGCGTCCCTACGTCGCCACCGACGCCATCTTCGATGTCTGCGGGACCTGGCGGCGAATTCGCGCGGCGGACTTGCCGGTCGCGCTGTCGGACCGGCTCACATTGGATCTCCGTCGGCTGATCGACCGTGCCGGACGCTGGCTGCTCAACTACCGTCCACAGCCGTTGGCGGTCGGCGCCGAAATCAACCGGTTCGCCGCGAAGGTCAAAGAACTCACGCCGCGGATGTCGGAGTGGCTGCGCGGTGACGACAAGGCCATCGTCGAAAAAGAGGCCGTGGAATTCGCATCGCAGGGTGCGCCCGAAGACCTGGCCTACCTGGTCGCCGCCGGTCTGTACCGCTTCAGCCTGCTCGACATCATCGACATTGGCGACATCAACGACATCGATGCGGGCGAAGTCGCAGACACCTATTTTGCCCTGATGGACCGGCTGGGCACCGACAGCTTGCTGACCGCGGTCTCGGAGCTACCTCGCAACGACCGCTGGCATTCCCTGGCGCGCTTGGCGATTCGTGATGACATTTACGCCTCGCTGAGGTCGCTGTGTTTCGATGTGCTTGCCGTAGGGGAGCCCGACGAAAGCGGCGACGAGAAGATCGCCGAATGGGAGCACCTCAGCGCATCCAGAGTGGAGCGGGCCCGCCGAACACTGATTGAGATCCAAGAAAGCGGAGAGAAGGATCTCGCGACGCTGTCCGTCGCCGCGCGACAGATCCGGCGCATGACCCGCACCAGCGGAAGAGGATCGTCAAGTTGAGCGTCGGCTTCGTCGCGCCCGTGCCAGTGCGCTGGTCAGACATCGATATGTATCAGCACATCAACCACGCCACCATGGTCACGATCCTGGAGGAAGCACGGGTCCCGTTCCTCAAAGAACCCTTCGCCGCCGACATCACCACCATCGGGTTGCTGATCGCCGACGTGCGGGTCACCTACAAGGCTCAGCTGCGGCTCGTTGACTCGCCCTTGCAGGTGACCATCTGGACCAAGCAGCTGAGAACGGTCGACTTCACCCTCGGCTACGAAGTGCGTTCGGTCAACGCCGATCCCGAGTCCAAACCCGCCGTCATCGCCGAGTCGCAGCTTGCCGCGGTCCACATCGAGGAGCAACGATTGATGCGGCTCTCACCACAGCAACGGGAGTATCTGCAACGGTGGATGCGGTAGCCGAGCGCGGGCTTTGGCTGGACCCAGAATCCGGGGCCGCCCACCGCACAGACCTGGCCACGTTCGCCGATCGGGCGCTGCGATTGGATGACGCCGCGGTCATCCGACTCCGCGCCCGATCGGGCGGGCTGCTAACGGCATGGTTTGCAACCGGTTTCGATGTACTGGCCGCCCGGTCGGTGGCCGGCAGGGTGCGACCCGGCGATATGTCGGTTGCCGCGGACGCCCTGGCGCGTGGCCTGTCGGCCATGGACGCCTCGGGCTACATCGATCCGGGCTTCGCGATGGACTCGGCATGGCGGGGCGCATTGCCTCCAGAATCCGGCTTCACCCACCTGGAAGACATACCTGCCCGGGTGCTGCTCGACCTGGCGCAGCGTGGTGCGCAACTTGCCAAGGAACACGGTAGTTCTCATGGTCCGCCGGTATCACTGCTCGACCAGGAGGTCATCCGGGTCAGCTCCGCCGACATGGGCGTGGGGCTACCCATGCGATGTGTTTTTGCTTTGACCGCAATGGGTTTCCTGCCGCAGTCGCCGGACGCGATTGAAGCGGAAGAGATAGTACGGGTCCGGATACTGCCCACCTGGTTGCGGGTCGACGCCCGGTTCGGCTCGGTGTACCGACGCCGCGGCGACCCGGCGCTGCTACTGCGCTGAGCTCAGACCAGCCAGGCCGCGGCGTCCGGGGGAAGTTCACCGTCGACCAGCGGTGTGCTGGACAGGATGAGCTCTCCTGCCGGCAGGGGGATCGGTCGGCGGCCGCTGTTCAGTGCGCACACCAGGCCGCCGGGACGGCGGAATATCACCGCGTCGCGTGACGACTGCAGCCACTCCACATCGCTGCCGTCAAATTCCGCACGGCTCCTGCGTAATTCGAGTGCTCGCTGGAAGAACGAGAATGTCGAATCGGGATCTGCAACCTGCTTTTCGACCGTCAAGGCCGCCCATTCCTTCGGCATCGGCAACCAAGTTTCGGTGGACGTGGAAAACCCGAATGGGGGAGTGGCGCCCGACCACGGGATCGGAACACGGCACTTATCGCGGCCGCGCTCGGTATGCCCGGAGCGTTCCCAGGTCGGATCCTGCAGCACCTCGTCGGGTAGCTCGACGTCGGGCAGGCCCAGCTCCTCACCGTTGTAGATGAACACCGCGCCCGGCAGCGCGAGCATCACCATCGCCATCGCACGCGCCCGGCGCAGCCCTTTCTCGCCGCCGCCGTAGCGGGTGACCTCACGGCCCACATCGTGATTCGACAACGTCCAGGTCGGGATGGCATTTTCGATCGCCGTGGCCGCCAGCGAATTCAGTATCGCGTCATGGATTTCGCGCGCGTCGAAGTCGATTTTGGTCAGCCTGAAGTTGAAGCCGAGATGGAGTTCGTCGGGTCGCAGATATTCGGCCCAACGCAGATTGTCCATGACCCAAACCTCGCCGATGGTCACCGCCCCCGGATAGTCATCGACGATCGTGCGGATCCCGCGGTGAATCTCGTGCACGCTCGGGTGGTTGAAGCGCGGGTCATCGTCGCTGTGATGCAACACCCTGATGTCGTCCTTGGCGTCCGGCAGGCCGGGCGGTTTGGCCATCCCATGGGCCACGTCGATGCGGAAGCCGTCGACGCCGCGTTCCATCCAGAAGCGCAGCGTCTTCCCGAAGTCATCGAAGACCTCCGGATTGTCCCAGTTCAGATCGGGCTGCTCGGCATCGAAAAGGTGCAGATACCACTGGCCGGGATTGCCGTCAGGTTCGATGACCCGCGTCCAGGCCGGCCCGCCGAACACCGATGTCCAGTTGTTCGGCGGCAGCGCCCCATCTGGGCCACACCCGTCACGAAAGAAATAGCGATCCCTTGCGCTGGTGCCCGGCCCGGCGGCCAGCGCCGCCTCAAACCACGGGTGTGCTGAACTGCTGTGGTTGGGCACCACGTCCATGGTGATCTTGATGCCTCGCTCGTGTGCGGCCGCGACCAGCCGCTCGAACGCGGCCATCCCGCCGAACAGCGGGTCGATGTCACGCGGATCCGCGACGTCGTAGCCGTGGTCGGCCATCGGCGAGACGGTGACCGGGTTGAGCCAGATCGCGTCGACACCCAGCTGTTGCAGGTGGCCCAGGCGGGCAGTCAGGCCGTCCAGGTCGCCGACCCCGTCGCCGTTGCTGTCGGCGAACGACCGCGGATACACCTGATAGAACACCGCCCTCGACCACCACGGCTCCGGTCGA
>CAYNLB010000039.1:0-33005 GCA_964397935.1 uncultured Mycobacterium sp.
GCTGGCTGGCCGAACACCACCAAGCCAGCACACCCGCACAAGGCGACGCCACCGAAGTTCCCGACAGTACCGAGATGATTGGAGCACCACAATGACCGACGCCCAAAAAGCCGGGGCCACAATCGAAGTCTCTGACGCGTCGTTTTCCACGGAAGTGTTGTCCAGCAATAAGCCTGTGCTGGTCGACTTTTGGGCGACGTGGTGTGGCCCCTGCAAGATGGTAGCGCCGGTTCTCGAGGAGATCGCTAGCGAGCGCGGCGATCAGCTCACCATCGCCAAGCTCGACGTCGACGCCAATCCGGTAACGGCACGCGACTTCCAGGTGGTGTCGATCCCCACGATGATCCTGTTCAAAGACGGCCAACCGGTGAAACGGATCGTCGGCGCCAAGGGTAAAGCCGCATTGCTACGTGAGCTCGCCGACGCGGTTCCCGGCCTCGGCTGACCGTTTGGTTCGCCGCACCACGCCCCACGCCGCATCCTGCGGTTTTCCCGAATATGCGAAGCGTCTGCGACAATAACGCTTAGCTGTTCCCCGTATGCGAACCTGTGTCCCGGAGGGCCCTTGGTATGTCGAGTCCGCGCCGTGAACCCGGCGGTGCGCTGCGCTGTGGAGATCGCAGCGCAGCCGTGACCGAGATCCGGGACACATTGGCGGCGCTAGGGTTGCTGGAGGGCCCCGACGAAGATCTCGGTACCGGCCGCCACGTGGCCCTCGAGTTCTTCGATGCCGAACTCGACCAAGCGGTGCGTGCGTTCCAGCAGCATCGCGGACTGCTGGTCGACGGCATCGTCGGCGAGGCCACCTACCGGGCATTGAAGGAGGCGTCCTACCGGCTGGGTGCGCGCACGCTGTATCACCAGTTCGGTGCCCCTCTCTACGGTGACGATGTCGCCACATTGCAGGCACGGCTGCAGGACCTCGGTTTCTACACCGGCCTGGTCGACGGCTACTTCGGGCTGCAGACCCACAACGCCCTGATGTCTTATCAACGCGAGTACGGGCTTGCCGCCGACGGTATCTGTGGCCCAGAAACGTTGCGGTCCTTGTATTTTCTTAGTTCCCGGGTCACAGGTGGCTCACCGCACGCGCTCCGTGAAGAAGAGCTGGTGCGCCGATCGGGTCCCAAGCTGTCGGGCAAGCGGATCATTATCGATCCGGGTCGCGGCGGCGCGGATCACGGGTTGATCATGCAGGGTGAATTTGGTCCTATCAGCGAAGCAGATGTGTTGTGGGACTTGGCAAGCCGGCTTGAAGGGCGGATGGCCGCCATCGGCATGGAAACCTTCTTGTCGCGACCGGTCAACCGCAGCCCGTCGGACACCGAACGCGCCGCTACGGCTAACGATGTCGGGGCAGACCTGATGATCAGCTTGCGCTGCGAGAGTCAGCCCAGTCCCTCAGCTAACGGTGTGGCCTCCTTCCACTTCGGGAACTCCCATGGTTCGGTCTCCACCATCGGGCGCAACCTCGCGGACTTCATCCAGCGAGAAGTGGTGGCGCGCACCGGTTTAGAGGATTGCCGGACGCATGGTCGGACCTGGGATCTGCTGCGATTGACTCGAATGCCGACCGTACAGGTCGGTGTCGGTTACATCACCAACCCGCGCGATCGCGCGATGCTGGTCTCGACGCAGACCCGCGATGCCGTCGCCGAGGGTATCCTCGCCGCGGTCAAACGCCTCTACCTGTTGGGTAAGAATGATCGGCCCACAGGCACATTCACCTTCGCCGAGTTGCTGGCACACGAATTGTCGGTGGAGCGGGCCAGCAAGCTGGGCGGTTCCTAACCGCTCTGGCCGGCGCCGACCGATTGTTGCAGCTGTGCGTTTTCCAGCAGCCGCTCCAGAGCTGATTCCACCTCGGCTTTCCACCCGAAACCTTTGTCCAGCTCCAGCCGCAGTCGCGGGAAGTACGGATGTGGAGCCACCACGATGAATCCCACGTCCTTCAGGAAGTCCGCGTCGATGATGCAGCGGTCAACCGAGCAGTCGCCGAGCGCCTCCAACAACGGCCGGACGTCGGGGCCCACCACTCGCGGATCCTGCAATTCGGAGGCCGCCGGTGTGCGTCCAAAAGCTTCCAGCGCGCGGACTCCCCGGCGAACCAACTCGTCGATTACCCGGGCGATCAGCCCGTGCGGCAGTTCGTCGGAAGCTTGCCCAGGTTCGATACCCATCGATGTCAGCAGCACCGCGTCCGCGGACACCGGCCCGGTGGGAAATCGCTGCGCCCGCGGCACCGCCCGCGGCGGTGCATAGAGTACGTATCCGAGGCACGGCGATTCGGTATCGCTTCGGTCATCGCGGACCGCCGTCGCGACCTGGCCGCACGAGCCCCACTCGAGCATTACCATCGACAGCCAGGCTTCCTTTTCGAATTCCGGGTCGGCGAGGTGGTCCTGGTCACCGAGGGTCGCGGGATCGACCTCCCAGAACACACAGCGGCGCGCGTGCTTGGGAAGCTGCTCGAAGGCCTCGAGCCGCAGCGGCGTGATTCGAGCGGACACTAGCCTCCTGGCTTCCGTGCGGTACTACAGCGCCAATTGCCCCGGCAACCTCTCCAGGATAGGAGAGTTTGTTGTTATCGGGCCAGCTTTGGCGTTGCCCCCGAAACTTGCCCCCCGACACCCATCGGAGCACTGCCGTCGTGGGTGATGGGTCCGCGAAATTGCTTGGTACACACCCATTTCGATCACTGTGCGGTGCGGCGGGCGCGGTGTTCTACGGTTGCGCCGCATTGTGTGTCACAGTGACGTAATTACAGCGGGTGGCAGATCACGGCTTGGCCACGGTCATCATGTCGATGATTCGCTGCAAATCATCGACCGATCCGAACTCCACCACGATCTTCCCCTTGCGTTTGCCGAGGCTGACCGTGACCCGCGTATCGAAGGCGTTCGACAGCCGCTCGGCAACCTCTTGGAGCCCGGGCATCTGAATCGGCTTGCGACGTTGTGGTGCCGGCGCGGTTGCCCCGCCGCGGTTGACCAAAGTGACCGCTTCTTCGGTGGCCCGCACCGACAGCCCCTCCGCGACGATCCGGCTGGCCAGCTCCTCCTGTACCTCCGGACCGGCCTCCAAGGACAGCAGCGCGCGGGCATGGCCGGCGGACAAGACTCCCGCCGCCACCCGCCGCTGCACTGCAATCGGCAATTTGAGCAGCCGGATCATGTTGGTGATCAGCGGCCGCGAGCGGCCGATGCGGGACGCCAATTCATCGTGGGTGACACCGAACTCGTCGAGCAGCTGCTGGTAAGCCGCCGCCTCTTCCAACGGGTTGAGCTGCACTCGGTGGATGTTCTCCAACAACGCATCGCGCAGCAGATTGTCATCGCCGGTCTCGCGCACGATGGCCGGGATGGCCGGCAGCCCGGCCTCCTGCGCCGCCCGCCAACGCCGCTCCCCCATGACGATCTGGTACCGCGCGCCTGTCTTCGCTCCGGCCACCGCGCGCACCACGATCGGCTGCAACATGCCGAATTCGCGTATCGAATGCACCAGTTCGGACAGCGCTTCCTCATCGAACACCTGGCGTGGCTGGCGCGGATTCACTTCGATGTCCGACGGCGCGATTTCCCGATACACCGCGCCTACTGCCGCGGCGTCCGGCCCCGAGCCCCCGATCAGCAAGTCCGCGGCCGCATCCCCCATCCGCGGACCCAGGGTCGCCGGCTGCGAATCGCCCTCCGCGGGACCGGTGGGGATGAGCGAAGCCAGGCCCCGGCCGAGCCCACCCTTCTTACGTAGCGGCTGCGTCATGGTCGTCCCTTCCCGGCTGGTGTCAGTCGCGTTCGGCGAGCTCGCGGCTCGCATCGAGGTAGCTCATCGCCCCGCGCGATCCGGGGTCGTAATCGATGATGGTCATGCTGTAGCCGGGCGCCTCGGAAACCTTGACGCTGCGCGGTATCACCGTTCGCAGCACCTTGGTCCCGAAGTGTCGACGTACCTCTTCGCCCACTTGGTCGGCGAGCTTGGTGCGGCCGTCGTACATGGTGAGGATGACGGTAGTCACCTGGAGTTGGGGATTCAGGTGGGCCTTGACCATCTCGATGTTGCGCATCAGTTGTGACACACCCTCGAGCGCGTAGTACTCACACTGGATCGGGATCATCACCTCGGGCGCGGCCACGAGCGCATTGATGGTGAGGAGTCCGAGCGACGGCGGGCAGTCGATAAAGACGTAATCGAAGTCGAGCTCGTCGAGGTCGGCCAGAGCAGTGCGTAGCCGGTTCTCGCGCGCCACCATGCTCACCAGTTCGATCTCGGCACCCGCCAAGTCGATGGTGGATGGGACACAGAACAGTCGGTCGCTGTGCGGGCTGCGGCGCAGCGCATCCTTCAACGAGATGTCGCCGAGGAGTACCTCGTATGACGACGGCGTACCCGATTGCCGATCGGTGATGCCAAGTGCCGTGCTCGCGTTGCCCTGCGGGTCGAGGTCGATGACGAGCGTCTTGAGTCCTTGTAGCGCGAGGGCAGCCGCGAGGTTGACCGCGGTGGTGGTCTTGCCCACGCCGCCCTTCTGGTTCGCGATGGTGAAGACGCGCCGATGATCCGGCCGGTGCAACGGCGGATAGGTGGTGTGCAGCACCCGCATCGCCCGCTCGGCGGCGGCCCCTATCGGCGTATCGAAGTCGTCCGGTGTTTCACGTGAAACATCGCGTGCGGCGGCCTCTGGCCCGGCTGCTGAAGCCGCGGTTGGCTGCTCCTGAGAAATGCTTGTCGGTGAAGCAGCGGTCGCGGACATGTCTCCAGGCGAAGTCATCGGCTTCCGGCCTTCCCCGGTCCCGCCGCCTTCTGGCGCGACTGTCTTCCCCGACGCGCTATCACTACGGTTGCGGGGGGACGCAAATAGTTCGCGCCACATGTCACCACCCTGGCATCAAGGGCGCCCGATGCTGCCATCACACGCCGGTACTCCTCAACTTCGTCGCGACCGCGCTCCCCCTTGATCGCAAGCATCCGCCCGCCCGGCCGCAGCAACGGCATGCTCCACTTCGTCAACTTATCCAACGCTGCAACCGCTCGCGACACCGCTACGTCCCTCTCCCCAAACTGGTCGCGCACCCACGGTTCCTCGGCACGGCCGCGGACCACTTCGACGGCCAACCCTAGTTCGTCCACGACCTCGTTGAGAAATTCGCTGCGCCGCAGGAGCGGCTCGAGGAGCGCAACCTCCAAGTCGGGTCGGGCAATCGCCAACGGTATGCCGGGCAACCCCGCCCCGCTCCCTATGTCGATGAGGCGTTCGGCCGGCGAGAGCAGTTCGGCGATGGCGGCGCTATTGAGAATGTGGCGGTCCCAGATGCGGTCCACTTCGCGCGGGCCCAGGAGACCCCGCTCTACTCCGGGACCGGTAAGCAATTCCGCATACCGCCGCGCGGCATCGAGGTGCTGTCCAAAGATCGCCGCAGCCGACGCTGGCGGGACCCCACCCTTACCGGGATCCGGCGAAGAAAAACCCTTCCCGGCCGGTTCCGGGCTGCCGACATGTTTCACGTGAAACATCCTTTGCTTGGCTGGCACATCCCGGCGCGCGCCTTGGCGCAAACTACACCGCTGTAACTCCGCCGCCTAGTCGTGCAGAACAACGACGCGCCGCGACGGTTCGGCGCCCTCGCTTTCGCTGTGCACGCCGGTGACCGCCGCGACCGCGTCGTGGACGATCTTCCGCTCGAACGGCGTCATTGGAGCCAGCTCTTCGCGCTGCCCGGATTCCAGCACCCGCCGCGCCACCTTGTCGCCCAGCGTCGCCAGTTCCTCGCGGCGCCGGCGTCGCCAACCGGCGATGTCGAGCATCAACCGGCTGCGCACTCCAGTCTTCTGGTGTACCGCCAGCCGGGTGAGCTCCTGCAGCGCATCCAGCACCTCCCCGCCGCGGCCCACCAGCTTGTTCAAGTCGTCACTGCCGTCGATGCTCACGACCGCGCGGCTGCCCTCGACGTCCAGATCGATGTCGCCGTCGAAGTCCAACAGGTCCAGCAGTTCTTCTAGGTAGTCGCCGGCGATCTCCCCTTCGGCGACCAACCGCTCTTCCTGGTCGTCGAGTTCGTCGGCGCCGTTCTCCGCGGCATCTTCGGCCGATCGTTGGGTGTCCAGTTCTGCGTCCAAATGGCGCTCGGTGGTTTCGGCGTCTGTCATGTCTTTCTCTCCCTCATCTACGGGTCCCTGCTCGACCGGGTCACCTGCACACGCGACCGGTCTCGCTGTACCGCCCTTGTCAGCGTTTACGTTTCTTCGGTCGCGCCCCGGGCCGGGGGGTGCGGTTCGTCGCATTGTTGCTCTGGCCGCTCGGGTTCGCCTTGCTCTCTTTGGCCCTCGCCGAGTCGGCTTCGGCTCCGTGGCCATCGGCGGTCTCCGAATCCCCCTTCGGCGACCTCGGCCCCGATCCGCCCTCACCCGCCGGCTCGCCCGTGGACGATCCATTCCCGCCTGGCGCCGGCATCTTCGGGGTACGCTTCGGCTTTGCTCCCGGGGCCGGCGCATTGGCAGCCCGCCGCTCGAGTACCTCTTGCTTCTTGGCTTCTTCCTCTTTTTCGATCATCCCGAACACGTAGTGCTGCTGACCGAAGGTCCAGATGTTGTTCGAGAACCAGTACAGGATGATCGCGAGCGGAAGGAACGGTCCCCCGACGACCACGCCGAGCGGAAACACATACAGCGCAAGTTTGTTCATCATCGCGGTCTGCGGATTGGCGGCTGCCTCTGGGCTCTGCCGTGCCACCGAGGCCCGGCTGTTGAAGTAGGTTGCCACGCCGGCCAGGATCATCACCGGTAGCCCGACCGCGATTACGGCCGGCCTACTGAAGTGGGTGAACGCATCCAACCCCGTCCGTTGCGTCATGAACGCGCCGATTGGGGCACCGAACAAATTCGCGTCCAGGAAGTGGCCGACGTCGGTGGGGCTGAACACGTAGTTTCCCGTGAGGCGGTTCTCGACTACTGATAGATGCGGCTGACCGAAACCTCCGGTGGTTCTGTTGAACGACCGCAACACGTGATAGAGCCCGAGAAACACCGGGATCTGAGCCAGCATCGGCAGGCAACCGAGGATCGGGTTGAACCCGTGCTCGCGTTGCAGTTTCTGCATCTCGAGCGCCATGCGCTGTCGGTCTTTGCCGTACTTTTTTTGCAGCGCCTTGATCTGTGGTTGCAGTTCCTGCATCTGCCGCGTGGTGCGGATCTGACGCACGAAAGGCTTGTACAACAGCGCGCGCAACGTGAACACCAGGAACATCACCGACAGCGCCCAGGCGAAGAAGCTCGACGGCCCCAGTACGTAGGCGAACAACTTGTACCAGGCCCACATAATCCACGACACCGGGTAGTAGACGATGTCGAGGCTGAAGAAATCAAACAACGGGTTCACTCTCCCCTCGCGTCGCCGGAGAGCATTCGGCCACGCTGGTGTTTTCGAAGTTCCCTCGACATCCGGAACGATCCGGTATCGGATCCCATCCCCCCGGGTGCCACGGTCCACACTTGGCCAGTCTGGACAAAGCCAACCAGCTGCCCCGAACCAAGCCGTACTCGGTCAGGGCGTCCGCCGCGTACTGGCTGCACGTCGGAACGAACCGACAGGTCGCCGGTCGCAGCGGTGACACCATGTGCCGGTATAGCCGGATCAGAAAAACCAGGGCCCGTACGGCCGCCGCGCCCGCGCTGTGCGTTACCGCAGACGTCCGCGCCGGTGCACTCACCGTCGCGTTCCCGCCGTCTCGAGAGCACACCGCAACTGCCGCTCCAACCGCACCGATGACGCGCTGCGGCTACTCGGCAACGCCCGGATGACCACTTGAGGCGACTCGTCGAGGTCGCCGAACACCGTGCGAGCGACATGGCGCAACCGGCGGGCGACCCGATGCCGTTCTACGGCCGACCCCACTGATTTCGCGATGATCAACCCCACGCGTGGAACCACGCTCTGGTCGCTCCCCTGCCGGATGTGAACAATCACATCCGGCTGCGCCATGCGAATGCCGTGCTTCACCGTGGCGTCAAACTCCGTTGACCGCCTCATGCGGTTGCGCGCGGGAAGCACCGCCGAAAACCTGGCCCGGCGATCAGGCAGACAGCGCGCGGCGACCCTTACGCCGCCGGTTCGACACGATCGAACGGCCGGCACGGGTACGCATCCGCAACCGGAAGCCATGCACGCGGGCTCGCCGCCGGTTGTTCGGCTGGAAGGTCCGCTTGCCCTTGGCCACGACGTTCTCCTCGTTGTCTCTCGCTCATACTTTCCCAACCAGCCGGCCGCAGATCGGGTCGTCCGCGGGTTCGGTCGGAGGTGGTCTTGCTACTGGCCGGCGCGGTCCCCGGACAATCCCGGATCGCAGCCGCATCGCCGACTTTCGGGCGACTGTTTGAGGGTACTGACGCGCCTTCGCCGGGTCAAACCTGACCTGCCGCGACGGCACGATCCGAAACATAACCGCCCGCCAGTCGCCTCGGATCACTCCGACGGCGGCGCCAGCGGCGAATCAAGCCCGGTCGATCTTAAACAAGTTGGTTGGAATGCAACACAACGGTTGGCAGCCGCACGGAAAACTGCTAGCTTCTGCCAAGGTCGTTTTAAGACCCGAGCAGCGCTCGAAAACGAAGCGAGGATGGTGGATCGACTAGCTGCCTAGACAACCTCGAGGGGTTATCTTTCAGCGCGGAGATCGCGAGCCGTCTCCGGAAGGTTGTGGCTCGTCGCACGACTATCCTGTCCACATCTGTGTATAACTATGTGGACAGTTGCTTTGTCGCCAAGCAATGGCTGTACTTCGACCCGGGACGTTCGAGAACCAGGGAGATGCGTCGTTGACCGATGACCCCGGTTCAGCTTTCACGGCAGTGTGGAACGCGGTCGTCTCCGAACTCAATGGCGAGTCCGCGTCAGACGGCGCAAGCGCCAACCGCACAACTCTCATCACCCCTCTAACCCCTCAGCAACGAGCTTGGCTCAACCTGGTGCAGCCGCTCACGATCGTCGAAGGGTTTGCCCTGCTGTCCGTGCCGAGCAGCTTCGTGCAAAACGAGATCGAACGTCACTTACGGGCTCCCATCACCGATGCGCTCAGCCGCCGACTCGGACAGCAGATCCAACTCGGAGTGCGCATCGCCCCGCCTGCAGACCACTCCGATGACATTGCGCTCGCACCGCCGGACACGTTCGCCCAGCCCGAACCCTTCGGCCAGTCCGAAGACACCATCATCGACACCGACGAACCCTACGAAAACGGCGAATTCCCCGAGGGCGGCCAGCAGAGTTGGCCCAACTACTTCACCGAGCGTCCACACCTCGCCGACTCCGCCGTCGCCGGCGAAACCAGTCTCAATCGGCGCTACACCTTCGATACGTTCGTCATCGGTGCCTCCAATCGGTTCGCGCACGCCGCGGCCCTGGCCATCGCCGAAGCACCGGCCCGCGCCTACAATCCCCTGTTCATCTGGGGAGAGTCCGGGCTGGGCAAGACCCACCTGTTACATGCCGCCGGCAATTACGCTCAACGACTCTTCCCGGGGATGCGCGTCAAGTACGTTTCCACCGAGGAATTCACCAACGACTTCATCAACTCGCTGCGCGACGACCGCAAGGTCGCCTTCAAACGCAGCTATCGCGACGTCGACGTGCTGCTTGTCGATGACATTCAGTTCATCGAGGGCAAAGAAGGTATCCAAGAAGAGTTCTTCCACACCTTCAACACGCTGCATAACGCCAACAAGCAGATCGTCATCTCTTCCGACCGTCCGCCGAAACAACTCGCCACCCTGGAAGACCGCCTACGGACTCGGTTCGAGTGGGGCTTGATCACCGACGTACAGCCCCCAGAACTGGAAACGCGCATCGCCATCTTGCGAAAGAAAGCACAGATGGAGCGCCTCGCGGTGCCCGGCGACGTGCTCGAACTAATCGCCAGCAGCATCGAGCGCAACATTCGTGAACTTGAGGGCGCCCTCATCCGGGTCACCGCGTTCGCTTCGCTGAACAAGACTCCGATCGACAAGGCACTGGCGGAGATCGTGCTGCGCGACCTGATCGCCGATGCCAGCACAATGCAGATAAGTGCGGCCACCATCATGGCCGCCACCGCCGAATACTTCGACACCACGGTCGAAGAACTACGCGGGCCGGGCAAGACCCGAGCCCTCGCTCAGTCACGCCAAATCGCGATGTACCTGTGCCGCGAACTCACCGACTTGTCACTACCGAAGATCGGCCAGGCATTTGGCCGTGACCACACCACGGTCATGTACGCGCAACGGAAGATCTTGTCAGAGATGGCCGAGCGCCGTGAGGTCTTCGATCACGTCAAAGAACTCACTACCCGCATCCGTCAGCGTTCCAAGCGCTGACATCACCCGCCATCGCACAATATTTTCCGAAAAAACTTCTCGCACGTCTGTCACATCAGCCACACCATGATGCTGTGGGCAGGCCTGTGCACAGACCCACCAAACACCGGTGCACCAATCCACTCTGCATACACACCCGCCCACCATCCCCACCCGACCAACACAACACTCACAACTACCCACGTTGTCATCCACAAGCCGACACTCCCGCCAAGCTGCGTCGAGACTCGACCGTCCCCAGGATGCACAACCCCTATTACTGATACTCAAATCTCTCCATTGGTTCTTCTTTGAAATACAGGCTTGGGGACGCCCCCTACACACGCAGCACGAAGCCGTGGTTCGCTCGGTCTGTCGGCCTTTCCGATTAGCTTTCAAGATGGCCTCCGAGGATCTACGGTTGTTCTTCGACTGCCGTTACGGTCGTCATGGCGCAGCACGTGTCATCGGCGTCCGTCCCGGGGCCCCGTGCTAGCGAGGGCGACTAGCCACTGGATTGTGAACGCTGGATTAGGTGAAGGGACGCTATGGACGCGGCGACAACGGCTGGCCTCAGCGACTTGAAGTTTCGTTTGGTGCGGGAGTCCTTCGCCGACGCTGTGTCGTGGGTGGCGAAGAACTTGCCGGCCAGACCGGCGGTGCCGGTGTTGTCAGGAGTTCTGCTGACTGGCTCGGATCACGGCCTGACTATCGCCGGATTCGACTACGAAGTTTCCGCAGAAGCACAGGTTGCGGCTGAAGTAGCCTCTCCTGGAAGCGTTTTGGTTTCTGGGAGACTGTTGTCAGACATCACTCGGGCGTTGCCGAACAAGCCCGTGGACTTCTACGTGGATGGTAGTCGGGTCGCTCTCAACTGCGGGAGCGCCAGGTTCTCGTTGCCAACGATGGCAGTCGAGGATTACCCGACGTTGCCCGCGTTACCGGACGAGACAGGGACGCTGTCCGCGGATTTGTTCGCGGAGGCGATCGGTCAAGTTGCCGTTGCGGCTGGCCGCGACGACACATTGCCGATGTTGACCGGGATCAGGGTCGAGATATCGGGGGACACGGTGGTTTTGGCGGCCACCGACAGATTCCGTTTGGCAGTGCGCGAGTTGACATGGTCGGCGTCATCGCCCGACATCGAGGCCGCAGTGCTGGTACCGGCCAAGACGCTGGCCGAAGCCGCCAGGGCGGGTGCTGATGGCTCTGATGTTCGTTTGGCGTTGGGTGCAGGCACGGGGGTTGGAAAAGACGGGCTGCTCGGGATCAGCGGGAATGGCAAGCGTAGTACGACGCGACTGCTTGACGCGGAGTTTCCGAAGTTCCGGCAGTTGTTGCCGGCGGAGCATACGGCGGTGGCGACCATCAACGTGGCCGAGTTGATCGAGGCGATCAAGCTGGTTGCGCTGGTCGCCGATCGAGGTGCGCAGGTGCGGATGGAATTTGCCGACGGCATGCTGCGGCTGTCCGCGGGTGCTGACGATGTCGGTCGGGCCGAAGAAGATCTTGCCGTGGACTTCGTTGGTGAACCGTTGACGATTGCATTCAACCCGACCTACCTGACCGACGGGCTTGGCTCCGTCCATTCAGAGCGGGTGTCGTTCGGCTTCACGACTCCGGGTAAGCCCGCTTTGCTGCGTCCTGCTCCAGACGACGACAGCCTCCCGACCGGTAATGGTCCCTTTGCGGCCTTGCCGACGGACTATGTCTATTTGTTGATGCCAGTTCGGTTGCCTGGATAGGTGTACGTCCGGCATTTGGGACTGCGTGACTTCCGGTCCTGGGCGGAGGCTGACCTCGAGTTGGGGCCGGGGCGGACGGTGTTTGTTGGCTCCAATGGTTTCGGTAAGACGAATCTGATTGAGGCGTTGTGGTATTCGAGCACTCTGGGTTCGCACCGGGTAGGCACTGACACCCCATTGATTCGTGCGGGCGCCGACCGCGCGGTGGTTTCGACGATCGTCGTCAACGAGGGCAGGGAATGTGCGATCGATCTCGAGATCGCGGCGGGGCGAGCGAACAAGGCACGATTGAACAGGTCACCGGTGCGTAGCACGCGGGAGGTCGTCGGGGTTTTACGTGCGGTCCTCTTTGCCCCCGAAGACCTCGGTTTAGTGCGTGGAGACCCATCCGATCGGCGCCGTTACCTCGACGACCTGGCAACGGTACGGCGGCCGACGATTGCCGCGGTCCGCGGAGACTATGACAAGGTCTTGCGGCAGCGGACGGCCCTGTTGAAGTCACTGTCGGCCGGACGGCACAAAGCCGATCACGGTGCTCTTGCCACCCTCGATGTGTGGGATAGCCGGCTGGCCGCACACGGCGCTGAATTGATGTCCGCACGAATCGATCTGGTGAATCAGCTGGCGCCCGAGGTAGAAAAGGCCTATCAGTTGTTGGCACCGGGTTCACGCTCGGCGTCGATCACCTACCGGGCCAGCCTCGGTACCGAGGCCACGGGGACTGCGGGCGGCAACGACCGCGACATTCTCGAAGCCGCTTTGTTGACGGCGCTGTCGGCTCGCCGCGATGCGGAATTGGAACGGGGAATGTGTTTGGTTGGTCCCCATCGAGACGATCTGGACTTGTCACTCGGCGAGCAACCAGCAAAAGGCTTCGCCAGTCATGGGGAGTCGTGGTCGTTCGCGGTGGCGTTGCGGTTAGCGGCATATGAATTGTTGCGCGCCGATGGCAGCGAACCGGTGTTGTTGCTCGATGATGTTTTCGCCGAACTCGACATCGCCCGGCGCCGCGCCCTGGCCACTGTGGCGGAGTCGGCGGAGCAGGTCTTGGTTACGGCGGCGGTGGTGGACGATATTCCGTCGGGCTGGGCGGCCAGGGAGGTAGAGATCGAGTTGCGTGAGGACGATGACGGCCGGGTGTCGGCGGTGCGATCATGACCGGCATAGGGGACACGCCGAACCGAGATGAGACCGGGCAATCGCGTGGGCCGACCGGCATCGATCTGGTGCGCCGCACCCTCGAAGAAGCCCGCGCCGCCGCCCGCGCGCAGGGCAAGGACGCCGGTCGTGGGCGCGGGGGGCCGCCCGCTTCGCGCCGTGTTGCGGGACAACGGCGAAGTTGGTCGGGACCCGGGCCCGATGTTCGTGATCCGCAGCCATTGGGCAGGGTGGCGCGGGAGCTGGCGAAAAGGCGTGGCTGGTCCGGTCACGTCGCCGAGGGCACGGTTCTCGGTAACTGGTCGGGCGTTGTCGGTCAACAAATTGCCGACCACGCCGTGCCCACGGCACTGAGCGAGGGAGTGCTCAGCGTGGTGGCCGAATCAACGGCCTGGGCCACCCAATTACGGATGATTCAATCGCAGCTGTTGGCCAAGATTGCGGTGGCGGTCGGCAACGGGGTGGTGACGTCGCTGAAAATCACCGGGCCGGCGACGCCATCGTGGCGTAAGGGGCCCCGCCATATCGCCGGAAGAGGGCCCCGCGATACCTACGGGTAGGGCGTTGGGTTTATCCCCAGGCGACGTTTTGTCAACAGGCCGCTCAAAGCCATCAGGACGACATGGACTCCCTTGATGCACGTCGGGACGCGGCTGGAATGAAGAAATCGTGCGCACGGCGCGGTTAGCTGGGTAGAAACGCGCCCGGAGAATCGGTGCTGACGGCCGTTCACGGTAGACTGACGGCATGCGATCGCTGCGGCGATTGGACCGCTCGCATGCAACCCCAAGGAGAGCACTCGGACCGTGGCTGCCCAGAAGAAGAAGTCCCAAGGCGGATACGGCGCCGAACAAATCACCGTTCTGGAGGGATTGGAGGCCGTCCGCAAACGCCCGGGGATGTATATCGGATCCACCGGTGAGCGTGGTTTACACCACCTCATCTGGGAGGTGGTGGACAACGCCGTAGACGAGGCGATGGCGGGTTACGCCACCAAGGTGGACGTGCGGCTACTCGACGACGGCAGCGTGGAAGTCACCGACAACGGCCGCGGCATTCCGGTCGCGATGCACGCCACGGGCGCCCCGACCGTGGACGTGGTGATGACCCAACTACACGCCGGCGGCAAGTTCGGTGGTGAGAACAGCGGCTACAACGTGAGCGGCGGTTTGCACGGCGTTGGGGTGTCGGTGGTGAACGCGCTGTCGACACGGCTCGAGGTCGACATCGCCCGCGACGGATATATGTGGTCTCAGTTCTACGACCACGCCGTGCCCGGAACTCTCAAGCAGGGCGAGGCCACCAAAAAAACGGGAACCACGATCAGATTCTGGGCGGATTCCGACATCTTCGAAACCACCGAATACGACTTCGAAACGGTGGCGCGCCGGTTGCAGGAGATGGCGTTTCTGAACAAGGGTCTGACGATCAACCTGACCGACGAACGGGTCAGCAACGAGGACGTGGTGGACGACGTCGTCAGTGATACCGCCGAAGCGCCTAAGTCCGCTCAAGAAAAGGCGGCGGAATCGAGCGCGCCCCACAAAGTCAAGCGTCGCACGTTCCACTACCCCGGTGGCCTGGTCGACTTCGTCAAGCACATCAATCGCACCAAGAGCCCGATCCAGCAGAGCATCATCGACTTCGACGGAAAAGGCTCCGGCCACGAGGTCGAAATCGCGATGCAATGGAACGGCGGATACTCGGAGTCGGTTCATACTTTTGCCAACACGATCAACACCCATGAGGGTGGTACCCACGAGGAGGGCTTCCGCAGCGCGCTGACGTCGGTGGTCAACAAATACGCCAAAGACAAGAAGCTGCTGAAGGACAAGGATCCCAACCTCACCGGGGACGACATCCGGGAAGGCCTCGCGGCGGTGCTCTCCGTGAAGGTCAGCGAGCCGCAATTCGAGGGTCAGACGAAAACCAAGCTGGGCAACACCGAGGTGAAATCGTTCGTTCAAAAAGTCTGCAACGAACAGCTCACGCACTGGTTCGAAGCCAACCCCTCGGACGCTAAAGTGGTTGTCAACAAAGCGGTTTCATCTGCGCAGGCGCGTATCGCAGCGCGCAAGGCACGAGAGTTGGTGCGCCGCAAGAGCGCGACCGACCTGGGCGGCCTTCCGGGTAAACTGGCCGACTGCCGTTCCACCGACCCACGGAAATCGGAACTCTATGTCGTTGAGGGCGATTCGGCCGGCGGCTCGGCCAAGAGCGGCCGCGATTCGATGTTCCAGGCCATCCTTCCGTTGCGCGGCAAGATCATCAACGTCGAGAAGGCGCGGATCGACCGAGTGCTGAAGAACACCGAAGTCCAGGCGATCATTACCGCGCTGGGGACCGGGATCCACGACGAGTTCGATATCGGCAGGCTGCGCTATCACAAGATCGTGTTGATGGCCGACGCCGACGTGGACGGGCAGCACATCTCGACGTTGTTGTTGACGCTGTTGTTCCGGTTCATGCGGCCGCTGATCGAGAACGGGCACGTGTTCCTTGCGCAGCCACCGCTGTACAAGCTGAAGTGGCAGCGCACCGACCCGGAATTCGCGTACTCCGATCGGGAGCGCGACGGTTTGTTGGAAGCCGGCCTGAAGGCCGGCAAGAAGATCAACAAAGATGACGGTATCCAGCGTTACAAAGGCCTGGGCGAAATGGATGCCAAGGAGTTGTGGGAAACGACGATGGACCCGTCGGTGCGGGTACTGCGACAAATCACGCTCGACGACGCGGCGGCGGCGGACGAGTTGTTCTCGATTTTGATGGGCGAAGATGTCGACGCGCGTCGAAGCTTCATCACCCGCAACGCCAAAGACGTTCGATTCCTGGATGTCTGACGAATCAGACACGTCAACCCGAACGAGGAATAGATGACTGACACGACGCTGCCGGGCGACCAGCCCGCAGAGCGGGTCGAACCCGTTGATATCCAGCAGGAGATGCAGCGTAGCTACATCGATTATGCAATGAGCGTGATCGTCGGCCGCGCGCTACCCGAAGTGCGTGACGGCCTCAAACCGGTGCACCGCAGGGTGCTCTATGCCATGTACGACTCGGGATTCCGCCCGGACCGCAGCCACGCCAAGTCGGCACGTTCGGTGGCCGAGACGATGGGCAACTACCACCCGCACGGCGACGCATCCATCTACGACACGCTCGTGCGCATGGCGCAGCCGTGGTCACTGCGCTATCCGCTCGTCGACGGGCAGGGCAACTTCGGCTCTCCCGGCAACGACCCGCCGGCCGCCATGAGATATACAGAAGCGCGGCTGACTCCCCTGGCGATGGAGATGCTGCGTGAAATCGACGAAGAAACAGTCGATTTCGTACCCAACTACGACGGTCGGGTGCAAGAGCCGACAGTACTTCCCAGCCGGTTCCCCAATCTGCTGGCCAACGGCTCGGGTGGCATCGCGGTCGGCATGGCGACCAACATCCCCCCGCACAATCTGCGCGAGCTCGCCGAGGCCGTCTTCTGGGCGTTGGACAATTATGACGCCGACGAAGAAGCGACCCTGGCCGCGGTCACCAAACGCGTCAAGGGTCCCGACTTCCCCACTTCCGGACTGATTGTCGGGTCGCAAGGCATCGTGGATGCCTACAAGACCGGCCGCGGCTCCATCCGGATGCGGGGTGTCGTCGAGGTCGAAGAAGATTCGCGCGGACGCACCTCGCTGGTGATAACCGAGTTGCCGTACCAAGTCAACCACGACAACTTCATCACCTCGATCGCCGAGCAGGTTCGCGACGGCAGGCTTGTCGGCATCGCCAACATCGAAGACCAGAGCAGCGACCGAGTAGGGCTGCGCATCGTCGTCGAGATCAAGCGCGATGCGGTCGCCAAGGTGGTGCTCAACAATCTCTACAAGCACACCCAGCTGCAGACCAGTTTCGGCGCCAACATGCTGGCCATCGTCGATGGGGTGCCGCGCACGCTGCGGCTCGACCAGCTGATCCGTCACTACGTCGAGCACCAGCTCGACGTGATCGTCCGGCGCACCACCTATCGATTGCGCAAAGCCAACGAGCGCGCCCACATTCTGCGCGGTCTGGTCAAAGCGCTCGACGCGCTGGACGAGGTCATCGCTCTGATCCGGGCCTCGGAAACGGTTGATATCGCTCGCGCAGGGCTGATCGAGCTGCTCGATATCGACGAAATTCAGGCCCAGGCCATCCTGGACATGCAGTTGCGGCGGCTGGCTGCCCTGGAACGGCAACGCATCATCGACGATCTGGCCAAGATCGAAGCCGAGATCGCCGACTTGGAGGACATCCTGGCGAAACCGGAGCGGCAGCGCGCGATCGTGCACGACGAACTCGCGGAGATCGTCGACAAACACGGCGACGACCGCCGCACCCGCATCGTCGCCGCCGACGGCGACGTCAGCGATGAGGACCTGATCGCCCGCGAAGACGTCGTCGTCACGATCACCGAGACCGGCTACGCCAAACGCACCAAGACCGACCTGTACCGCAGCCAGAAACGCGGCGGCAAGGGTGTGCAGGGCGCCGGCCTGAAGCAAGACGACATCGTGCGGCACTTCTTCGTGTGCTCCACGCACGACTGGATCTTGTTCTTCACCACGCAGGGCCGGGTCTACCGCGCGAAGGCGTACGAACTACCGGAGGCATCGCGGACCGCTCGAGGTCAGCACGTCGCGAACCTGCTCGCCTTCCAGCCCGAGGAGCGCATCGCGCAAGTCATCCAGATCCGGGGCTACGAGGACGCCCCGTACCTGGTCCTGGCCACTCGCAACGGTCTGGTGAAAAAGACCAAACTGACCGAGTTCGATTCCAACCGGTCGGGCGGGATCGTGGCCATCAACCTGCGCGACAACGACGAACTGGTCGGTGCGGTGCTGTGCTCCTCGGAGGAGGACCTGCTGTTGGTCTCGGCCAACGGTCAGTCCATCAGGTTCTCGGCGACCGACGAGGCGCTGCGACCAATGGGACGCGCCACCTCGGGCGTGCAGGGTATGCGGTTCAACACCGACGATTATCTGTTGTCCCTCAACGTCGTTCGTGAGGGCACCTTCCTGTTGGTGGCGACGTCCGGGGGCTACGCCAAGCGCACCGCGATCGAGGAGTATCCAGTTCAGGGCCGCGGCGGTAAGGGAGTCTTGACGGTGATGTATGACCGTCGGCGCGGCAAGTTGGTCGGCGCGCTGATCGTCGACGACGACAGCGAGCTGTACGCAATCACATCTGGGGGCGGCGTGATCCGCACCGCGGCGGGCCAGGTGCGTAAGGCTGGACGGCAGACCAAGGGCGTTCGTCTGATGAACCTGGGCACAGGCGACACGTTGCTGGCCATTGCACGCAACGCCGAGGCAAATGCCGAAGAAGTCGTCGGGGCAAGTGACGGGACTGCGGAGTCGGACGGTTAGTCGGTAACGTGCGGGCAAGCGCCGCCCGCCAAGACTGGTTGGGCAACTAGACTCAGCCGGACCGGACATAACGCGACTACCACCGCCCGGGCGGCGACGGTAGGTGAACTAAGGAGTCGGGGTGACCTCACCGAACGAGCCGGGCGCCCCCAAAAAGGGTGACAGCCACAATGGGGATGGCTCGGTCGAACGTGCCGGTATACACCGTGCGACGCCCGCACAGGGTGACCGGATTGAAGACGCCGGCGACTCGCCGTCCCGGCAGCGCGGCGGCCCCCGGGGGCCGCAGGCACCGCATCGCCAGACCGAACCGCCCGCCGAGAAGCGGCCACCCGGCCCATCGGCCGGTATCGAGGCCCGGCTGAACCGCTTCATTGCCGGTGGGAACCAGCCCGGGGGCGGCGGGCCCCCACATTCGAAGAACCCGTCGCACGACCCGGATGCTGCGCGGACACGCGGCGACGGGCCCTCGGTTGAGGCCTACGCCAGCGAGTTGCCCGATCTGTCCGGGCCAATGCCGCGAGGTCCCGAACACAAGACCGCATCCGACCGTAATTCGGAGACGGCGAGTTCATCGGGACCGGGCCGTCCGGGCCCCGTGGAAAACCGCGTGAGCCGAGAAGCCCGCGACAACCGCATACAGGTGTCGCGGCGAACACGTGGCCCGGTTCGGGCGAGCATGCAAATTCGCCGGGTCGATCCGTGGAGCATGTTGAAGGTATCGCTGTTGCTCTCGGTGGCGTTGTTCTTCGTCTGGATGATCGCGGTGGCGTTTCTCTATCTCGTGCTCGGCGGCATGGGCGTGTGGTCCAAGCTGAACAGCAATGTGGGCGACCTGCTGAACAACACCAGCGGCAACACGGGCGAACTGGTCTCGAGCGGGACGATCTTCGGCGGCGCCTTCCTGATCGGCTTGGTCAACATCGTGTTGTTGACCGCGATGGCGACCATCGGCGCGTTCATCTACAACCTGACCACCGATTTGATCGGCGGCATAGAGGTCACCCTCGCGGACCGCGACTAATTCGGATCTTGCGTTTTTGGGGGTCGGGCTGCGATTGCGGTAATCTCGTCGCTCGGCCGTACCTGAGTACGGGCCTATAGCTCAGGCGGTTAGAGCGCTTCGCTGATAACGAAGAGGTCGGAGGTTCGAGTCCTCCTAGGCCCACAACCATGTGCCCGTCAAGACGTTGCGCGAGACTTGGAGTGCCACTGGCGCTGATCGCTGTAGTGGCGGCGTTGGCATGGTCTCGGCGTGAAGTCGAGGTCTGGCACGTGGCGGTGGAGGACACACCCGGTTATCCACCCGGTCACGATGAGGGGCCTTAGCTCAGTTGGTAGAGCACTGCCTTTGCAAGGCAGGTGTCAGGGGTTCGATTCCCCTAGGCTCCACTGGTCTCCACTGGTCGAGATCGCACCGCGGCCGCTGCTGAGCGCCAGCAGGTTCGGGAACTCTGCGCCGGGTTGGGCGCGGGAGCTTGTGCCGCAGCGGGCGAAATCTAGCAGCTTCGGTCAGGGACCGCTCAGCAGCGAAGACTCAGGCACGGCTGGCTGGGGCAATACGTCGAATGCGCCAGGCTCACCATGGATCCGACGTGCCCGAGTGTGACGTTTCTCGGGTCCAAGGTGGCGTGGATGTGCTGGGCGATCTGGTCATACGTCCACCCCGACGCGATATCGTCGCAGATAAGGCGCCCCATCCCGGTGAGGGCGGCATCGTGGTCCGGTGGCCAGGTGAAGCCGGCGGCGCGCAGCTGGGCGAGGTATGCGTCATCGGCGTCATCGGCGGCGGCGATCGCGGCGCTGGTAACCAGGGCGACGCCGGCCATGACAGGGATGAGCAGTCTGGCCAGCCAGCGGAGTGAGACCATTTGATGCGTTCCCTTCCTTCTTCCCGTTGACGATGCCGTAAGTGTGCGGGCCTGAAACCGCAGAAACATGAAGAAATAGCGAAAAGCCGGGAAAAGCCTTGGTGGAGTGCCTGCCACAGCAGTACTCATCCGGGTGACGTTGCGGTTTGCCGATTGTCTGGCCGAGGCGCACGTCCCACCAAAACATGACGAATTCGACGATTACGAAACCATCGAGTCCGGCGATCCGTCGTCCGCCGGAACTCGCAAGATGTCAACGAGTGGCGCGAGCCGGACAACAGCGCCGATTCACTCTGGAAAGGCCCGCGGTGCGGTCATGGTCGCGGTTGCACATCGACGCTGGGAGGCCGGGGCGAAGGTTCTTCTTGGCGCCCCACGTGCGTCGAGCGCCGGACGATGCTGAAGGTGACGGCGCCACCGGCCAGGACCGCGACCGCGACGCCCGCGATGATCCACGGACGCTTACTGCGGCGCTGGGCTCGCCGCGCGTCCTGCAGCGCCTGAGGCAGGCTGGCGACTACCTCCTGCGCGGCGGCCAACTCCTGCGTGAGCGTTTCTTGAGCCGCAGCGATTTCACGCGCCAGACGTCCTTCCTGATAACGGCGACGGAGCTCCGATGCGCCGGACTGCGCGGACTGGACACCCAGGCCGACAACTCCTCGGGTGACGTCCACCGGTCCCATGGCCGAGTACGTCAGGCCCCGGGCCAATCGCTCCCGAGGGGTTATCCGGGATTCCGTCTTTGCGCTCATCTGCCGCCTCTCTGTGCCGCCCTGGCCCACGGCTGGTCGGGTATCTGAACAGACTGCCAGCATAGGGACGCCGGCGGGACCATTGTGCGAACGCCGGGTTTTGCGTGGCGGGCAGGCTCGAGCGACACCGGGTGCGAACACGCCTGCGCGTAGTGGCAGACTTTGATGCCGTGACTAACAGCCCCATTCAGACTGCTACCGCCACGCTCCACACCAACCGCGGCGACATCAAGGTCGCATTGTTCGGAAACCATGCGCCCAAGACCGTCGCCAACTTCGTTGGCCTGGCGCAGGGCACCAAGGAGTACTCGACCCAGAACGCATCGGGGGGCTCGTCCGGCCCGTTCTACGATGGCGCCGTCTTTCACCGGGTGATCCGGGGCTTCATGATCCAGGGTGGTGATCCAACCGGAACGGGCCGCGGCGGCCCGGGCTACAAGTTCGCCGACGAATTCCACCCCGAACTACAATTCGACAAGCCGTACCTGCTGGCAATGGCGAATGCCGGTCCGGGTACCAATGGCTCGCAGTTCTTCATCACCGTGGGCGAGACGCCGCACTTGAACCGGCGCCACACGATCTTCGGCGAAGTGACCGATCCCGAGTCGCAACGAGTGGTCGAGACGATCTCCGCGACACCAACCGACGGCAACGACCGTCCCACCCAACCGGTCGTGATCGAGTCGATCACCATCTCATAGGCCGGCCGGGAGGACGCCGGGCCGGCGTCGTTCAGCGCTGTGGACGGCCCGCATAGCCGGCGTTCGTGAGCGCATCGAGCACCTCCACCGGGTCGGTCCCGAGGTCCCAACGCGAGAAGAGCACCAATTCGCCGTCGGCCGTCTCGATCTCGAGCAGCCGGACTTTGCGTCCGTAGCGGCGGAACTCGATGATCCGGATGATCTTGATGTCGGAGTGCTGCAATACCTGCGTCCGGAACCAGCCCCGAAGCGTCAGGCCGCCGGGAGTGATTGCCAGCTTGGGACGCGCGCGCCACGTCACGCCCGCAAACAAGATCAGACCTGCTGCGGCAACGCCCGTCAAAACGCGCCCCGGCAGGTCTGTGACCACGGTCACACTAATGATAGCCATCAAAACGCCCGCGGCCCCACAACCAGCGATTCCCGCCGCAGGCGGCTCCCATTCTGTTTGCTGCATGCGCTACTTAGCCCTTCCCACCACGGCCTATGCGGTTATCCACAGACGCTATCAACAGTGGGGATGAATCACACGCGTGTGATTGGGTGAGCGACAAGTTGCTGGCGCGCTAACGAATCAACCCCGAAATGAATTCATTCTGTCAGTGGTCGCGATCAGTGCCAGCGCATCGTGAGCAACAAGCCGGTGATCATGAAAGCGAACGCGATGGCGTAGTTCCAGGGGCCCAGTTGCGCCATCCAGTTCAGGGCCGTCGGAGCCTGGGTTCCCACGGCGGCCAACTGGAACACCATCAGCCAGACGAGCCCGATCAACATCAGGCCGATGAACAGCGCAACGAACCACACACTGGACGGCCCGACCTTCACCTTCACCGGTGTGCGGCTGACTGCGCTGACGGTGAAGTCGTTCTTCTTGCGAACCTTGGACTTGGGCATGATTACTCCGGAATTACCTCAACGACACGGTGAGCGGGACGGGATGCAACGATGAAGACCGCAACTGCACGCATAGCTTGGCTACGAGACTAGCTCACCTGGCGCGGTGACCAGGAAATGGAGAGTCCATGAGCGACACGCGGCGTTCACCCTGGCGGTTCGGTGTCCCGCTGGTGTGTCTGCTGGCCGGATTGCTGCTGGCCGCCACACACGGAGTGTCCGGCGGTGCAGAGATCCGTGGCAGCGATGCCCCACGCCTGGTGGACCTGGTTCGTGAGGCGCAGGCGTCGGTGAACCGTCTCAATGCCCAACGCGATGGACTGGCGAACAAGATCGATTCCACGCACGGACGCGCTTCCGATGCGGCGTTGTCGGCGATGCGGCGGCGCTCCGCCGAGCTGGCCGGCGAGGCGGACATGGACCCCGTGCACGGGCCGGGACTGGTAGTGACGCTCGAAGACGCTCAACGGGACGCCAACGGCCGGTTCCCGCGCGATGCGACGCCCGACGACTTGGTGGTCCACCAGCAAGACATCCAGGCCGTCCTCAACGCGTTGTGGAGCGCCGGCGCCGAGGCCGTCCAGATGCAGGACCAGCGGATCATCGCGACCTCGGTGCCCCGCTGCGTCGGCAATACGTTGCTGCTCAACGGGCGTACCTACAGTCCGCCCTACAGGATCACCGCCATCGGTGATGCTGCCGCCATGCAGGCCGCTTTGGCCGCCGCTCCCCTGGTTACCCTCTACAAGCAATACGTGGTGCGATTCGGCCTCGGCTACCACGAAGAAGTCAAATCCGATGTGCAGATCGTCGGTCATTCCGAACCCGAGAAACTGCATTACGCGCAGCCAGCGGGTCCGGTGGAGTACTGAGCAGGACCCGGCGAATCGGGACGGGCGGTACCCTGACACGATGCGGATCCTGGTTGTCGACAACTACGACAGCTTCGTATTCAACCTGGTGCAATATCTCGGCCAGCTCGGTGTCGAGGCTGACGTGTGGCGCAATGACGACACCCGACTGTCCGACGAGACGGCCATCGCCGCGCGGTTCGATGGTGTTCTGCTCAGCCCCGGGCCGGGCACCCCGGAACGTGCGGGTGCCTCGATCGACCTGGTTCGCGCGTGCGCCGCTCAGCGCACCCCGCTGCTCGGCGTCTGCCTGGGCCACCAAGCCATCGGCGTTGCATTCGGCGCGACCGTGGACCGCGCGCCGGAGTTGCTGCATGGCAAGACCAGCAGCGTATTTCACACCAATGTCGGTGTTTTGCAAGGACTTCCGGATCCGTTCACAGCGACTCGATACCACTCGCTGACCATCTTGCCGGAGTCGCTGCCAGCGGTCCTGGAGGTCACGGCTCGCACCCGCAGCGGCGTGATCATGGCCGTGCGCCACACCGAGCTGCCGATTCACGGTGTCCAGTTCCATCCGGAGTCGATCCTCACCGAGGGCGGGCACCGAATGCTCGCGAACTGGCTGACCTATTGCGGGTGGGCACGCGACGACACGTTGGTCCGCCGGCTGGAGAATGACGTCCGGGCCGCGGTGCGACCGTATTTTCCTGCCGAGCCGGCGGCTACTGACCGAACTTCAGCGTGATAATCCCATCCCGGTTGACCCCGGCGCCGGCCGGCGGGTTCTGATACACAACCTTGTTGTGCATAGAGCCACCGGCGTCCACGTCGGGGCCCTTGTCCAGCACTCCGGTCCAGCCCAGCGCCCGCAACCGCGGTTCGGCGTCGGTCCAGAACATGCCGGTCACGTCGGGCATCACGAATTGATTGCCCTTGGACACCTGCAGCTCGATGACGGAGTCCACCGGAATCGTCGTGCCCTTGGGTGGGCTGGTGCCGATCACCTCCCCGGCCGGCCGTGGGCTGTCCACCGAGGCCTGGCTGAACTTGGTGAAACCGTAGACGTTGAGGTTTTTTTCTGCGAGCTCCACAGTCTGACCCGCGACGTCGGGCAGCTCCTTGGTCTCCGGCCCGGAGCCGACGATGACGGTGATCACATTGGTGATCGCCGACGTCTGGTTGGCGGGCGGGTTGGTGCCCATCACCTTGCCCAACAACTCGGGGGGCGATGGTGAGTTCGCCTGTTTGAACTTGCCGAAACCGGCGGCTTTCAGCTTGTTGACCGCGTCGGCGTAACTCAGCGAGGACACATCGGGGACCTCTCGCTGTTCGGGCCCGGTGGAGACGTTGATGGTGATCTCGTCGCCGGCGGTCACCGACGCGTTGGCGCCCGGGTTGGTGCTGATGACGTGGTCGGGCGGGATTATCGAATCGGGCTCTTGCAGGGTGCGGGTCTTGAAGCCCCGGTTTTGCAGGGTGGCGATAGCGTCGGCGGATACCTGGCCCCGCACGTCGGGCACCTGGACATCGCGCATGGTGCCGCCGAAGGCATTGAAGGCGATGACGACGACGATCGTCAGCACGGCCAGCGCCGCTACCGCGACGATCCAGCGACCGACCGAACCACCGTCGGTGTCGTCGCTGTCGTCGAGAAGCTGGCGCGGTAGCGGGTCGGTGCGTGGGCTCCCGATGTGTCCACCCGCAGCCGACAGCAGCGAGGTCCGCTCGGCGTCAGTGAGCACTTTGGGGGCTTCGGGGGTCTCACCGTTGTGCACGCGTACCAGGTCGGCCCGCATCTCGGCGGCCGTCTGGTAGCGGTTGTCCGGGTTCTTGGCCAACGCCTTGAGGACGACGGCGTCCAGGTCGGCGGAGATGCCCTCATGCCGCTTGGACGGTGGAACTGGATCTTCGCGCACATGTTGGTAGGCAACCGAGACAGGCGAGTCTCCGGTGAAAGGCGGTTCGCCCGTGAGGATTTCGTAAAGCACACAGCCCAGGGAATAGACATCGGAACGGGCGTCCACGGAATCACCACGGGCCTGCTCGGGTGACAGATACTGCGCGGTCCCGATCACGGCAGCGGTCTGGGTGACACTGTTGCCACTGTCGGCGATCGCCCGTGCGATGCCGAAGTCCATGACCTTCACCGCATTGTTGGAGGTGATCATGATGTTCGCCGGTTTGACGTCGCGGTGGATGATGCCGTTTTGATGACTGAAGTTCAACGCTTGGCAGGCATCGGCGATGATCTCGATCGCCCGCCGGGGCGGTAGGGGGCCGTCGGCGTGCACGATATCGCGCAGCGTGACTCCGTCGACGTACTCCATGACGATGTACGGCAGTGGACCCGAAGGCGTTTCCGCCTCGCCGGTGTCGTACACCGCGACGATGGACGGGTGGTTCAGCGCAGCGGCGTTCTGCGCCTCGCGGCGGAAGCGCAGATAGAAGCTGGGATCGCGGGCCAAATCAGCGCGCAGCACCTTGACCGCGACGTCGCGGTGCAAACGAACGTCGCGGGCCAGATGGACCTCCGACATACCCCCGAAACCGAGGATTTCGCCCAGTTCGTAGCGGTCGGACAGGTGCTGAGGGGTGGTCATCGCGGTGTCCCGTGTCGGACCGGTGACATGCTGGTCGGTGGCCTAACCCAGCCGGCCTCGGCCGGCCCGCTCTGCAGTCCAGGATTAACTATCGTCCCCGGATCCGTCCAATTGAGACGTAGCCCGGGGCCGGCTCCGGAACCGCTGGGGGTCTTGCTCGCCGGCGGCGTTCCGCTCGGCGGTGGGCCGCCCGTATCGGTGACCGTCGGGGGCGGTGGCTGCTGCCCGGTTTCCGCGTGGGAATTGATGACAATGAGCACGGCAATGATGATCGCCAGTGCTCCAAGGACCCCGGCAGCCCACAGCAGCGCGCGCTGGCCCGACGAAAATGTGCGCCGGGCCGGGGGTGGGCGATGGCTGCCTGTGGAAGGGCGGGATCGACGGGGCGGGGTGCCGCGGCCACTGGACGCGGCCGCCGCCCTGGTCGTCGCGCTCGATGAGGGAATGGCGGCCGGCGATGCCCGGCCGGGAGGCGGTGATTGGCTGGGCCGCGGGGGCCGACGACCAGCCCGTACCGCGGCCACGGCGTCGGCGAAAGGTCCCCCACTGCGGTAGCGCATCGCCGGATTCTTGACCAGCGTGATCTCAATGAGCTCCCGCACATTGGGCGGCAATTCGGCGGGCAGCGGCGGCGGCGGTTCTTTGATGTGCTTCATCGCCACCGTCAGGGCGCCGTCGCCGGTGAACGGCCGCTTACCCGAAACGACCTCGTAACCGACAACTCCCAGCGAGTACACGTCACTTGCCGGGGTCGCGTCGTGACCGAGGGCCTGTTCGGGCGCGATGTATTGGGCGGTGCCCATCACCATCCCCGTCTGGGTGACCGGTGCGGCGTCGACAGCCTTGGCGATGCCGAAGTCGGTGATCTTCACCTGGCCGGTGGGGGTGATCAAGATATTGCCTGGTTTGACGTCGCGGTGTACCAGGCCGGCAGCGTGCGCAACTTGCAGCGCTCGACCGGTCTGCTCGAGCATGTCCAGCGCATGCCGTAGTGACAGCCGGCCGGTTCGCTTGAGCACCGAATTGAGCGGCTCCCCGTTGACCAGCTCCATCACCAGATAGGCGGTGCGGCCCTCCCCGTCCAGCTGGCTCTCGCCGTAGTCGTGAACGGCGGCTATGCCGGGGTGGTTGAGCATCGCGGTGGTACGCGCCTCGGCGCGGAACCGTTCGATGAACTCCGGATCCTGGGAGAACTCCTGCTTGAGCACTTTGACCGCAACGCGCCGGCCCAGCCGGCTGTCCACCGCCTCCCACACCTGGCCCATGCCGCCGGTGGCGATCAGGCGCTGCAGGCGATACCTGCCAGACAGCGTCACACCAACTCGCGGGCTCATGGTCCTCCCTGCAGCGCGGCCTGGATGACAGCCCGTCCGATCGGCGCGGCGAGTGCACCCCCCGTCGCGGACAGGCGGTCGGCGCCATTCTCCACCAGCACCGCCACGGCAACCTTCGGGGCCTGCGCGGGCGCGAAGGCGATGTACCACGCGTGCGGGGGCGTATGGCGCGGGTCGGTGCCGTGTTCTGCGGTCCCAGTCTTGGATGCGATCTGCACGCCGGGAATTGCCCCTTTCTGCTGTGCGACCTTCTCGGCGCCGATCATCAGCTCTGTTAGCTTAGCGGCGACCTGCGGCGACACCGCGCGGCGCTGCTCATAGGGGGTGGTGGTGCTGATCGTCGCCAGGTCCGGCCCCTTGAGGCTGTCGACGAGGTAGGGCTGCATCGTCACCCCGTCGTTGGCGATGGTCGCGGCAATCTCGGCATTTTGCAGCGGTGTCAGCGCAACGTCCTTCTGGCCGATGCTCGACATGCCCAGCGCGTCTGCGTCGGGGATGACGCCGATGGTTGATTCCGCGACCTGCAGCGGAATTACGTTCGGTGTGCTATCCAGCCCGAACGAGTGCGCCATGCTGCGCAGAGCGTCGGCTCCGGTGAGCAGGCCCAGCTGGACGAAAGCGGTGTTACAAGACAGGGCGAAGGCCTGCTTCAGGGACACGGTCGGCTCGTTGCCACACGGCTTCCCACCGTAGTTCTCCAAAGTCGCGGTGCTGTTGGGCAGCGGAATGGAGGGTGCCGCCGTCAGCTGCTGGGTGTCGGAGGCACCGGCCTGCAGTGCGGCAGCGGTGGTTATCACCTTGAACGTCGAACCGGGTGGATAGGTCTCGGAGATGGCCCGGTTGGCGAGTGGGTTGTTGGGGTCGTCGCGCAGTCGGTGCCACGCTTGCGCCTGCACCTCGGGATCATGCGAGGCCAGCAGATTGGGGTCGTAGGACGGCGACGACACCATGGCCAAGATCTTGCCGGTGGATGGCTCGAGGGCGACGACGGCTCCCTTGCACGGCGTTCCCCCGCAACCCTGTTGCATTGCGTCCCAGCCGGCCTGCTGGACCCGCGGATTGATGGTGGTGTCGACGTTGCCGCCACGCGGATCACGACCGGTGAAGAAGTCGGCCAGCCGGCGCCCGAACAGCCGCTCGTCGGAGCCGTTCAACAGCGGGTCCTCGGCGCGTTCCAGGCCAGAGCTGGAGTAGCTCAGCGAGTAGAAGCCGGTGACGGGCGCATACACCTCGGGGTTGGGATAGACCCGCAGAAACCGGAACCGGCTGTCGGTCGCTACGGAATAGGCCAGCAGCTGGGCGCCGGCGACAATCTGGCCGCGTTGACGTGAGTACTCGTCGAGCAGGACCCGCTGATTGCGCGGATCGGCCCGCAGCCCGTCGGCGGCAAAGACCTGTGTCATGGTGGCGTTGAGCAGAAGCAGCACGGTCAACGCCATCACGGTCAACGAGATGCGGCGGAGAGAGGTGTTCATACTCTCTCGATCACCTCGGTGCCGGCCGCCGCGATCGACGACCTGTTACGCGCACGGGTGCGCAAGGGACGCCGGGCGCTGTGTGAGATGCGGGCGAGGATGGCCAGCAGCACATAGTTCGCTAGCAGTGAAGAACCGCCGTAGGACATCCACGGTGTGGTCAGCCCGGTAAGCGGAATGAGTTGCGTGACGCCGCCGACGACGATGAACAGCTGTATGGCCAGTGTCGATGCCAGACCCGCGGCCAACAGCTTGCCAAAGCTGTCGCGTGTCGCAATAGCGGTGCGCAGTCCGCGCACGATGACAATCGTGTAGAGCAGCAAAATGCTGGCCAGCCCGACCAACCCGAGTTCTTCGCCGAACGCAGCGATGATGAAATCGGTCGACGCGGCGGGCACGGTGTCGGGCTGACCGTTGCCCAGGCCGGTGCCGAAAATGCCACCCGTAGCGAAACTGAACAGCGACTGCACGATCTGATACCCGTGGCCGTCGGGGTCGGCGAACGGATCCCACCACGTTTGTACGCGGATCCGTACATGTTCGAAAGCGAAATACGCGACAACGCTTCCCGCGGCGAACAGCACCAAGCCGATGACAACCCAGGCGAAGCGCTGAGTGGCTAGGTAGACCACCACCAGAAACGACGCGTAGAGCAGCAGTGAAGTGCCGAGATCCTTTTCGAAAGCCATCACACCAACGGCGATGGTCCAGGCCGCCAGCAAGGGCGCGAGGTCTCGTGGGCGGGGCAAGGTCATGCCCATGAAATGCTTGCCAACGCTGGTGAACAGGCCGCGTTTGGCAATCAGCACCGCTGAAAAGAAGATGAGCAGCAATATCTTTGAGAATTCTGCGGGCTGAAGCGAGAAGCCGGCGAAGCGAATCCAGATTTTGGCGCCGTTCTGCTCGGACAGTGAGGGCGGTAGCAGCGCGGGGATGACCAGGAGCACCAGACCCACTAGTCCGCAGATGTAGCCGTAGCGCGCCAGTTGTCGATGGTCTTTCAAGAAGGTGACCACGAGCGCGAAGGCGACCACTCCGATCAGGGTCCACACCATCTGCTGCGTCGCACTGGCGTGCTGGCGACCGCCCAGTTGGTTGTGGACAAGGTCCAGCCGGTGAATCATCACCAGGCCAAGTCCGTTGAGCAAGGCCACTATCGGCAGCAGCAGCGGATCGGTGTAGGGAGCGAAGCGCCTGATGGCCAGATGCGCCGAACCGAAAACGAGCAGGTACACCATCCCGTAGGTGGTCACGTTCGAGTGCAGGCCCCGCTGCTGGTTCGCTTCGACGATCAGCAACGCGGCGACGGTGATCAGCGCGGCGAAACACAACAGCAGCAGTTCGGCGGTGCGCCGGGTAGGCAGCGGCGGCGTCACCGTGACTGGCGGCTGAAGTTGTGTTGTCATGCCACCGTCCGGCAGTCGATGCCCGGTTGTAGTGGGGGCGGTGGAAGTGTCGTTAGATTTTGCGCGGTGGTCGGAGGGCCTGTCGGCGAAGTGGTCGCGGGGCCGCTAGTGGGTGGGGCGCTGGTGGGTGGGGCGCTGGTGGTGGATGAAGCGGTGGCGCTGGAAGGGGTGGTGGACGGCGATGCCGCGGTGGGTGTCCCGCTCGTGGTGGTCGGGACCTGAGGTTCGGGCGGAGATGTGGCGCGTGGTGCCGGACAGGGCGGTAGCAGGTATGCGGCCAGCAATTGCCGTAGCTGCGATTCGGCCTGATCCAGGCTGCCACCCGGAAGCCCGGTCTGAACCTGAACCTGCCCGGGACGGCGCAGATCCTGCAGCGTCATCGGCTGACAGTTCGGGTGACCATCGGATTGCCCATAGCTGATCAGCGACAGGTCATTGCTGGCGCTCAGGCAGGCCACCAAATAGGGATGATGCAGGGGCAGGCCTAGCAATGAGCCTTGAATTCCCCGGACGATGGAAACCTTGCCTTCGTACTCGGCGACGTAATAGTTGCGTTGGATGACCCACCACCCGATGGCGAGGCCGGTGAAAACCAGCAGCACCGCGAGGGTGGCGACGATGGCCATCCGCCGCCGGGACCACCGCAACCGGTTTGAGATTTCCGGTTGCGGCGCAACGCGTTTGGCGGCTTCCGCACGAGGCCGGATGGCTGAGGCGCGGCCGGCGGAGGTATTGGGCAAGGTCAGTTGATCATCGTCACCGGATACCGCGCCGGCGAGAATCGGCTGGGTCTGGCCGTAGTCGTAATCGACGACGTCCGCAACCACAACGGTCACGTTGTCCGGGCCGCCGCCGCGCAGTGCCAACTCGATGAGGCGGTAGGCAGCCTCGGCGACATCGGAAATCTGCAACGCCTCGAGAATCGTCTCGTCGCTCACCGGGTCGGACAGCCCGTCGGAGCAGAGCAGATAGCGGTCGCCCGCGCGTGCTTCTCGCATGGTCAATGTGGGCTCGACCTCGTGACCGGTGAGCGCCCGCATGATCAGTGATCGCTGTGGGTGGCTGTGTGCCTCTTCCCGAGTGATCCGCCCTTCGTCCACCAGGGTTTGGACGAACGTGTCGTCTTTGGTGATCTGGGTCAGCTCACCGTCGCGCAGCAGATAACCACGTGAGTCTCCGATGTGCACCAATCCAATACGGTCGCCCGCGAACAGGATTGCGGTAAGGGTGGTGCCCATCCCCTCGAGCTCGGGCTCCGCTTCGACCTGTGCGGCGATGGCGGCGTTGCCGGAACGTACCGCGGTGTCGAGCTTGGCAAGCAGGTCGCCACCGGGCTCGTCGTCGTCGAGGTGGGCCAGCGCGGCGATCACGAGCTGAGACGCCACCTCGCCGGCCGCGTGGCCGCCCATTCCGTCGGCCAGGGCCAGTAGCCGTGCGCCGGCATAGACCGAGTCTTCGTTGTTGGCGCGTACCAGGCCGCGATCACTGCGGGCGGCGTATCGCAGGCCCAGGGTCACGGGCGCAACTCGATTGCCGTTTTGCCGATCCGAATCGGCGTTCCTATTGGAACTCGTACCGCGGTCGTCACCTTTGCCCTGTCGAGGTAAGTGCCGTTGGTCGATCCTAAGTCCTCGACATACCATTCCGAACCGCGCTGAGATAGCCGCGCGTGCCGCGTCGAGGCGTAATCGTCGGTCAGCACCAGTGTCGAATCGTCAGCTCGCCCGATCAATACCGGTTGTCCGCTGAGGGTGATGCGTGCGCCGGTCAGCGCGCCCTCGGTCACGACCAGATAGCGGGCGGCATGCCGATGTTGGCGTGAGGGCAGCAGCGTGCTTCGCAATGTCAGGCCGCGGCGCACCATGACAGCACCGGTGGGCGCGTAAATATCGGTCCGCAAGATCCGCAGCGCGGACCAGATGAATACCCACAACAACATCAAAAATCCGGCACGCGTCAGCTGCAGTACTAGTCCCTGCATCTGGCGTCCTTTCCGTCCTAGCGTCGTATGCCTGGCGCCGTGACTCCGAGCACATCGGCAACGTCACGATACTTGGACGGCGGTCGACACGGGGCGAAGCACGGCAGCGTTGAGCCCAGTGGGGTTAGTGAATGCGGACGATGATCTCTGAGTGCCCCAGACGGATCACGTCACCATCGGCCAACTGCCATTCCTGTACGGGTGCGTTGTTGACCGTGGTGCCGTTGGTCGAATTGAGGTCAGAGAGCAGCGCGACCTGGCCATCCCAGCGGATTTCCAGGTGACGCCGGGACACGCCGGTGTCAGGCAGCCGGAACTGGGCATCTTGGCCGCGGCCCACGATGTTGGAGCCCTCCCGCAACTGGTAAGTGCGGCCGCTGCCGTCGTCGAGCTGGAGGGTGACTGCCGTTCGGGCGGACCCATAGCCGCCGTAGGCGCCGGCCGCCTGCTGGCCGTAGTCGGCGGACTGGCCGTAGTCAGCGGGCTGGCCGTAGTCAGCGGGCTGGCCGTACTCGTAGTCG
>CAYNLB010000039.1:33105-35446 GCA_964397935.1 uncultured Mycobacterium sp.
CTGGCCGTAGTCAGCGGGCTGGCCGTAGTCAGCGGGCTGGCCGTACTCGTAGTCGCGATGCGCGGTCTCGGGGTATCCACCGGCCTGGCCGCCGTATCCTCCGCTCGGAACGTTTTCGGCGTACTGGGTGTAGTCGCCGGCTCCGTAGTCTTGCCGGCCGTATCCCCCGCCCTGCTGATACCCCTGGTCGTACCCACCGCCCTGCTCGGGGTAAGCGGGACGTTGTTCTGGCGGCGCGTAGCCCGCCTCATCTTGCTGGCCCGGTCCCCGACCGTAATCGCCATAACCCGCGTAGCCCTGCGGGCCACCCGCCGGCTGGCCGCCACCGGGAGGACCGGGCGGGCCATAACCGCCACCTGGGCGGTAGCCCTGGTCGTAGCCTTGGCCGCCATAGCCGGCGGGCGCAGGAGGACGCTGCTCATACGACTGCGGGTAACCGCCCTGCCCCTGATCCTGGTAGCCGCGCTGGTCTGGGTAGCCGCCCTGCTCGGGGGGGCGTGGCGGTGGGTAGCCCTGCTGGGGTGGCGGGTAGCCGCCCTGGTCTGGGTAACCGCCTTGGTCTGGGTAACCACGTTGATCGGGGTAGCCGCCCTGGTCTGGGTAGCCGCCCTGCTCGGGGGGGCGGGGCGGCGCGTAGCCCTGCTGGGGTGGGTAACCGCCCTGCTCGTGCGGATATCCACCTCGTGGGTCCGGTCCTCCCTGCGGGTCCGGGGCGCCGCGTGGATCGTCTTGGGGACGTCCGTAGCGGTCGTCGTAGTATTCGTCGCCGGGCCGTCCCGGCCCCGGAGCCCCGCGGTAGCTCGGATTGTCAGTCATTGGTGCTACTCCTCGTTCTGCGCCGAACGCGTTATTTGATTGTGGCCGGACGGGGTTGTTGACCGTCGGGCGGGGCTGCACATCGGGGTTGACAGCACCACGGGCGCGGTACTGACCGGTACGCAGGTTCGTCGACTGCTCGAACCGGACGACCACATCACCATACGTTTGCCACCCCTGTTCATGGATGAAGTCAGCCAAGTCCCTAGCGAAACTGCCCGACGTGAGATCCGGATCGGCGCCCACCTTTTCAAAGTCGTGCACACCGAGGGTAATGATGTATTCGTTGGGGGCCAAAAGACGATTCCCCGGAAGTGCGCGGACACCGTCGCGGGCTTCGCGGCGTAAGAGGGTTTCGACCTCCTGCGGGACGATCGAGCCCCCGAACACTCGGGCAAACGCATTGTCAACGGTCGCCTCGAGCTTGCGCTCGATCCGCGCGACGAGCCCTCGTCGACTACTCATGCCCTATCGGTTGCCCGCACTTGCCTTGGTATATAGGTGGCGCGCGGCGAACGGCTCGCCGCGCGTCTTGTCACCCCAGCATGGTATCGGGATCCCGCGGCGCTGCGGCACCACGAGAATTCTGACAGCTGCGTCGCCGCAGCTCAGAGCCCATTTGGTGGCAGCGACGCCGGGTGGTAGACGGCTCCCGGGGCCTCCTCGGCGGTTGGGGGATGCGGCCATTAGAGTGGTATGGTCCATCGGTTGTTTTTCCCGGGCGAGTGGCGGAATGGCAGACGCGCTGGCTTCAGGTGCCAGTGTCCTTCGGGACGTGGGGGTTCAAGTCCCCCTTCGCCCACTTTTTCACCAGTTACACCTTCGTGTTTGCCGATGGCGGACCTTTGCGTGGGACAGCGGGTCGGAGGCCATGGTCGACGACAAGACGGCGCACCTGCAGTGAGAAATCAATCACCTCGCCGCAAACCTGAATACCGAACCAATCCCACAATGCGTGGGCGTGATCGGGACCGCACGTCAATGTTGTTGTCGCGCAAGATTGCAGTGATCTCGGCGACTCGCTCGCGGACGTTCTCCCCAGCGGCCGCGGCTTGATCCGGATCGTAGGTGAAACTGCATCCCGCGCGGCGATCTGCCACTGAGCCATCTCTCGAACCGTAGTAAACGCAAAAGAGAGAAGAGTTCTGAAGGTGAATTGACGAGCGAGTGCGAGTTAGTAGCCTAATGACCAGTTCAGGAGGGGGAGAATGTGCGCGGACGCCGAGAGGCCCCGTTCCGGGGGATCGTCCGCGCCGCAGTCCACCGAGAGGGATGAGCCCCATACCGCGCAGCTCCCGGCGGTGCGATGCACCTGCGCCATATAAGCCTCCCGGCGCTGATCGCCGAGGCTGGCGGCGATCCCTGGGCGATCAACAAGAGCCTCCAAGCGGGTAGCCCGGCACAGATCTCTTCGCTGGCTGAGGCCTTCCGCGACGCGGGCCGATGTACCGCCGAGGCCGACGCCGCCTTCGAGCAAGCCCGCAACCGTTTCGACGCGGCCTGGAACCACCAGAATGGTGACCAC
>CAYNLB010000040.1:0-7654 GCA_964397935.1 uncultured Mycobacterium sp.
GGGCACATGGGCCGCAAGAACCTGCACGACTACCCGCTATGGTGTGAAGGCAGACCGCACAAAGTTACCGGGTAGTAACACGGCCGTGCGTTGCTAAACGCGTACCGAGGTCGCGCAGTCGAGGACTGCGGGCCCCTTCGAGGAGGACGAACCACACTCATGACGAACATCGTGGTCCTGATCAAGCAGGTCCCAGACACCTGGTCGGAGCGCAAGCTGACTGACGGCGATTTCACGCTGGACCGCGAGGCCGCCGACGCGGTCCTGGATGAGATCAACGAGCGCGCCGTGGAAGAGGCGCTGCAGATTCGGGAGAAGGAAGCCGCCGACGGCGTCGAGGGATCGGTCACCGTGCTGACCGCGGGCCCCGAGCGCGCCACCGAGGCGATCCGCAAGGCCCTGTCGATGGGCGCCGACAAGGCCGTTCACCTCAAGGACGACGGCATGCACGGCTCCTGCGTGGTGCAGACCGCCTGGGCACTGGCGCGCGCGCTGGGCACCATCGAGGGCACCGAACTCGTCATTGCCGGCAATGAGGCCACCGACGGCACCGGCGGTGCGGTACCGGCCATCGTCGCCGAGTACCTGGGTCTTCCGCAGCTGACCCACCTGCGCAAACTGTCCCTCGAGGGCGGCAAGGTCACCGGCGAGCGTGAGACCGACGAGGGCGTGTTCACCCTGGAGGCCACCCTGCCCGCGGTGGTCAGCGTCACCGAGAAGATCAACGAGCCGCGCTTCCCGTCCTTCAAAGGCATCATGGCCGCCAAGAAGAAAGAGGTGACGGTGCTGACCCTGGCCGAGATCGGGGTCGAGAGCGACGAGGTCGGGCTGGCCAACGCCGGGTCGACGGTGCTGTCGTCGACGCCGAAGCCGCCGAAAACCGCGGGCGAGAAGGTCGCCGACGAAGGCGAAGGCGGCAACCAGATCGCGCAGTACCTGGTCGCCCAGAAGATCATCTAACCGACATTCCCCAGACGAGAAGAGCGATATAACCCATGGCTGAAGTATTGGTGCTCGTCGAGCACGCTGAAGGCGCATTGAAGAAGGTCACCTCCGAGCTGATCACCGCCGCCCGCGCGCTGGGCGAGCCGGCCGCAGTCGTGGTCGGTGCGCCCGGGACCGCCGGGCCCCTGGTCGACGGCCTGAAGGAGGCAGGCGCCGCCAAGATCTACGTCGCCGAATCCGACGACGTCGATAAGTATCTGATCACCCCGGTGGTCGACGTGCTGGCCGCGCTGGCCGAGTCGAACGCGCCCGCCGCCGTGTTGCTGTTCGCCAGCGCCGATGGCAAGGAGATTGCGGGTCGGCTCGCGGCCCGGATCGGATCCGGTCTGCTGGTGGACGTGGTCGGCGTTCAGGAGGGCAGCAAGTTCGTGCACTCTATCTTCGGTGGCGCGTTCACCGTCGAGTCGCAGGCCAATGGCGACACCCCGGTGATCACGGTGCGGGGTGGTGCCATCGACGCGGAGCCGGCCGCCGGTGCCGGTGAGCAGGTCACCGTGGAAGTGCCGGCTGCCGCCGAGAACGCCACCAAGGTCACCGCCCGCGAGCCCGCGGTCGCCGGCGACCGCCCGGAGCTGACCGAGGCCACCATGGTGGTGTCCGGTGGCCGGGGCGTGGGCAGCGCGGAGAACTTCAGCGTGGTCGAGGCGCTGGCCGACTCGCTGGGTGCGGCCGTCGGGGCGTCGCGCGCCGCGGTCGACTCCGGCTACTACCCCGGCCAGTTCCAGGTCGGCCAGACCGGCAAGACGGTGTCACCTCAGCTCTACATCGCGCTGGGTATTTCCGGGGCGATCCAGCACCGCGCCGGGATGCAGACGTCCAAGACGATCGTCGCGGTCAACAAGGACGAGGAAGCGCCCATTTTCGAGATCGCCGACTACGGCATTGTGGGTGACCTGTTCAAGGTCGCTCCGCAGCTGACCGACGCCATCAAGGCCCGGAAGGGCTGAGTTCGACGCGCACGGTGTAGGCCCGGCGACCACATGGGCCGCACCTGCACCGTGCGCGCACCACTACAGGCTTTCGGAACCGGATATCGCATCTGATATCGAGTTTGAAAGTTGCCCAACGGTTCCCGCGCGATCCGGTGAGCATGGCGTGCGCGGCTGAACGAGCGGCCGGCAACAGGCGCGTTGCCCCGCCGCGGCCGGGTGACACGCGCCGTTCACCCGATCGTCGAACGAGATGCGTGACCTGCGTCGCGGTGCTGGCGGTGTGCGGCCAATGTGCACATTTCGTCATCTGACGTGCACCGACACGTCATAGCGCCGATGCCGACTAGCTCATCGGTTGCGACACGTTTGTGACATGAGCATTGCTTCTGTCCTGATACCCAGCGACAAGCCGGACGGCGCGGCGACCGTGTCGAGCGCCGGACCGCGCTACTCGCTGTTGCTGTCCACCGATCCCAGCATGATCGAGGCGGCGCAGCGGCTTCGATACGACGTATTCAGCAGTACACCCGGCTTCGCGCTGCCGGCGGCGGGCGGGGAGCGACGCGACGTCGACAGGTTCGACGAGTACTGCGATCACCTCCTGGTTCACGATGACGACGCCGGCGAGCTGGTGGGGTGCTACCGGATGCTGGCGCCGGCGGGCGCCATCGCCGCCGGAGGGCTGTATACCGAGACGGAATTCGACGTCCGCGCGTTCGACCCGCTGAGGCCGTCGCTGGTCGAGATGGGACGGGCCGTGGTGCGCGAGGGCCATCGCAATGGCGGCGTCGTGCTGTTGATGTGGGCAGGCATCCTGGCCTACCTGGACCGCTACGGCTACGACTATGTGACCGGGTGCGTGTCGGTTCCCATCGGCGGTGAATCCGACGACGAGGTCCCCGGTAGCCAGCTCCGCGGAGTCCGCGACTTCATCCTCGGCCGGTATGCCGCACCGCGGCACTACCGGGTGCATCCGCACCGGCCCGTGATCGTCGACGGACAGCCCATCGACGACATTCCGGCGCCGCCGCGGCCGTCGGTTCCGCCGTTGATGCGCGGCTATTTACGACTGGGTGCCCGGGTCTGCGGTGAGCCGGCGCACGACCCGGATTTCGGCGTCGGCGACTTCTGCGCGCTGCTGGACAAGCGCCGCGCCGATACCCGATATCTGAGGCGACTGCGATCGGTCTCGGCGGCCTCCGAAATGACTGGGGCAATGGCGGGCGGCGCGCGATGAACATTCCCGCGAACGCCGCCCATGCCTGGCTTCCCCGCGCATCCTGCGACTCCAGCTGTCTGGCCGCGGGCGGGGCTGTGCAGTCGCGGCGGTCGCTGGTGGTGCTGCGGGTGGTGCTTCGCGTCGTGCTGGCGCTGCTGCTGGCGCCGGGTGTGCCGCTGGTGGCTGTGCCGCTTCCCGGCCGAACGCGGGTGCAGCGCATCTATTGCCGATTGGTGCTGCGCTGTTTCGGAATCCGAATCACAGTGTCGGGAAACCCGATTCGCAATCTGCGTGGGGTTTTGGTGGTCAGCGGCCACAGGTCCTGGTTGGACGTCTTCGCGATCGGCTCGGTGTTGCCCGGGTCGTTCGTCGCCCGCGCCGACATGTTCACCGGGCCCGCGATCGGGATCGTGGCCCGCATCCTGAAGATCATCCCGATCGAGCGCTCCAGCCTGCGCCGGCTACCCGCGGTGGTCGACATCGTGGCCCGCCGGCTGCGCTCGGGCCAGACGGTGGTGTGCTTCCCGGAGGGCACCACCTGGTGTGGGCTGGAATGCGGGGCGTTCTATCCGGCAATGTTCCAGGCCGCTATCGATGCCGGCCGCCCGGTGCAACCGCTTCGGCTGACCTACCATCACGTCGACGGCAGCGTATCGACGGTCCCGGCCTTCGTCGGCGACGAGACATTGTTGGGGTCGATCTGCCGGCTGCTCACCGTGCGGCGCACGCTGGCGCGGGTGCACGTCGAGTCTCTGCAGCTGCCGGGGACCGATCGGCGAGCCCTGGCCAGCCGCTGCCAGTCCGCGGTGGGCGTGGGGAGGTCGTCTCGGCGCCCAGGTCACGGGCACATGCTAGTGGCCTCCTAGCTCCGGGGGCGCTCTGGCCTGCCGGTATCGTGGGGCGAGTCATGGTCTACCTGGATCACGCCGCCACCACCCCGATGCACCCTGCCGCCGTCGAGGCGATGACGGCTGTGCTGGGCAGCGTCGGCAACGCGTCCTCGCTGCACACCAGTGGCCGGGCGGCACGGCGGCGAATCGAAGAATCCCGCGAGCTGATCGCGGACAAACTGGGCGCGCGTCCGTCGGAGGTGGTCTTCACCGCCGGGGGCACCGAGAGTGACAACCTGGCCGTCAAGGGCATCTATTGGGCCCGCCGCGACGCCGAGCCGCACCACCGCCGCATCGTCGCCAGTGCAGTGGAACACCACGCCGTGCTCGATTCGGTGAACTGGCTCGCTGAGCGCGAAGGCGCCGAGGTGACCTGGTTGCCGACCGCCGCCGACGGTTCGGTGTCGGCCGCCGCTCTCCGCGAGGTGCTCACACGCCACGACGATGTCGCGCTGGTGTCGGTGATGTGGGCCAACAACGAGGTCGGCACCGTCATGCCGACGGCCGAACTCGCAGCCGTCGCCGCCGAATTTGGAGTACCGATGCACAGCGACGCCGTTCAGGCGGTGGGGCAGTTGCCCGTCGACTTCGCCGCCACCGGGCTGTCGGCGATGAGCGTGGCCGCGCACAAGTTCGGTGGTCCCCCGGCCGTGGGCGCGCTGCTGCTCCGTCGCGACGTCGCCTGTGTGCCGCTGTCGCACGGCGGCGGGCAGGAGCGCGATATCCGCTCGGGCACTGCCGATGTCGCCGGTGCCGTCGGAATGGCGGCGGCCGCTGAAATCTCGGTGGACGGGCTTGAAACCAACACTGCGCGGCTGCGTGTGTTAAGGGATCGTTTGGTCGAAGGAGTACTGACCGACATCGAAGACGTCAGCCTCAACGGTGCCCGGGGCCCGCTTCGACTTCCCGGCAATGCACACTTCACGTTCCGCGGCTGTGAAGGTGATGCGTTGTTGATGCTGTTGGATGCCAACGGAATCGAGTGTTCGACCGGGTCGGCCTGCACCGCCGGCGTCGCGCAACCGTCGCACGTGCTGATCGCAATGGGGACCGACCCGGCCACCGCTCGAGGGTCTTTGCGACTCTCGTTGGGGCATACCAGTGTTGACGCCGACATCGACACGGTGTTACAGATCCTGCCAGGAGCGGTGGACCGTGCACGTCGGGCGACGCTGGCCGCCGCGGGGACTTCCTAAGTGAAAGTCCTCGCTGCCATGAGCGGTGGTGTCGACTCGTCAGTCGCCGCCGCTCGTATGGTCGAAGCCGGACACGACGTTGTCGGCGTGCATCTGGCGCTGTCAACCGCGCCCGGCGCGCTGCGCACCGGATCGCGGGGCTGTTGCTCCAAAGAAGACGCCAGCGACGCGCGCCGCGTCGCTGATGTACTTGGAATACCTTTCTATGTCTGGGATTTCGCGGAGAAGTTCAAAGCGGACGTGATCGACGATTTCGTGTCGTCCTATGCCCGCGGCGAAACGCCTAATCCCTGCGTGCGGTGTAACCAGCGAATCAAGTTCTCGGCGCTGTCGACCAAGGCCCTTGCGCTGGGCTTCGACACGGTGGCCACCGGCCACTACGCCCGGCTGTCCGGTGGGCGGCTGCGCCGTGCGGTCGATCGGGACAAGGATCAGTCCTACGTGCTGGCCGTGCTGACCGCCGAGCAGTTGCGCCACGCCGCGTTCCCGATCGGCGATACCGCAAAGCCCCGCATCCGTGCCGAAGCGGCCCGCCGGGGCTTGGCGGTCGCCGAAAAGCCGGACAGCCACGACATTTGCTTCATCCCATCGGGAAACACCCGTGCTTTTCTCGGCGAGCGCATCGGGGTTCGCCGCGGCGCCGTGGTCGACGCGGACGGCGCGGTGCTCGCCGAGCACGACGGGGTGCACGGTTTCACCGTTGGCCAACGCAAAGGGCTGGGCATCGCCGGGCCCGGACCCGACGGCCGGCCGCGTTACGTGACGGCAATCGACGCCGACGCCGCGACCGTGCAGGTGGGCGAGGCGGCCGATCTCGACGTGCATGAGCTGGTCGGACGCGCCCCGGTTTTCACCGGGGGAGTCGCGCCGTCCGGCCCTCTCGAGTGCGCCGTTCAGGTGCGAGCGCACGGTGAAATAGTAAGTGCCGTAGCAGAATTGGCTGATCGCGAATTGATCGTGCGATTGCGGGCTCCGCTTCGGGGTGTGGCGCGCGGCCAGACGCTGGTGCTGTATCGGCCCGACCCCGACGGCGACGAGGTGCTCGGCAGCGCGACCATCGCCGACGCGCGGCGCTAGCCCGGCACGTTCGCGGCGATGTTCGTCATCACGATGTCGGACACCGATTGCGCAAAGCCGCAGAAGGTGACTTCCAGCATGGCCACCGACATGATCCGATAGTCGCGGCCACAGCCGCCGGGACGCAGGTGCAGCGAGGTCGCGTCGGCCTGCCAGTCGCCGACGAGCATCGACCCGGCCCTGCCGTCGGCACAGTCGCTGACGGTGGCCACCAGGGCGCCGAAAGCCCGGCGCGCGGTGTCGGTGTCTCGGTAGGCGGCGGCGCCCTCGGAGATCAGCGCACCGTGGGGCGGGTCCTGGAAGGTCGTCTTGTGGAACTCTTCGACGTCGGGCCCGAACGTGGCCGTGTCGGCGAAGAGGAACCTGCATTCCCGCGGCGCGTGATCGGCGAGGGCGTCGATGTCCACCGGGCTGGTGCCGTCCATCGAGGGGATGATCGTCAGATGCTCGCCGGCGCCGGTGATTGCACGCATCCGGGACTGATCGAGCAGGATCGTGTCGACACTGAAACCCCGGGCGCCATCCCCGCGGGTGGCGCCGAACGCCGGCAGTGCCGTGCCGTCCACCACCCGGGTGCACGCAGCCGCCAGCACCACTGCACCGCATAACAGCAGCGGTCGCATCGGTTTCGCCATCTGCCACACCGTTTCGTGCGCCGTTCTTGCGTCGAACCTACCCCACGGTGCCGCGGCAAACACCCCTGGTCACCGGTGTGCGAGGTGGCGTCACTACGGTCGGGCGGGTGAGTGTTTTCGGCCATCCTTTCGCCAAGGCCAGCGGCATCGGCTCGTGGCCCGGCATCGCCGCGCGGCAGGCCGCCGAGATCGTCGTCGGCGAGTTGGCCGACGCCCTGGCCCACATCGTGGAGTTGCCCGCCCGGGGAGTCGGTGCCGACATGGTGGGGCGGGCCGGCGCGCTGCTGGTCGACGTGGCCATTGACACCGTGCCGCGCGGCTACCGCATCGCCGCCCGGCCCGGCGCGGTCACCCGCCGCGCCGTCAGCCTCCTCGACGAGGACATGGATGCCCTGGAAGAGGCCTGGGAAGCGGCCGGCCTGCGCGGTAGCGGCCGCCCGGTCAAGGTGCAGGCGCCGGGGCCGATCACGCTGGCCGCTCAGCTCGAGTTGGCCAACGGGCACCGGGCGATCACCGACCCCGGCGCGGTGCGCGACCTGGCCGCGTCGCTGGCCGAAGGTGTCGCCGCGCACCGCACGGCGCTGGCCCGGCGACTCGAGACGCCGGTGGTGGTCCAGTTCGACGAGCCGTCGCTGCCGAAGGCTCTGGGCGGACAGCTGACCGGGGTGACCGCGCTGAGCCCGGTGGCGGCGCTCGACGA
>CAYNLB010000040.1:7754-15556 GCA_964397935.1 uncultured Mycobacterium sp.
GCGACCGTCAGCGGAGGAGGTGGCCGCCGCGGTGGTCGCGGTGACCGACCGCCTGGGTTTCGGCCGCTCGGCGCTGCGTGATCGCATCGGCGTCACCCCGGGCTGCGGGCTGGCCGGTGCAACGCCCCAGTGGGCCCGCACCGCCGTGGAACTCGCCCGCAAGGCGGCCGAGGTTTTCGCCGCAGACCCGGACGCCATCTAGGCTCGCGGCGAGATTGCCGCCACGGCTGTGGCCTGGGTGCCCGAGACAACCACCATGGCAATCTCGGCGAAGAACGGCTGTAGCCTGCCAGGGTGAGCTCAGCAGAAGCTGATCCGTTGCCGCCCGAGGTGCGGCGGCAGTGGCAGGAACTGGCCGATGAAGTCCGCGAGCACCAGTTCCGGTACTACATCAAAGACGCGCCGATCGTCTCCGACGCCGAGTTCGACAGGATGTTCAACGACCTCGTCGCCCTGGAGGATCGCTGGCCGGAGTTGCGCGTCCCCGATTCCCCGACACAGCTGGTCGGAGGCGCGGGCTTTGCCACCGACTTCACCGAGTCCAAGCACCTCGAGCGGATGCTGAGCCTCGACGACGTGTTCGACCGCGACGAGTTGGTCGCCTGGACCAACCGGGTCGAGAACGAGATCGGCCGCGACCCGCACTACTTGTGCGAGCTCAAGATCGATGGAGTGGCGCTGTCGCTGGTGTACCGCGACGGCCGGCTGCAACGCGCCGCCACCCGAGGCGACGGTCGGGTCGGCGAGGACGTAACGCTCAATGCGCGCACCATCGACGATGTCCCCGAACGCCTCAGTGCCGATGCTGACTTCCCGGTCCCCGCCGTGCTCGAGGTGCGTGGCGAGGTGTTCTTCCTGCTCGCCGATTTCGAGGCGCTCAACGCCAGCCTCGTCGACGAGGGTAAAGCGCCGTTCGCCAATCCGCGCAACAGCGCGGCCGGGTCGCTGCGCCAGAAGAACCCGGCTGTCACCGCGCGGCGCAAGCTGCGGATGATCTGCCACGGAGTCGGCCACACCGAGGGCTTCTCGCCCAAAACCCTGCACGAGGCCTACACCGCGCTGAAAGCCTGGGGGCTGCCGGTGGCAGAACAGACCGCGCGAGTGCACGGCCTTGCCGCCGTGGAGGATCGGATCAAATACTGGGGCGAGCATCGCTACGACATCGACCACGAAATCGACGGCGTGGTGGTCAAAGTCGATGAACTGGCGTTGCAACGCCGGCTGGGGTCGACGTCTCGGGCGCCGCGGTGGGCGGTTGCCTACAAGTACCCGCCGCAGGAAGCGCAGACCAAGCTGCTCGACATCAGAGTGAATGTCGGGCGCACCGGACGTGTCACGCCGTTCGCGTTCATGACGCCGGTGAAGGTCGCCGGGTCGACGGTGGGGCTGGCCACGCTGCACAACGCCGCCGAGGTCAAGCGCAAGGGAGTGTTGATCGGCGACACCGTGATGATCCGCAAAGCCGGCGACGTGATCCCGGAAGTGCTGGGGCCCGTTGTCGACCTCAGGGACGGGTCCGAGCGCGAATTCGTCATGCCCGCCACGTGTCCCGAATGCGGAACGCCGTTGGCGCCGGCCAAGGAAGGCGACGCCGACATCCGCTGCCCTAACGCCCGATCCTGCCCGGCACAGCTGCGTGAGCGTGTCTTCCACGTCGCCGGTCGCGGTGCGCTCGACATCGAGGGCCTCGGATACGAGGCGGCCATCGCGCTGTTGAAGGCCGGGGTGATCGCCGACGAGGGCGACCTGTTCGCCCTCAGCGAGGACGACCTGTTGCGTACCGAGCTGTTCCGGACCAAGGCCGGCGAGTTGTCCGCCAACGGCAGGCGGCTGCTCGACAATCTGGACAAGGCCAAGCAGGTACCGCTGTGGCGGGTGCTGGTGGCGCTGTCGATCCGGCATGTCGGGCCGACGGCTGCGCGTGCCCTGGCGACCGAATTCGGCAGCCTGGACGCGATCATGTCGGCGTCGACCGAGCAGCTGGCCGCGGTTGAGGGGGTCGGGCCGACGATCGCCGCCGCGCTCACCGAGTGGTTCACCGTCGACTGGCATTGCGCGATCGTCGACAAGTGGCGGGCCGCCGGGGTGCGGATGGCCGACGAGCGCGACGCCAGCGTGCCGCGCACGCTGGAAGGGCTGACGATTGTGGTCACCGGTTCGCTGCCGGGTTTTTCCCGTGACAACGCAAAGGAAGCAATCGTCGCGCGCGGCGGAAAGGCCGCCGGGTCGGTGTCGAAGAAGACCGACTACGTCATCGCCGGTGATTCACCGGGCTCCAAATACGACAAGGCGGTAGAGCTCGGCGTGCCGATCCTCGACGAGGACGGGTTTCGCCGGCTGCTTGCCGAGGGACCCCCCGGGGAGCCGGCCGCCGAGTAATCGCCGCCGGGGTCCCGAATGTGCTTGCGCACGGGCATGGCGGGGTACTCACGGTCACATGCCGTGACCACTGGATTGGGGGATTGCCGATGACCGACGCAACCGATGTGGAAGTGCACCACGACGGATACCCGGCGTACCGCCGCAAGGTCCGCTTCGACTGGTCGAACACCCCGTTGCACTGGGTCCCCGAGGACCCGTTCTCCACGCACATGATGAATGTTTTGCATTTGCTGCTGCCGGCGGGTGAGCGGTGGTTCATCCAAGTCGTCAACGAGGCCGAACCGATGGTCGACGACCCCGAACTACGGGCGGCCGTCAAACCGTTCATCCAGCAGGAGGCGTGGCATGCCTGGGCGCACCAAGTGGTGCTCGATCACCTGGCGGAGCAGGGGATCGACACCAAGCCCTACACCGACAAGCTGCAGAAATGGCTGTCAACGCTCGGTGACCAAAAGCCCAGCTGGCCGCGCAGGCTGCAACGTTGGTGGCTTTACCGGCGGCTCGCCGATGTCGCGGCCCTCGAACACTTCACGGCTGTGCTGGGTCAATGGGTCATTCAAAACCAGGGCCTCGATTACGCAAGCACCGATCCGACCATGCTCGACCTGCTGCGCTGGCACGGGGCCGAGGAGATCGAGCACCGCTCGCTGGTCTTCGATGTCTATCAAAACGTGTGCGGGAACTACCCGCTGCGGGCGTTCTCGATGCTGCTCACCGCGCCGCAGTTCGTGTTCTGGTGGCTCGCGGGGGTGCGGTTCTTGATGGTCCGCGATCCGAGCATCGATGCCGTGCCGCGCTGGCGGGACTGGTTGCGAGCCGCCCGGCAGTACCGGGTGCCCGGCCCGTGGAAGATCGTCGTGACGGTGCCGTTCCGCTATCTTCGGCCCAACCACCATCCCGGCACCGAGGCATCCACGCAGATGGCGATGGATTACCTGGCGCAGTCGCCGGCGGCGTCAGCCGCGCGCGAGCAAGCCGAAGAACGCGAACACTCCGCCGGCGCTGGGGGATAGGAGCACCTCGGCCGGCCGGGCCGCCCGCTCGCATGACCATCACCCATGCAGGCGATCCCGCTACCCCCGAAGGCATCTTCGCATATCGACCCGATCAAGAAGGCCGCGCTCGTCATCGTGGGCACTGTGGCTCTTTCGCTGGGCGCGTCTTTCGGGCTGTCGGTTCTGTTCTGGCAGCACATTTTCGGCGTCAAACTGTCTTGGGTGGTGCCGGCGCTGGCCGCGACATTGCTCCTGGCCGTGGGTTCCGACTCCAACCTGCTGTTGATCTCCCGATTCGAGGAAGAAATCGGTGCCGGTCCCAAGACCGGCGTCATCCGCGCGATGGCCGGCCCCGGCTAGGTGGTCACTTCGGCTGGCTGCGTTTTCGCCGTCACGATGTGCGTTGGTGTTCAGCGGTTTCCAGGTGCTGGCTCAGATAGGGACCACCATCGGCCTTCATGACACCGTCCGCCGCAACGGGTGCGGACCGTCCGGCCAGCGCTCCCCTACGGGCCGCGTCCGGCGGTTCGCCAACTGCTGCTTTGGGACGACGACGACCCGGTCGTGATGTCCGCGTCGGCCTCGAAGGCGCGCTGATTCAGCGCAGCATGGTGGCCACGATGCCGGCCAGGTACCCCAGCCGGGCCACCTCGGAGGGCCGGAACTCCGGGCCCGGCCGGCCCAGCACCACCGCCGTGTGCGGGTCGCCCAACGGGGCCGCGACCATCGTGGTATCCATATCGCGCCACGCCTGCGGCACCCACTCGGCGGTGTTGTCCAGCGTTGCGGCCTGCTCGATCGGCAGCCACGGCGCTGAATTCGCCTTGGTTTCCGGAGCGCCCGCGCTACCGGCCAGGCGCTGCACCCCTCCTTGCGAACTTTGCAGCACCGTGCACCAACTGACGCGCAGCACTCGGGGAGCCTCGTTCGCGAGAACTTGCAGCCGGGTCGAGTTGTCGTCGGCCGCGGCGACATGGTCGAGGAGCTCCAGTTCGCGGTGCGCCTCCAGCAGTCCGGTATGCGGACGGACGCTGTCCACCCGGACGCCGGACAGTGACTCCGCGGCGGTGATCAGCGCGTCGGGCATCACGCCCGGGGGCAGTTCGATGACCAGGTCGTCGATCGCACAACCCGACCCGCGTTCGACCACGTCGAGCGACAGGATGTCGGCGCCCACCGAACCGAGCGCCACAGCCAGCGAGCCCAGGCTGCCCGGCCGGTCGGCTAGCTCGATGCGCAACAGATACGACCGCACGGCCAACACTGTTGCACAGGGAGGCGCTCGCGGCATGTCGGCTCGGTCGCTGCGCCGCGCTCGCCGTTGCGTCCGCCAGCCCACCTCAGGCCGTTCCGGCCTGCATCAGCACCCCGCGTAGGCTTTTCACCCGTGTCTCAGATCTCCCGCGACGAGGTGGCGCATCTGGCCAGGCTGTCCCGGCTGGCGCTGACCGACAGCGAGCTAGACGGCTTCGCCGGCCAACTCGACGCCATCCTGACTCATGTCAGCCAGGTGCAGGCGGTCGACGTCGCCGGCGTCGAACCGACCGACAACCCCCTCAAGGACGTCAACGTCACGCGTCCCGACGAGCCGACGCCATGCCTGACGCAACAGGAGGCGCTGGCCGAGGCGCCCGAGGCCGCCGATGGCCGGTTCGCCGTACCGCAGATCCTCGGGGACGCCGAATGACCGAGCTCATCCGTTCCGATGCCGCGACGCTGGCCGCCCGGATCGCCGCCAAGGAGGTGTCGTCGGTCGAGGTGACCCAGGCCTGCCTGGATCAGATCGCGGCAACCGACGACCGCTACCGCGCCTTCCTGCACGTGGCGGCCGACGAGGCCTTGGCGGCCGCGGCGGTGGTCGATGAGGCGGTGGTCGCGGGGGAGCGGCTGCCGTCAGCGCTGGCCGGGGTGCCGCTGGCGCTCAAGGACGTCTTCACCACGGTCGACATGCCCACCACCTGTGGGTCCAAGATCCTCGAGGGCTGGCGCTCACCCTATGACGCCACCGTCACCACGCAGTTGCGCGCCGCAGGAATCCCGATCCTGGGCAAGACCAACATGGACGAGTTCGCCATGGGTTCCTCGACGGAGAACTCCGCCTACGGCCCGACCCGCAACCCGTGGAATGTCGAGCGGGTGCCCGGCGGCTCCGGCGGCGGCAGCGCGGCCGCACTGGCCGCGTTCCAGGCGCCGCTGGCCATCGGATCCGACACCGGGGGTTCCATCCGCCAGCCCGCCGCGCTGACCGCGACCGTCGGTGTCAAACCCACCTACGGCACCGTGTCCCGCTATGGGCTGGTGGCCTGCGCGTCGTCGTTGGATCAGGGTGGCCCGTGTGCGCGCACCGTGCTGGACACCGCGTTACTGCACCAGGTGATCGCGGGCCACGACAGCCGTGACTCCACCTCCGTAGAGGCCGAGTTGCCCGACGTGGTTGGTGCCGCCAAAGCCGGTGCCTCCGGTGACCTGCATGGCATGCGCGTCGGAGTGGTCAAGCAGCTGCGCGGCGAAGGCTACCAGCCGGGGGTGCTGGCCTCCTTCCAGGCGGCCGTCGAGCAGCTGACCGCGCTGGGCGCCGAGGTGAGTGAAGTCGACTGTCCACACTTCGAATACGCGCTGGCCGCCTACTACCTGATCCTGCCGTCGGAGGTGTCGAGCAACCTGGCACGATTCGACGCCATGCGCTACGGGCTGCGGGTCGGCGATGACGGCACCCACAGCGCCGAGGAAGTGATGGCGCTGACCCGGGCCGCCGGCTTCGGACCGGAGGTCAAGCGGCGCATCATGATCGGCACCTACGCGCTGTCGGCCGGTTACTACGACGCCTACTACAACCAGGCGCAGAAGGTGCGCACGCTGATCGCCCGCGACCTTGATGCGGCCTACCGGTCCGTCGACGTTGTGGTGTCGCCCGCGACCCCGACTACCGCGTTTCCGCTGGGCGAAAAGGTCGACGATCCGCTGGCGATGTACCTGTTCGATTTGTGCACGCTGCCCTTGAACCTGGCCGGCCACTGCGGCATGTCGGTGCCGTCCGGGTTGTCGCCGGACGACGACCTGCCGGTCGGGCTGCAAATCATGGCGCCCGCGCTCGCCGACGACCGCCTTTACCGGGTGGGCGCCGCCTACGAGGCCGCCCGCGGCCCACTGCCGTCCGCGCTTTAGCGGCGAGCAGACACAAAAGCACCCCAAACGAGGCGTTTTGGAGTGCTTTTGCGTCTGCTCGCGCCATGGGGCGGGGCAGCAGTGCAAGATGAGGACATGCGGATCGGAATTCTCACGGGAGGCGGCGACTGCCCCGGACTCAACGCCGTCATCCGGGCGGTGGTACGCACCTGCGACGCCCGGTACGGCTCGTCGGTGGTCGGATTCCAAGATGGGTGGCGCGGGCTGCTGGAGAACCGGCGCATACAGATGCAGAACGACGACCGCAACGATCGCCTGCTGGCCAAGGGTGGAACGATGCTGGGCACTGCCCGCGTGCACCCCGACAAACTGCGGGCCGGGCTCAGCCAGATCAAGCAGACCCTCGACGACAACGGCATCGATGTACTCATCCCCATCGGCGGCGAAGGCACTCTGACCGCCGCGCACTGGCTCTCGGAAGAGAACGTTCCCGTGGTCGGGGTGCCGAAAACCATCGACAACGACATCGATTGTACCGATGTGACTTTCGGCCACGACACTGCGTTGACCGTAGCGACCGAGGCGATCGACCGCTTGCACAGCACCGCCGAGTCGCACCAGCGGGTGATGCTGGTGGAAGTGATGGGCAGGCATGCGGGCTGGATCGCGTTGAATGCCGGGCTGGCTTCCGGCGCGCACATGACGCTGATCCCCGAACAGCCTTTTGACGTTGAAGACGTATGCAGGCTGGTCAAACGGCGATTCCAGCGTGGGGATTCGCACTTCATCTGCGTGGTGGCTGAGGGTGCCAAGCCGATTGCTGGCTCAATAACGTTGCGGGAAGGCGGTATTGACGAGTTTGGCCATGAGCGTTTCACCGGTGTGGCCGCGCAGCTGGCTGTTGAGGTGGAAAAGCGGATCAACAAGGACGTCCGGGTGACCGTGTTGGGCCACGTCCAGCGCGGCGGCACTCCTACGGCCTACGACCGGGTACTGGCCACCCGGTTTGGTGTCAACGCCGCCGATGCTGCCCACGTTGGTGAGTACGGTCAAATGGTGTCGCTGCGGGGGCAGGACATCGGCCGCGTGCCGCTGGCAGATGCCGTGCGCCAACTCAAGCTGGTGCCCGAAAGCCGTTACGACGACGCGGCCGCCTTCTTCGGCTGAAAAGGTGCTGATGGGTGCTGACCCGCTTCGCCCGGCTCCGCCGTGCTCGCGGTCACCACGGTGCTGATGGGTGCTGGCCCGCTTCGCCCGGCTCCGCCGTGCTCGCGGTCACCACGGTGCTGATGGGTGCTG
>CAYNLB010000040.1:15656-34741 GCA_964397935.1 uncultured Mycobacterium sp.
GCGCCGATCTCCTCGATTACGACGACGTCATGGCCCGTTTTGATCCGGTACTTGGCCTGGAGGTACACGTTGAGCTGTCCACCGCCACCAAGATGTTCTGCGGCTGCACCACCACTTTCGGCGCCGAACCAAACACGCAGGTGTGCCCGGTATGCCTGGGGCTGCCCGGCTCGCTGCCGGTGCTCAACCGCTCCGCGGTGGAGTCGGCCATTCGGATCGGGCTGGCGCTGAACTGCGAGATCGTGCCCTGGTGTCGCTTCGCCCGCAAGAACTACTTCTATCCAGACATGCCCAAGAACTACCAGATTTCGCAGTACGACGAGCCGATCGCCATCAACGGCTATCTCGATGCGCCGCTGGAAGACGGCACCACCTGGCGGGTGGAGATCGAACGGGCGCACATGGAGGAAGACACCGGCAAGCTGACCCACCTCGGCAGCGAGACCGGCCGGATCCACGGCGCGACGACCTCGCTACTCGACTACAACCGTGCCGGCGTGCCGTTGATCGAGATCGTCACCAAGCCAATCGTGGGTGCCGGAGCCCGGGCACCGCAGATTGCTCGCGCCTATGTGACCGCATTGCGCGACCTATTGCGCGCCTTGGAAGTATCAGATGTACGGATGGACCAGGGCTCGATGCGTTGTGACGCCAACGTGTCGCTGAAGCCTATTGGGACAGACGAGTTCGGGACCCGGACCGAGACCAAGAACGTAAACTCGCTGAAAAGTGTCGAGGTCGCGGTGCGTTACGAAATGCAACGCCAGGGCGCCGTTTTGGCGTCGGGTGGCCGGATCACCCAGGAGACCAGGCACTTTCACGAGGCCGGGTATACCAGCCCGGGTCGCACCAAAGAAACCGCGCAGGATTACCGCTATTTTCCCGAGCCTGACCTGGAACCCGTCGCGCCCAGTCGCGAGCTGGTCGAGCGGTTGCGCGAGACGATCCCCGAACTACCCTGGTTGAGCCGCAAAAGGATTCAACAGGAATGGGGTGTTTCCGACGAGGTGATGCGGGATCTCGTCAACGCCGGCGCCGTCGAATTGGTCGCCGAGACCGTCAAGCACGGCGCGCCCAGCGAGCAAGCTCGTGCCTGGTGGGGAAACTTCCTGGTGCAGAAGGCCAATGAGGCGAACATCGGACTAGATGAGCTGGCAATCGCTCCCGCCCAGGTCGCCACGGTGGTGGCGCTGGTCGACGAAGGCAAACTCTCCAACAAGCTTGCCCGCCAGGTCGTGGAGGGTGTGCTGGCCGGCGAGGGCGAGCCCGAAGAAGTGATGACCGCCCGCGGTCTGGAGCTCGTGCGCGACGATTCGGTGACGCAGGCCGCCGTCGACGAGGCGCTGGCAGCCAACCCCGATGTGGCGGAAAAGATTCGGGGCGGCAAAGTGGCCGCGGCCGGCGCGATCGTGGGTGCGGTGATGAAAGCCACCCGTGGGCAAGCCGATGCGGCACGGGTGCGCGAACTGGTCCTGGCCGCCTGCGGGCAAAGTTAACGGCCCAGCGCGCCCGTCTGCGACTGTGAACCGGGCGACGCGGGACGCCGAGAATGGTTCGTGCGGTTCATGATCGCGGGTTCTGCGCCGGGCTAAGTCTTGTCGTCGTTGTTACGCGGGAAGCCGCCGCCCTGCGGGAACAGCGGGAACACGACGTCGTCGAGCTTTTCGGCGTCCCCGGCGGTCTTGTTGACGGTTGCTCCCCACACGTTTCCGTCTGGGGACATCTTCAGCGCCCAGGCGTGGGCGTGAGTGTCCTTGCGGACAACGTCGGGTTCGCCAGTCACCGCACCCGTCGACGGCGCAAGTCGGACGGCCACCGTCAGCTTGGTGTTGATCAGGTTGACCAGCACGGTCCCGTCCATGGCCGCGCACCCGGCCACCCCGGGTTTGTCCGGCCAGGTCCACACCGTGGAGACCTCCGAGGTCTTGGTGATGCGCTGCAGACGGTCCGCCTCGGGGGTGCGGTCCGCCACGTACAACGAGCCGTCAACGGGGTCGATGCACAGGCCGCCGCCGGAGCCCACGCCCGAGAGCGCCGTCGTCGGCGGCGCCTGTCCGATGGTGGTCGGCTGCTCGATGCGCAGCACCTTGCCGGCCAACGAATTCGGATCGGCGGCCAGGGCCGGGTTGCCCGCGTCCCCGGTCATCACGACCAGCGTGGTGGGGCTGGTGAAGATCAAAGCGCCTCTGTTGCCGGTGGCACCCTTGGGAATTCCGGTCAAGATGTCCTTCGGGATGTCGCCATCGGCCACCCGGACCACCCGGTTGTCGGTGGGCGTGCTGATGTAGGCGTACATCAGGCGGTCTTGCATATAGGTCGGCGACAGCACGATATCCATCAATCCGCCGTCGCCGGACGGGTCGACCGGGATGACCATTTTCACCTTCGGTTCCGCGCTGACGGAGATCTCCTTGATGGCGCCGGTGAGGCGTTCGGCTACCAGCGCGGATTTGCTGTCGGTGCCCATGATCAGGCCGCTGGTGCTCGCCAGGCACCCCTGCATCACCCCGGGCGCCGGGCAGGCCTTGGGGAAGGGTGTCGGTGGCAGCGGCGGCGGCGGGGGAGGTGTCGAGCTGGGCTGGGGCCGAAGTTCCGGCTCGGTGGTAAACGGTTGAGACTGGGCGTCGTTGAACCGTGCGCACCCGCTCAGTGCCAGCACCACCGCACAGAGCGCGGCGAGCGCGCGCTGAGCTGACCGGCGTAGTCGCATGACCGACAGGCTACGGACAGGGCGGGCACCGCCGCCACATGCGTGCTGCCGTCCGGCCCTGGGAACCCGATCCGGCGGCGTCGCGGGTGTGGCACGACGCCTCGCCCGTTCCGCCTCGGGTTCTTCCATTTCGGGCGCCGCCGACGCGCGAGTGCGGTGATTTGGAGTCGATGCGGGCCCGTTTGGCGGACAAACAGCCGATTGCCTGGCGAAAGCGCCGCTCAAATCCCCAATTCGGGACCAAATGCCCTTACCCTAGACACCCGTGACCAGTCAATCGAATGACGGACATTGGCAGCGGCCCGGCGAATCCCCGGAGCCGATCCCGGGTCGCCCCGCCTCGGCGCGCTTGGTCGACCCCGAAGATGATTTGACTCCAGTCGGTTACCCGGGCGACTTCAACCCCAGCACCGGAACCACCACGGTGATCCCCTACGGTGACCCCGCCGCCGCGGGCGGGCCCGGGGCCGCCGGTTACAACATGCTCGACCAGCAGGAGCCGTTGCCGTATGCGCAGCCGCAGCCGGCGGCGCGGCACGCAGCCGCCGAACCGGCCGAGATCGATGCCGACGAATACCACGGCCGGTGGCACGAGGTCGGCCGGCGCGGGACCCAGCATTTGGGTTTGCTGGTGCTGCGGGTCGGGCTGGGCGTGGTGCTGGGCGCCCATGGGTTGCAGAAGTTGTTCGGCTGGTGGGGCGGCTCGGGGGTGACCGGGTTCAGGAACTCACTGTCCGATGTCGGCTACCAGCACGCCGACATCCTGGCCTATGTGAGCGCCGGTGGGGAGATCGTGGCGGGGGTGCTGCTGGTGCTGGGGTTGTTCACCCCGGTGGCCGCGGCCGGTGCGTTGGCTTTCCTGATCAACGGTCTGCTAGCCACCACCTCGGCGCAGCCGCATTGGCACTTCTCGTTCTTCCTGCCCGACGGCCACGAATACCAGATCACGCTGATCATCCTGGCCGTGGGCGTCATCCTGTGCGGCCCCGGTCGCTACGGCCTCGACGCAGGCCGCGGCTGGGCCCATCGCCCCTTCATCGGATCGTTCGTGGCGCTGCTGGCCGGCATCGCTGCCGGTGTCGGGGTCTGGGTGCTGCTCAACGGCGTGAATCCGATCGCCTGAGCGGCTCCCAGCCCCTCATCGGTAGGGGTTGGGAACCCGGCCCGAACTGGCCTCGGTCAGCAGCGGCAGCGTCGCAAACGTGACCGCGGGCAATCGCAGCTCTGCGCCGCTCTTGAGGCAGGCGCGCGCCCAGGACCCCCGGTGGAAGCGCAGCCCGTCAATCTCGTCCCAGCGCACCGTCTGGCTCCCCAGCAGTGTGCGAACCGTCAAGCCCTGGTCGTCGGCGACGGTCCGTAACCGCACGATCATGGCCGACAACACCACCGGTATGGCGAGCAGCGGCATCGATGGCGGCCAGAGCATCACCGGTATCAGCAACCCAAGGGCCAAGAATCCAACGGCCAGGTGCGCCATCGGCGACACCTTGATCACGACAGGTGTTTGGGACGACGACCCAGTAGCCACCAAACCATCATTTCACCCATCACCGGGGCCGAATCACCGAGCGCCTAACCGACCAGGATGCGCGCAGCCGCGGTTGGGCCGGCCCCCGTCGGTACCGGATTTGACGGCTGAGCTGTGCGAAGGCTACCGTCGGACGCTATGGATACCGCCGGAAAGCCCGGGATGCTCGTAGTAATTAGTCGGCGCGTTGGTGCCTGACTAGCCCTCCGGCATTTGAAGCGATCCAGCACCAACGCGCAACCCTCGTGCAGCAGCTGAGCTGTCGAGGGTTTTTTGTTGCCCACCGCGAGACTCCCAGAGTGAATAAGGACTACAGGACAGTGAGCGCTCCCACCAGGCCGCACGGCCAGCGTGCTGCCGACATCGCCTCGGACGCGGGAGATCCCGCCGCAAAGTCTCCGGCGGTCAAACCGAAACGTATTGGACCCGAGCAACTCACCGGCGCCCAATCGGTGATCCGGTCGCTGGAGGAACTCGACGTAGAGGTCATCTTCGGGATTCCGGGCGGCGCGGTGCTTCCCGTGTACGACCCGCTGTTCGACTCGCAGAAGCTGCGCCATGTGCTGGTCCGCCACGAGCAGGGCGCCGGTCACGCCGCCAGCGGCTACGCGCACGCCACGGGCAAGGTCGGGGTGTGCATGGCGACTTCCGGCCCCGGCGCCACCAACCTGGTGACCCCGCTGGCCGACGCGCAGATGGACTCGATACCCGTGGTCGCCATTACCGGGCAGGTCGGGCGTTCGCTGATCGGGACCGATGCCTTCCAGGAGGCCGACATCTCAGGCATCACGATGCCGATCACCAAGCACAACTTCCTGGTCCGCTCGGGTGACGAGATTCCTCAGGTGATCGCCGAGGCGTTCTACATCGCCTCCTCGGGCCGTCCCGGTGCGGTGCTCGTCGACATTCCCAAAGACGTGCTGCAGGGCCAGTGCACGTTCAGCTGGCCGCCGCGCATGGACCTGCCCGGCTACAAGCCCAACACCAAACCGCACAACCGGCAGATCCGCGAGGCCGCCAAACTGATCGCGGACGCCCGCAAGCCGGTGCTCTACGTCGGCGGTGGCGTCATCCGCGGCGAGGCGACCGAGCAGCTGCGCGAGCTGGCTGAGCTGACCGGCATGCCCGTGGTCACTACCTTGATGGCGCGCGGTGCATTCCCGGACAGCCATCGCCAGCACCTGGGCATGCCCGGCATGCACGGCACCGTCGCCGCGGTGGCGGCGCTGCAGCGCAGCGACTTACTGATCGCCCTGGGCACCCGCTTCGACGACCGGGTGACCGGGAAACTCGACACCTTCGCGCCCGAGGCCAAAGTCATCCACGCCGACATCGACCCGGCCGAGATCGGTAAGAACCGGCACGCCGACGTGCCGATCGTCGGCGACGTCAAAGCCGTCATCACCGAACTCCTCGCGATGCTGCGCCACTACAGCGGTGCGGGCACCGCCAAAATCCCAGACATGACCGAATGGTGGTTCTACCTGGACAACGTGCAGTCCACCTACCCGCTGAGCTACGGTCCGCAGAGCGACGGCAGCCTCAGCCCGGAGTACGTGATCGAGAAGCTGGGGCAGATCGCCGGCCCGGACGCCGTCTACGTGGCCGGGGTCGGCCAGCACCAGATGTGGGCGGCGCAGTTCATCTCCTACGAGAATCCGCGCACCTGGCTCAATTCCGGTGGCCTGGGCACCATGGGCTTCGCCGTTCCGGCGGCCATGGGCGCCAAGATCGCCCGCCCGGACGCGGAGGTCTGGGCGGTCGACGGAGACGGCTGCTTCCAGATGACCAACCAGGAGCTGGCCACCTGCGCGATCGAAGGCGCGCCGATCAAGGTGGCGTTGATCAACAACGGCAACCTGGGCATGGTGCGCCAGTGGCAGAGCCTGTTCTATGAAGAGCGGTACTCGCAGACCGACCTGGCCACGCATTCGCATCGCATCCCGGACTTCGTGAAGCTGGCCGAGTCGTTGGGTTGCGTCGGATTGCGCTGCGAGCGTGAAGAAGACGTCGTCGACGTGATCAACCAGGCCCGCGCGATCAACGACCGTCCGGTGGTCATCGACTTCATCGTCGGAGCGGACGCGCAGGTGTGGCCCATGGTGGCCGCCGGGACCAGCAACGACGAGATCCAGGCCGCGCGCGGGATTCGTCCGCTGTTCGACGACGAGAGCGAAGGGCACGCCTGATGAGCGCGCAAACGCACACGTTATCGGTGCTGGTCGAGGACAAACCCGGTGTGCTCGCGCGGGTGGCGGCTTTGTTCTCGCGGCGCGGTTTCAACATCGAGTCGCTGGCCGTCGGCGCCACCGAGCAGAAGGACATGTCGCGGATGACCATCGTGGTCTCCGCCGAGGAAACCCCGCTCGAGCAGGTCACCAAGCAGCTCAACAAGCTGATCAACGTGATCAAGATCGTCGAACTCGACGGGGACAACTCCGTGTCCAGGGAGTTGGCGCTGATCAAGGTGCGGGCCGACGCCGGTAGCCGCAGCCAGGTGATCGAAGCGGTAAACCTTTTTCGTGCCAAGGTAATTGACGTTTCGCCTGAGGCGTTGACGATTGAGGCCACCGGTGACCGCGGCAAGATCGAGGCGCTGCTGCGGGTGCTGGAACCGTTCGGTATCCGGGAAATCGTCCAATCGGGTGTGGTGTCGTTGTCGCGTGGTCCGCGCGGCATCGGTGCCGCCAAGTAGGTTTTCAGCTGCAACAGAAGGAGAAAGCGAAGTGCCATCGCAGGCATTGGAGATGTTCTACGACGACGATGCAGACCTGTCGATCATTCAGGGCCGCAAAGTCGGCGTGATCGGATACGGCAGCCAGGGGCACGCGCACTCGCTGAGCCTGCGCGACTCGGGCGTGCAGGTGCGCGTCGGGCTCAAAGAGGGATCGAAGTCGCGCGCCAAGGTCGAAGAGCAAGGCCTGGACGTCGGCACCCCCGCCGAGGTCGCCAAGTGGGCCGACGTGATCATGCTGCTGGCGCCCGACACCGCGCAGGCGGAGATCTTCACGAGCGAAATCGAGCCCAATCTGAATCCGGGTGACGCGCTGTTTTTCGGCCATGGACTCAACATTCACTTCGGGCTGATCAAGCCGCCCGCCGAGGTCACCATCGCGATGGTCGCCCCCAAGGGCCCCGGGCATCTGGTGCGCCGCCAGTTCGTCGACGGCAAGGGTGTGCCCTGCCTGATCGCCATTGACCAAGACCCGACCGGGCAGGGTGAGGCGCTGGCGCTGTCCTACGCCAAGGCCATCGGCGGCACCCGGGCCGGCGTCATCAAGACGACCTTCAAGGACGAGACGGAAACCGATCTCTTTGGCGAGCAGGCCGTATTATGCGGTGGCACAGAGGAATTGGTGAAGGCCGGTTTCGACGTGATGGTCGAGGCGGGCTACCCGCCGGAGATGGCGTACTTCGAGGTGCTTCATGAGCTCAAGCTGATCGTCGACCTGATGTACGAGGGCGGTATTGCCCGGATGAACTATTCGGTCTCCGACACCGCGGAGTTCGGCGGATATCTGTCAGGCCCGCGAATCATTGACGCCGGCACCAAGGAGCGGATGCGCGAGATTCTGCGCGAGATCCAGGACGGCACCTTCGTCAAGAAGCTGGTCGCCAACATCGAGGGCGGCAACAAGCAACTCGAGGAGCTCCGCAAGCAAAACGCCGAGCATCCCATCGAGGTCACCGGCAAGAAGCTGCGCGACCTGATGAGCTGGGTCGACCGGCCGATCACCGAGACGGCCTAGTCGGCTGGGCGCTGCGAGGCGGCGGGGTGTGGGGGTACGCCCCCACCCGGGAGGCGCCCCACCCGCCCGCGGGAGAGCCGGGCGGTCGGACCTGGCGCGGGCTATTCGGCGCGGACATCACGTCGAAACGTAAACCACTGCGACCGTTTACGGCGGGGCGTGTACGTAGGTTATGTGTCGCGGGCAGCGTTCGGCCGCGAGTACCGTCTGGCGGTCCAGACGATGGTGGTCACCCGCCGCCGGAAGATCCTTGGTTACTGGGCGGCGGGCGTCTCGGGCCTTCGCAGCGACGGACTGCGCCATCGCGGCGCCGCGAGCGGTGGCCGGGGAGTAGGTAACGCGGGGTTGGTCACGGCGTCGCGGTAGGGGGTCGCCGTACCGGCTGAAGCCGTGTTGGCGGCTCGGCCGTCGCCACGTTCACTGCAGCCGATAGGCTGGCCGGGTGAATTTGCCTGTTGTATTAATCGCCGACAAACTCGCCCAATCAACCGTCGCCGCGCTCGGAGACCAGGTCGAGGTGCGCTGGGTAGACGGCCCCGACCGGGAGAAGTTGCTGGCCGCGGTGCCCGAGGCCGATGCGCTGCTGGTGCGCTCGGCCACCACTGTTGACGCCGAGGTGCTGGCAGCGGCCCCCAAGCTGAAGATCGTCGCCCGCGCCGGAGTCGGGCTGGACAACGTCGACGTGGACGCCGCTACCGAGCGCGGTGTGCTGGTGGTCAACGCCCCGACGTCGAACATCCACAGCGCCGCAGAGCACGCATTGGCGCTGATCCTGTCGGCGGCCCGGCAGATCCCGGAGGCCGACGCGTCGCTGCGCGCACACACCTGGAAGCGGTCGTCGTTTTCGGGTACCGAGATCTTCGGCAAAACGGTGGGCGTTGTCGGGTTGGGCCGGATCGGGCAATTGGTCGCCCAACGGTTGACGGCCTTCGGCACCCACCTCATCGCCTACGACCCGTATGTGTCGCCCGCCCGCGCCGCGCAGTTGGGCATCGAACTGCTGCCCCTCGACGACCTGCTGGCTCGGGCCGACTTCATCTCGGTGCATCTGCCGAAGACGCCCGAGACGGCGGGTCTGATCGACAAGCAGGCGCTGGCCAAGACCAAGCCGGGCGTGATCGTCGTCAACGCAGCCCGCGGCGGCTTGGTGGACGAGGCGGCGCTGGCCGAAGCAGTGAGCAGCGGCCACGTGCGCGCGGCCGGTATCGACGTGTTCGCGAAAGAGCCGTGCACCGAGAGCCCATTGTTCGAGCTGCCGCAGGTGGTGGTCACACCGCATCTGGGCGCGTCCACCGCCGAGGCTCAGGACCGGGCCGGCACCGACGTCGCGGACAGCGTGAAGCTCGCCCTGGCCGGAGAATTCGTTCCCGACGCCGTCAACGTGGGCGGCGGCGTGGTCAATGAAGAGGTGGCGCCCTGGCTGGACCTGGTGCACAAGCTCGGGCTGCTGGCCGCCACGCTGTGCGACGGGCCGCCGGTGTCGTTGTCGGTGCAGGTGCGCGGCGAGCTGGCTTCCGAAGACGTTGAGGTGCTGAAGCTTTCGGCACTGCGCGGACTGTTCTCAGCGGTCATCGAGGGCCCGGTGACCTTCGTCAACGCGCCGGCGCTGGCCGCCGAACGCGGCGTTACCGCCGAAATGACCACCGCTTCGGAAAGCCCGAACTATCGCAGTGTCGTCGATTTGCGGGCGGTCGCCCCCAACGGTTCGACCGTCAATGTCGCTGGAACGCTGTCCGGGCCGCAGCAGGTGCAGAAGATCGTGCAGATCAACGGCCGCCATTTCGACCTGCGTGCCGAGGGCATCAACCTGATCATCCATTACGTCGACCAACCGGGAGCGTTGGGGAAGATCGGCACGTTGCTGGGTGGTGCAGGGGTGAACATCCACGCGGCGCAGCTATCCGAAGACGCCGAGGGCTCGTTTGCGACGATTCTGCTGCGGCTGGACCAAGACGTGCCGGAGGATGTGCGGTCGGCAATCTCGGCGGCGGTAAGCGCCAACAAGCTTGAGGTGGTTGATCTGTCGTGAAGCACGCCGGCGACGATGCAGTGCGGGCACCACGCACGTGCGGGGGACGCCGCCAATGAAGCTGGCGATCGTCGGCGGCGACGGGATCGGCCCGGAAGTAGTGGCCGAGGCGGTCAAAGTCCTCGATGCGGTCCTGCCCGGTGTGCAGAAGACCAGCTACGACTTGGGCGCCCGGCGTTTTCATGCCACCGGTGAGCTACTGCCGGACTCGGTGCTCGCCGAACTGCGGCAGCATGACGCCATTCTGCTGGGGGCAGTCGGTGACCCGTCCGTGCCCAGCGGCGTGCTGGAACGAGGTCTGTTGCTGCGCCTGCGTTTCGAGCTCGATCATCACATCAACCTGCGTCCCGCCCGGCTCTATCCGGGAGTGTGCAGCCCGCTCGCCGGAAATCCCGACATCGATTTCGTGGTGGTGCGCGAGGGAACCGAAGGCCCGTACACCGGCACCGGAGGCGCTATCCGGGCCGGAACGCCCAACGAGGTGGCCACCGAGGTGAGCCTGAACACCGCCTTTGGCGTGCGTCGAGTCGTGGCCGATGCATTCGAACGCGCGCGGTGTCGTCGCAAGCACCTGACATTGGTGCACAAGACCAATGTGCTGACATTCGCCGGGAAACTGTGGTCGCGGATCGTCGCGGAGGTCGGCAAGGAATACCCCGACGTCGAGGTGGCGTATCAACACGTCGACGCCGCCACCATGTTCCTGGTGACCGACCCGGGCCGTTTTGACGTGATCGTCACCGACAACTTGTTCGGCGATATCATCACCGACTTGGCCGCGGCGGTATGCGGCGGAATTGGCTTGGCTGCCAGTGGAAATATCGATGCCAGCCGAACGAATCCGTCGATGTTCGAACCCGTGCACGGCAGCGCACCCGATATCGCCGGTCAGGGCATTGCCGACCCGACGGCGGCAATCATGTCGGTGGCGCTGCTGCTGGCCCATCTCGGTGAGGACGATGCCGCTAGCCGGGTGGACCGGGCTGTCGCGAGTCATTTGGCGACTCGCGCGAACGAACGGCTCGCCACCGACGACGTCGGCGAACGGATTGCCGCCGCGCTGTAGCTTCCAATCCGGGTGGTAGCAACCGGGCCGGCACCAATGGGATTGCGACCAGTGGGAACAATCCACACAGCGCCCACGCCGGCGGATACTTCGCGGCGGTGATCAAGACACCGAACAGCGGGGGCCCGGCGGCCGCCATCACCCGCTGGGTGGTGTTCTGGATGCCCAACGCACGTCCGCTCCAAAACGAACCGGCGTATTCGGTGATCGCCGTTGCCTCCAAACCGTTGTCGAGTACCGCGATCACCGTGATGACCACCATGAGTGCTGCCTGATACCGCGAATTCAGGTGATCGGCCCAGGCCAGCAGGAAGAGGCTCAGAGCGGCGGAACCCGCGATGATGCGGACCGGTCGCATTCGTGAGCCCACCCGGTCGGACCAGCGGCCGACCAGGATGCGGCCGAGCGCACCAAGCAGCTGCGAGAGGGTGACCAAACCGCCGGCGCTCGCGACTGACCAGTGGAGGTTACGAATCAGCCAAACCAGCATGAAGGTCACCGTCACCGTCTGCGGCATCATCAACAGACCGGCCACCGCGTGGATTCGCCACAGTACCAATGACCTCCGGTACGGGCTGGCCAGTTCATCCGCCGTGGCGTGCCGGCGTGATTTTCGCGGCGGGTCGACGATCCCCACCGCGCTGGCCACTGCGGCCACCGTGCAGGCCAGTGCCATGAACCTGAGCCCCGCACGCGGTCCGTGTTCGGCCAGCTCAGGAATTACCAGCGCACCCAACGCGATTCCCAGCGGTTGCGCGGTCTGGCGAATGCCCATTGCCAGGCCGCGCTGATGTGGCGGGAACCAAGCGGACACCAGACGGCCGCCGGCGGTGTTGCAACTGGCCGTCGCCATGCCGCCGAGGAACAAGTAGACACCGACCAACAGCATCGAATGGGCCGACGCCGCGGCGTAGGCGGCCGCCGCGGTAAGCGCCGAACCCGCGGTCAACACGATCCGCTCGCCGACATGGTCGAGCACGTAGCCCCAGAGGACAAGCGTGACCACCATGCCCCAGCTGGGCATCGAGGACAGCAGACTGGCTTCGCCGAGCGGAATTCCACGCGCGGCTTGCAGGGACGGAATCAAAAACGCAATGCCATTGATGAACAGGAAAGAGCTTGCCGTTGCCACCAGCGATACGACCATGATGGACCAGCGCGCGCTCGGGCCGAGCCGGCGCTCATCGGCCGCATCCGTCGACATTCGCCCATGCTTACACAGGCGCCAACAACCCCTGGTGAAACTCGTGCATCCGGGTGCGATGCGACGCCCGGCTACGTCGGCCACCACCGCCCATCAGTAGGCTCGACCGAATGCGCCTTGGTCGAATCGCCAGCCCGGACGGCGTCGCCTTCGTCAGCATCGAGGGTGATTTGGCCGATCCCGGCGCCTTGATCGTCCGCGAGATCGCCGAGCACCCGTTCGGCACGCCGAATTTCACCGGCCGGTCCTGGCCGTTGGCCGACGTTAGGCTGTTGGCTCCGATACTTGCCTCCAAGGTGGTCTGTGTCGGCAAGAACTACGCCGATCACATCGCTGAGATGGGTGGCCAAACGGGGCCGACTCCGGCGGACCCGGTGATATTTCTCAAGCCCAATACGGCGATCATCGGGCCCAATGTTCCGATCCGGTTGCCCGCCAATGCAACACCGGTGCACTTCGAGGGCGAGTTGGCAGTTGTTATCGGACGGCCGTGCAAGGACGTCCCAGCCGCCGAGGCCGCCGACAATATCCTCGGCTACACCATCGGAAACGACGTGTCGGCACGCGACCAGCAGAAAGCCGATGGGCAATGGACCCGCGCGAAAGGGTACGACACCTTCTGCCCGGTCGGGCCGTGGATTGTCACCGACCTGAAGCCGCTAGACCCCGCGGATCTGGAATTGCGCACCGAGGTCAATGGCGAATTAAAACAACATAGCCGCACGTCGCTGATGATCCACGACGTCGGCGCCATCGTAGAATGGATTTCGGCCGTGATGACCTTACTGCCCGGCGATCTCATTCTCACCGGGACACCGGCGGGTGTCGGCCCCATCGAAGACGGCGATACCGTCTCCATCACCATCGAGGGTATCGGCACCCTCACCAATCCCGTTGTTCGTAGAGGAAAGTCGTGACAGTACGAGTCCGGTTCTGCCCTTCGCCCACCGGCACCCCGCACGTCGGGATGGTCCGCACGGCGCTGTTCAACTGGGCCTATGCCCGGCATACGGGCGGCACCTTCGTTTTTCGTATCGAGGACACCGACGCCGAACGCGACACCGAGGAAAGCTATCTGGCGTTGCTCGATGCGCTGCGTTGGCTCGGCCTGGACTGGGATGAGGGGCCCGAGGTCGGCGGACCCTACGGACCGTACCGGCAATCACTGCGCACGGAGATCTACCGCGAGGTCGTGGCCAGGCTCCTCGAGGCGGGCGAGGCCTACTACGCTTTTTCCACACCCGAGGAGGTCGAGGCCCGGCACATCGCGGCGGGCCGCAATCCCAAGCTGGGCTATGACAACTTCGATCGGCAACTTACCGATGCGCAGCGCGCGGCGTTCCTCGCAGAAGGCCGTAAGCCGGTGGTACGGCTGCGGATGCCCGACGAAGACCTCCGTTGGGATGACCTGGTGCGTGGCCTTACCACGTTTGCCGCGGGTAGCGTGCCCGACTTCGCGCTGACCCGCGCCAGCGGAGATCCGTTGTACACCTTGGTCAACCCCTGTGACGACGCGCTGATGAAGATCACCCATGTGCTGCGCGGCGAAGACCTGCTGCCGTCGACCCCACGCCAGCTTGCGCTGTATCAGGCGCTGATCCGGATCGGAGTCGCCGAGCGGGTTCCGGAGTTCGCTCACCTTCCAACGGTATTGGGGGAGGGAACCAAGAAACTCTCGAAGCGCGATCCGCAGTCGAATCTGTTCACCCACCGCGACCGTGGTTTCATTCCCGAAGGGCTGCTGAACTACCTCGCGTTGCTCGGCTGGGCGATTGCCGATGATCATGATCTGTTCAGCCTCGACGAGATGGTGGCCGCGTTCGACGTTGCCGACGTCAACTCCAACCCGGCCCGATTCGACCAGAAGAAGGCCGATGCGCTCAACGCCGAGCACATTCGGATGCTCGACGCGGACGACTTCACCGCCCGATTGCGCGACTACTTCGGTGCACACGGGCATCACCTCCAGCTGGATGACGCCGGCTTCGCCGCCGCCGCCCACCTGATACAAACCCGCATCGTGGTGCTCGGTGACGCATGGGACCTGCTGAAGTTCCTCAACGACGACGAATACGCGATCGATCCCAGGGCGGCCGCCAAGGAGCTGGGTCCGGAGGCGGGCCCGGTGCTCGATGCTGCTCTGGGGGCTCTGGACGCCATGGCGGACTGGACCACGACGGGCATCGAGCACGCGCTCAAAGCCGCACTCATCGAGGGTCTCGCGCTCAAACCGCGCAAAGCCTTTGGTCCGATCCGGGTTGCCGCTACCGGTACGACCGTCAGCCCGCCGTTGTTCGAATCGCTGGAGCTGCTCGGCAGTGACCGCAGCCTGCAACGGCTGCGCGCGGCCCGCGAAACGGCCGTCTAAGAGACGAAGACCACGCATGCGGATTGCGTGACAAGTCTTTGGTAGTCTGCACTGCGGTTCACAAAGGCCGACAAACGGCTGGCAGCGGCGGATTCGATGAATCTGGACACAATCCGCAATATTCGCTCTGACCAGCGGTTTTAGGCAGCCAATGGGGTATGGTGTAATTGGCAACACAGCTGATTCTGGTTCAGCCATTCTAGGTTCGAGTCCTGGTACCCCAGCAAAATCTCACCACTACAAGCGATTAGGCGGGCTTCCCGGGGTGAGCTATGCTGTCAACCCGGATCGTTTCTGGCCCCGTCGTCTAGCGGCCTAGGACGCCGCCCTCTCACGGCGGTAGCGTGGGTTCGAATCCCATCGGGGCTACAAATCCGTCGACTACCCGGTTACTCGCCGGTGCCGAGCACGGCCGGCGCCGTGGACCCGCCCACCGGCATGGGTGGCAGCCCGAGCTTGCGGTGATCCCACGAGCGGGCGCGGCGTGCCACGATGCGCACGCACACCCGCTTGTTCATCATCTGATCGACGAAGGGCTTCATCTCATCGGTGTACGGGCCGGTGTAGCGCTCGAACACGCTGACGCCTACCCGGTGCGAGACCTCGGGATCGTCGACGATCTCCGCGACGCCTTCGAAGGACACCCCGCGCAGTGTGTCGTAGGTATTGCCGGCCTCGATCAAAAAGCTGACCCGGGGGTCCCGGGTGAGGTTGACCGCCTTCTGGGATTTGGCCTTGGTCTCCAGCCAGATTTCGCCGCCGACAACGGCGTACCACATTGCGGTCAGGTGGGGCTGGCCGTCGGGGCCGACGGTGGCCAGCGTGCCGGTACGGCTCTTGACGACAAAATCGGCGATCTCGCCCTCGGACATGACGATGCTCGCGCGCTGATTCGTTCCCATTGCGTCAGTCTGTCAGGTCATCTGCGATGACTTTGCCCCGAGTCTGCACTGACGGCGTCGAATCCGCGCTCGGCGCATGGGATCGAGCGTCGGCACGGTAGACGCAGACTCGACGCGAATCTAGAGCCGACGGGTGAGCGCTTCGGCCGCGGACAGCAGATCGGCGGCCCAGCGTGCCCCCGGGCGCCGGCCGATTCGGTCGATGGGCCCGGACACCGATATGGCGGCGATGACGCCACCGCGGCCATCCCGCACCGGCACCGACACGCTCGCCACCCCCGGCTCGCGCTCGGCCACGCTTTGGGCCCACCCGCGGCGCCGCACTTCGGCCAGTGCTCGCTCGGTGAACTTCGCCGTGGGCAGCACTGCCTTTTGGGTGGCCGCGTCGCTGTGGGCCAGCAGCACTTTGGCTCCCGACCCCGCCGTCATCGGTAAGTGCGCCCCGACCGGAACCGTATCGCGAAGGCCCGCAGCGGGTTCCAGGGCAGCCACGCAGACTCGGGTGGTGCCCTCTCGGCGGTACAGCTGCACGCTTTCACCGGTCGTCTCGCGCAACAGCGGAAGCACCGCCGCGCCGGCGGTCAGCAGTGGATCGTTGACATGGGCCGCGAGTTCGGTGACCGCGGGGCCAAGGCGCCAACGGCCTTCGTCGTCGCGCGCCAGCAGTCGATGTACTTCCAGTGCGGCCGCCAGCCGGTAGGCCGTGGCTCTGGGCAACGCGGTCCGCTCGCACAGTTCGGCCAGCCCACATGGCGATTCCGCGATGGTGTGCAGCAGTCCCACGGCTTTGTCCAGGACTCCGATACCGCTATGCTGTCTCACAAAGAGATATTAGCGTCTCGCATTATGGAATGACAGCCGAATTGATCGGCGAGCCGCAAATGAACGAATCGAGGCGAGTTCGACATGGGATTCGACACCAAGTCCGACCGGGATGACAGACCGCGCACGCTGGCCGAAAAAGTTTGGGATGACCATGTTGTGGTGCCGGGGGGCGGTTCGGAGCAGGGAGGGGCGCCAGACCTGATCTACATCGACCTGCACCTGGTACACGAGGTCACCAGCCCGCAGGCTTTCGACGGCCTGCGCCTGGCCAACCGGTCGGTGCGGCGCCCCGATCTGACGCTGGCCACCGAGGATCACAATGTGCCCACCATCGACATCGACAAGCCGATCGCCGACCCGGTGTCACGCACACAGGTCGACACGTTGCGCCGAAACTGCGCCGAATTCGGTGTCCGGCTATATCCGATGGGCGATATCGAGCAGGGCATCGTGCATGTCGTCGGGCCACAATTGGGCCTCACCCAACCGGGAATGACGATTGTTTGTGGCGATAGTCACACATCGACGCACGGCGCATTCGGCGCTCTGGCCATGGGCATCGGCACTTCGGAGGTCGAACATGTGCTGGCCACCCAGACGCTGCCGCTGCGGCCATTCAAGACGATGGCCGTCAATGTCGAAGGGCGGCTACCCGTCGGTGTGACGGCCAAAGACATCGTCCTTGCGTTGATCGCCAAGATCGGTACCGGCGGCGGGCAGGGCCATGTCATCGAATACCGCGGCAGCGCCGTCGAATCGCTGTCCATGGAAGGCCGCATGACGGTCTGCAACATGAGCATCGAAGCAGGTGCCCGAGCGGGCATGGTGGCTCCGGACGACACCACGTACGAATTCCTGCGCGACCGCCCGCATGCGCCGAAGGGGGCGCAATGGGAGGCGGCAATGCGGTACTGGCAGCAGCTGCGCACCGATGACGGAGCGGTCTTCGACACCGAGGTTTACCTCGATGCGACATCGTTGAGCCCGTTCGTCACGTGGGGGACAAACCCCGGCCAGGGGGTTCCGTTGTCGGCGGCCGTGCCGGATCCCGAGCTGATGACGAACGACGCCGACCGGCAGGCCGCCGGCAAAGCGTTGGCGTACATGGCGCTTCGACCGGGCACGCAGATGCGCGATATCGCGGTCGATGCCGTGTTCGTGGGCTCCTGTACCAACGGCCGTATCGAGGACCTGCGGGTGGTCGCCGATGTGCTGCGTGGTCGCAAGGTTGCCCCGGGGGTGCGGATGCTGATCGTGCCTGGCTCCATGCGGGTACGCGCCCAGGCCGAAGCTGAAGGGTTGGGCGAGATTTTCACCTCCGCGGGCGCCGAATGGCGGCAGGCGGGCTGCTCGATGTGCCTGGGGATGAACCCTGACCGGCTTGCGCCCGGGGAGCGCTGCGCGGCGACTTCCAATCGCAACTTCGAAGGGCGCCAGGGCAAAGGCGGCCGCACGCATTTGGTGTCTCCGGCCGTTGCCGCCGCCACGGCAGTTCGCGGCACGCTGTCGGCCCCGCCGGATTTGATCTGACCCATTCGATCGAAGGGATGAGCATGGAAGCATTTCACACCCACACCGGCATCGGTGTCCCGCTGCGGCACTCCAACGTCGACACCGATCAGATCATTCCGGCGGAGTATTTGAAACGCGTCACCCGAACCGGTTTTGAGGACGGATTGTTCGCCCGCTGGCGCTCGGATCCGTCATTTGTGCTGAACCTCAGCCCGTTCGACCGGGGCTCAGTCTTGGTGGCGGGGCCAGATTTCGGCACCGGCTCGTCGCGGGAGCATGCGGTGTGGGCGCTCATGGACTACGGGTTCCGGGTGGTCATCTCGTCTCGATTCGGCGACATTTTCCGGGGCAACGCCGGCAAAGCCGGGCTGTTGGCCGCCGAAGTTTCTCAAGACGGCGTGGAACTCCTTTGGAAGCTCATCGAGCAGAATCCTGGGCTGGAAATCACTGCCAATCTTCAAGATCGAAATATCACCGCAGGAACGACGGTGCTGCCGTTCAAGATTGACGACCACACCGCTTGGCGACTACTCGAAGGACTCGACGATATAGCCCTTACGCTGCGGAAACTAGACAAAATCGAGTCGTTCGAGGCGGCGTATCCGGCCTGGAAACCCCGCACTCTGCCGGCCTCCTGAACGGCCGATCGGCCGGAATTTCTTCTCGGTCACCTAAGTAAATCCGGGCCGATTTTCGAGCCCGCCACCGGGCAAGGGCGGCAACCGGATTGCGAAAATTCCGGTTCTAGGGCCTTGAAATTGCGCGTGGCTCTTGGAAATTTGCTGGGTGAGGGTTTACCGTGTGCACTAGTCGGTTCAAATCAAGGACCACTAGCTTCGGAGGGTTAGATGAACAAGGCAGAGCTCATTGATGTGCTCACACAAAAATTGAACACCGACCGCCGGCAGGCGACCGACGCCGTCGAGAATGTCGTCGACACCATTGTGCGTGCGGTACACAAGGGCGACAGCGTCACCATTACCGGGTTCGGTGTTTTCGAGCAGCGACGCCGCGCCGCGCGCGTGGCCCGCAACCCGCGTACCGGTGAGACCGTGAAGGTGAGGCCGACGTCCGTCCCGGCGTTCCGTCCCGGCGCCCAATTCAAGGCGGTTGTGTCTGGCGCGCAGCGTCTCCCGTCGGAAGGCCCCGCCGTCAAGCGTGGCGTCGTAGCAGGCGCGGCCAAGAAGACCGC
>CAYNLB010000041.1:0-34507 GCA_964397935.1 uncultured Mycobacterium sp.
CGATGGCCGGTCGCTTCATCTACGGCGGGCTGGCCGACCGGCTGGTGAACCCGCGTGACCAGGTGATGCGGCTGTGGGAACACTGGGCCCGGCCCGCGATCGTCTGGTACCCGGGAGCGCATACCGGGTTCTTCCGGTCGCGTCCGGTCCAGGATTTCATCGATGCCGCGCTTTTCCAGTCCGGTCTCGTCGCTCCCACGGCGCCGTGAACCACTCGACGCCGCCGGTGACACGGGCTATTCGTCACCGCCCGGGAAGGCCGTCGTAATGGGCCAGCCACCCAGCACTCGGGTCCATCTGGCGGCCATGACCGCGCTTTGCGTCAGGGCCGTCGAACCGAAAGCCCGGTCGTCCGAAGTCTCCGCGTGCTCGATGACGGCGCGCCAAGCCGTCGCACAGTCGTTCTCCATCCGCACTGCGAGGCGTGCAGCGTCCGCCGCGCTGGCCACCAGCATGGGCAGCTGATAGCCGGCCGCGGCAACCGGCGCGCTGACTTTGCGGGCGGCCAGCATCGCGATGACGTCGTCGCGGCGTTGGCGGTGGTGGGTGAGGGCTTCCACCACCAAGTCGTTGACGCTGGGGGGTGACAGCGCCGACACGATGCCGTAGCCGTAAATGGTCGAGTGCTCGACGGACACTGCCTCACATAGCGCCGCGTTGTCGGCGTCCTTGCCGGAGGTCATATGGACGGGCCTCCGGGCACCAGCGCCACCGTGTAGGACGCTGTGCAGGAAGCGGCTATGGATGCGAGCAGCCCCGCACGGTAGCCCGACGAGTCGGGCACCAGGCGACTGGCGCTCTCGGCCGAGGCCCGCAGCGCGTCCATGACGGCGGAGACCGGTGGCGGAGGCGGTGGTGGCGCGGCCGACGCAGCCGGGCTGGGGCTTGTCGTCTTGCTCGACGATGACGTGAGCTTGCCGGCGGCCCGCGAGATCTCCCTGGACAGGGCACGGGCATGCGCGCCGCGTTGGCTGGCGACCACCGTCAGCGCGGCGGCGATCTGCGGCGCAAGGCCGACGGTGGCGGCGACGGCACCCGCGAGCGCGCTATCGTGTCTGGCCTGGTCTAACGGTCCCAGCAGTTGTTCGACGGGCGGGGGCTTGGGCGGGGACTTGTCACAGGCGGACACCACCGCCCCAAGCGCGGCGAGGGCCGCTCCGCCGGCAAGCAGACCCCGCCGGGTGGTGACGGGTACTGCGCTGGGCACAAGCACATCCTGCCATTGGCGCGAGCGCAGGCACGATGCGAGGATCCGATCACGCCGCCAGACGCAATTCCTGGCGTATCGTTGGTAGCTGGCTCTCGCGGAAGGTCAGCCGGGATTTCGTGGAGCCACCGGAGCCGCCCGCAAGCTCAGCGGGTGGCGACATCCTCCAGATGACCGGACAACTCAAGATGAGGAGCTCGCCGTGGCCACCGGGCTACCTTCGCAGACGCAGGTAATCGAGCTACTCAGTGGTGAGTTCGCGCGCGCGGGTTATGAGATCGAAGACGTGGTCATAGACACGCGGACGCACCCGCCGCGGATTACGGTGATCGCCGACGGTGACAACGCCCTCGACCTCGACACGATAGCCGCCTTGTCGCGTTCGGCATCGGCTTTGCTGGATGGCCTGGACGGCATAGCGGGCCGTTACCTGCTCGAGGTCAGCTCACCGGGCGTAGACCGCCCGCTTGCCAGCGAGAAACACTTCCGCCGCGCCCGTGGACGCAAAGTCGAAATTGTGCTGTCGGACGGATCGCAGCTGACCGGCCGTGTCGGCGAGACGCGCGAGCAGTCGGTCGCGCTGGTAGTTCGCGACGGCCGTGGCTGGACGTTGCGCGCGATTCCGCTCACCGAGATCGCCAAAGCTGTTGTCCAGGTGGAGTTTTCGCCGCCGTCCCAAGCCGAGCTGGAACTGGCGACTGGGGCGTCCGGGGGTCGGTCCGATAGGGCGGAGGCCGGAGCATGAACATCGATATGGCCGCGCTGCATGCGATCGAAGTGGATCGGGGCATCTCGGTCAGTGAGTTGCTGGAGACGATCAAGTCCGCGCTGCTTACCGCCTACCGGCACACTGAAGGCCACCAGAACGACGCGCGTATCGAGATCGACCGCAAGACCGGTGTCGTTCGGGTGATTGCCCGTGAGACCGATGAGGACGACAACGTCATCAGCGAATGGGATGACACTCCCGAGGGTTTTGGACGGATCGCCGCCACCACCGCACGCCAGGTCATGCTGCAGCGATTTCGGGACGCCGAGAATGAGCGCACCTTCGGCGAGTTCTCCACCCGCGAGGGCGAGATCGTCGCGGGCGTGATTCAGCGTGACAGCCGGGCCAACGCGCGCGGTTTGGTCGTCGTCCGGATGGGCACCGAGACCAAGGCATCGGAGGGTGTGATCCCGGCGGCCGAACAGGTTCCCGGCGAAAGCTACGAGCACGGCAACAGGATTCGCTGCTATGTGGTCGGCGTGACCCGTGGGTCCCGCGAGCCGCTGATCACCTTGTCCCGGACCCACCCCAACCTGGTGCGCAAGCTGTTCTCCCTGGAAGTCCCCGAGATCGCCGACGGGTCGGTCGAGATCGTGGCGGTGGCCCGGGAGGCCGGCCACCGCTCCAAGATTGCGGTGCGGTCGAACATTCCCGGCCTGAATGCAAAGGGTGCCTGTATCGGCCCCATGGGGCAGCGGGTCCGCAATGTGATGAGCGAACTTTCCGGGGAGAAAATCGACATCATCGACTTCGACGAGGACCCGTCGCGCTTCGTCGCGAACGCATTGTCGCCGGCGAAGGTGGTCTCGGTGTCGATCATCGACCAGGCCGCCCGGGCCGCCCGCGTGGTGGTGCCCGACTTCCAGCTGTCGCTTGCCATCGGCAAGGAGGGTCAGAACGCACGGCTGGCCGCCCGGCTGACCGGGTGGCGTATCGACATCCGCGGGGATACTGCGGCTAGTTCCGAGGCGCACTCCGAGAGCCAGTCCGGACACGGTGCGACCCACGGGATGGCGCACGATCATTAGCCCGCACGGCGTTGGGGGTACCAACCGCTTGCGGGGGACCGTCTGAGGTGGACGTCTGGGGTGGACGTCTGGGGTGGGCCGTCGCGGGACAACGCGGCGCACGGTCGGGCGGTGCTGACCATCGATCAGGTGACGCTAGACTGAGCCGTGATCCAGCGTGAGCTTTCGGCCTTGGCGCACAAGCGCGTGGGTGGACCAGTGCGGACGTGCGTCGGGTGCCGAAAGCGAGAGTTGGCAGTCGAACTGCTTCGAGTGGTGGCTGTGTCGACCGGGAACGGCGAATATGTCGTGATCGTTGACACAGGCAGTAGCCTGCCGGGGCGGGGTGCGTGGCTGCATCCCGTACCGCAGTGTGCACAACAGGCGATTCGGCGGCGTGCTTTCACACGAGCGCTGCGCATCACCGGTTTACCGGACACATCGGCGGTGGTCGAGCACGTAGAGTCGCTAGGTGCGCCCGATCGTCGCGGCAACAGGATAGGCAGCAAAGAACATGAGCACACCGTGAAGTCCCGATGACAATGCGTCATAGCTAAACCCGAGGCGCGGCCCCACGACTGTCGCCTCATAGACAGGAGATGTAGTGGCAGGTAAGGCCCGCGTACACGAGTTGGCAAAGGAACTCGGTGTCACCAGCAAGGAAGTTCTCGCCCGGCTGAATGAACAGGGCGAATTCGTCAAATCAGCATCGTCGACGGTAGAGGCGCCGGTCGCTCGCCGGTTGCGCGAGTCCTTCGGAGGCGGCAAGCCGGCCGCTGAAAAGGCCACCGGGAAGGCACCCGCGAAGGGCTCTGCCAAGGGCCCCGACAAATCACTGGACCAGGCGCTGGACCAGGCGATCAGTAAGGCCGACGGAAACGGCCAGGCGACCGGCACCCCCGCCAAGCCGGGCAAGACAACCGGTGCTCAGGCTTCCGGTGCTGCGCCCGCAGAATCGCCCGCGCGGCCGGGGCCGGCACCCGGACCGCCATCGGCGCCGCCTCCCGGGCAGCCCAAAGCGCCCACGCCCGGACAGCCGCCGCCAACCCGCCCCGGTATGACGCCGGGCCCGCGTCCCGGTCCGGCGCCGAAGCCCGGCGTCCGTACCCCGCGCGTCGGGAACAACCCGTTCTCGTCGGCGCAACCCGTCGACCGGCCCATCCCGCGTCCCCCGGCGGCCCGCCCCGGTGGGCCCAGGCCCGGTGCGCCGCGGCCGGGCGCTTCGCCCAACAACATGCCGGCGCGTCCCGGTGGCGTTGGTGGACCGCCCCGCCCAGGACGCCCGGGCGGACCGCGACCCGGCGGTGGTCGTGCAGGTGGCCCCGGTGGGGGGCGCTCCGACGGCGGTGGCGGTAACTATCGCGGCGGTGGAGTCGGTGCCGCACCCGGCGGCGGTGGTTTCAGAGGCCGTCCCGGCGGCGGTGGCCGCCCCGGACAGCGGGGCGGTGCCGCCGGCGCGTTCGGTCGTCCCGGCGGCGCGCCCCGGCGCGGCCGCAAGTCCAAGCGGCAGAAGCGTCAGGAATACGACTCGATGCAGGCTCCCGTCGTCGGCGGCGTACGGTTGCCGCACGGCAACGGCGAGACGATCCGGTTGGCGCGCGGCGCATCCTTGTCGGACTTCGCCGAAAAGATCGATGCCAACCCGGCTGCGCTCGTGCAGGCATTGTTCAACCTCGGCGAGATGGTCACGGCCACGCAATCGGTCGGCGACGAGACCCTCGAGCTGCTCGGCAGCGAGATGAACTACAACGTCCAGGTCGTCAGCCCGGAGGACGAAGACCGCGAGTTGCTGGAATCCTTCGACCTGACCTATGGGGAAAATGAAGGTACCGAGGAAGACCTGCAGACCCGTCCACCGGTAGTGACCGTGATGGGTCACGTTGACCACGGTAAGACCCGACTGCTGGACACCATCCGGAAGGCCAACGTCCGCGAGGCCGAGGCCGGTGGCATCACCCAGCACATCGGCGCCTACCAGGTGACCGTGGAGCACGACGGCGTCGACCGGCCGATCACCTTCATCGACACCCCGGGCCACGAGGCGTTCACCGCCATGCGTGCCCGCGGCGCGAAGGCCACTGACATCGCGATCCTGGTCGTGGCCGCCGACGATGGTGTCATGCCGCAGACGGTGGAGGCGATCAACCACTCGCAGGCGGCCGACGTGCCGATCGTGGTGGCAGTCAACAAGATCGACGTGGAGGGCGCCGACCCGGCCAAGATTCGCGGGCAGCTCACCGAATACGGTTTGATTCCAGAGGAATTCGGTGGGGAGACGATGTTCGTCGACATCTCGGCCAAGCAGGGCACCAACATCGAGCAGTTGCTCGAGGCGGTGCTGCTGACCGCTGACGCCGCCCTCGACCTGCGTGCCAACCCCGGCATGGAGGCCCAGGGTGTGGCGATCGAGGCGCACCTGGACCGCGGTCGCGGACCGGTGGCCACCGTGCTGGTGCAACGCGGCACCCTGCACGTCGGCGACTCGGTGGTGGCCGGCGATGCCTATGGTCGCGTCCGCCGCATGGTCGATGAGCATGGCGACGACGTCGATGAGGCGTTGCCTTCGCGGCCGGTGCAGGTCATCGGCTTCACGTCGGTGCCCGGCGCCGGAGACAACTTCCTGGTCGTCGACGAGGACCGCATCGCCCGCCAAATCGCGGACCGGCGCAGCGCCCGCAAGCGAAACGCGCTGGCGGCCCGTTCCCGCAAGCGCATCAGCCTGGAGGATCTGGACTCGGCGCTGAAGGAAACCAGCCAGCTGAACCTGATCATCAAGGGCGACAACGCCGGTACCGTCGAGGCGCTGGAGGAAGCTTTGATGGGCATTCAGGTCGATGACGAGGTGGCGCTGCGCGTTATCGACCGTGGCGTCGGTGGCGTCACCGAAACCAACGTCAATCTGGCGTCGGCATCGGATGCGGTGATCATCGGCTTCAACGTGCGCGCCGAAGGCAAGGCGACGGAGCTGGCCAACCGCGAGGGCGTGGAGATCCGCTACTACTCGGTGATCTACCAGGCCATCGACGAAATCGAGAAGGCTCTCCGCGGCATGCTCAAGCCGATCTATGAGGAGAACCAGCTTGGTCGCGCCGAGATCCGGGCGATCTTCCGGTCCTCGAAAGTCGGCATCATCGCCGGTTGCATGATCACCTCCGGTGTGGTGCGCCGCAACGCGAAGGCGCGGCTGCTGCGAGACAACATCGTGGTGACCGACAACCTGACGGTGAGTTCGCTGCGTCGGGAGAAGGACGACGTGACCGAGGTCCGCGAGGGCTTCGAGTGCGGTATGACGCTGGGCTACTCGGACATCAAAGAGGGCGACATCATCGAGTCCTACGAGCTGGTCCAAAAGGAGCGCACCTGATGGCCGACCCGGCCCGGGCACGTCGGCTGGCCAAGCGGATCAATACGATCGTCGCCTCGGCGATCGAGTTCGAGATCAAGGATCCGGGCCTGGACGGGGTGACCATCGTCGACACGAAGGTGACCGCCGACCTGCACGATGCGACGGTGTTCTACACGGTGATGGGGCGCACCCTGGAGGAGGAGCCGGATTACGCCGCCGCCGCGTCGGCGCTGGAAAGGGCCAAAGGTGCGCTGCGCACCATGGTCGGCGCGGGCACCGGGGTGCGCTTCACCCCCACCCTGACGTTCACCCGCGATACCACGTCCGAAAACGTGCAGCGAATGGAGGAGTTGCTGGCCCGTGCCCGGGCCGCCGACGCCGACCTGGCACGGGTACGCTCCGGCGCCAAGCCGGCCGGGGAAGCCGATCCATACCGTGCCGGCGGGCCGGCCGCGGAACCGTCCACTGACGGGGGAGAAACCGGTGACGACGATCGACGCGCAGACTGAGCTGGCCGGTGCTCCAGGCACCGGGGCACGCATCGACGCCGTTGGTGCGGTCGAACTGTTGTCGGGTGCTGCGACGATCGCGGTGCTCGCTCATGTGCATCCCGATGCCGACACCATAGGAGCGGGGCTGGCACTGGCTTTGGTGCTGGACAAATGCGGCAAGCAGGTCGAGGTCAGTTTCGCCGCTCCCGCGACGCTCCCGGAGTCGCTGGCGTCGTTGCCGGGCTGCCACCTGCTGGTGAGCCCCGAGGCGGTGCGGCGCGATGTCGATTTGGTTGTGACCGTTGACGTTCCGAGTGTCAAGCGGCTCGGCGGCTTGAGCGATTTGGCCGCTCCGGGGCGGCAGCTGCTGGTCATCGACCACCACGCATCCAATCACCTGTTCGGCACGGCCAACTTCGTCGACCTGTCGGCGGATTCCACCACGATGATGATCGCCGAACTGCTCGACACCTGGGGCAAGCCAATCGAGCGGGAGGTCGCGGACTGTATCTATGCGGGCCTGACGACCGACACCGGATCCTTCCGCTGGGCCAGTGCCCGTGCCCTTCGGCTTGCAGCCCGGCTGGTCGACGTCGGCGTGGACAACGCCGCGATCAGCCGAACGCTGATGGACACCCACCCATTTGGCTGGCTGCCGCTGCTGTCGCGCGTGCTGGGTTCGGCGCAACTGCTGCCCGACGCCGCGGGCGGTCGCGGCTTGGTCTACGCGGTCGTCGACAACCAGGACTGGATCAGTTCACGTCCAGAGGAAGTCGAAAGCATCGTCGACATTGTGCGCACCACGCAGCAGGCCGAGGTGGCGGCGGTCTTCAAGGAGGTTGACCCGCAGCAGTGGTCGGTGTCCATGCGGGCCAAGGCCGACGTGGATTTGGCGGCGGTCGCTGCCGCGTTCGGCGGTGGTGGTCACCGGCTGGCCGCCGGCTACTCGGCGTCCGGCTCGATTCACGATGTGGTGGCGTCGCTGTGTGCGGCCCTTGGCTGATCGCTCTTTTTTCGGGCTTCCTCAGAAAGCCCGGCTTCCCGAGCGTTGTAGGACGAATCCATGGTCTCCGCTGGTGGTATCCAGGCATGCGACGAGTTCGTCAGCCCCCACGGCGCATGTCACGTTGAGGTAGGACAATTTCTGGCCCACGCCCAACAATTTGCCGCTTGATGGCAGTGCGGCGGGTTGACCGTCGCATCCGCTATAGGACATCCGGCTCAATTCGTAGCCGGGCCCCTTGAAGTTCACCGAACCCTGTACGCAATCGCCCGGCCGCGGGTGGCCACCGCCCCGAAACGGGACATCATCCATTCCGGGCATGTCTCCGGTGCACTTGACATCCTGTGACGGTCCCGGCGCAGGCGCTGGGCCGCCATAGAAATCACACACCAGGTTGTAGGGTGCGGAGAAACTGATTCGGGCGGAGGTGCCCGGACCGGAAGTTGTGACGTACCCATCCGCGGAAACAGAAGTGAAGCTGTTGAGATTCGGGAAACCGGGTGGCGGCTGCGCGGCCGCCTGCGGTGCGGGCCACGCGATCGCAGCCGCTGCCAAAGCCGGGCCGGCGAGAGCCCGCGTGGTGAGAGTGACGACTGCGCGCATGCACTCCTCCTGCGCTATTGAAAATTCTTTGTAAGCTAACGCACCTGCGCCCGGCCGCGTTGCAGCACCGCCTCCCGGTTGGCGGCGATGTCGTCGCCGCTGGTCCGGAATTCTCTGGCCGCCATCGCTTCCAGCCATAGCCCCGCACTGGTCTGCGACTCGTCGATGCGGTGGTAGGACGCGAGCAATGCGCGTACCGCGCTCTGGTTGTTGCCGACGATCGATGTCGCCACCTGGCGAGCGGTGGCCAACAGCTGATCGTGCGGCACCACCTCGGTCACCAGCCCGGCGCGCAATGCGTCCGCGGCCGACAGGTAGTCCCCGGTGAGGCTCATGCGCCGGGCCAGGCCGATACCCACCTTTTGCGGTAACCGCACGCTCAGGCCCCAGGTCGGCAGCAGCCCCACCCGGGCGTGCGTGTCGGCGAAGCGGGCTTGCTCCGACGCGATCAGGATGTCGCAGTACAACGCCAGCTCCAGCCCGCCGGTAACGGCGGCGCCGTTGATCGCGCCGATCACCGGTGTGGTCATCCGTGGCCACCGCGGCGAAATGTCCGGAAGTGCCGACTGCCCACCCAGCTCTTTGAGATCCAGTCCCGCGCAGAAGACCGGATCGGTGCCGGTGACGATGACGACATCGATGTCGTCATCGGCCTCAGCGTCGGTCAGCGCGCCGAAAAACCGATCCCGCAGCGCCGAGGACAGCGCGTTTCGCGACCGGGGCCGGTTCAGGGTCAGGATGCACACCCGCTCGTCGGTGTCGATCAGCAGGATGTCGTCGGTCATCACCTCACCGTAGAGGGTCGTTGGCCGGCGGGTTGAAGGAGTCGGGTGGGACTCGGGTGGCTGATGCGACGAGAAACTGCACCGATCGTGTGCCTATCGTTGGATGCATGTGCCGGAACATCACCGAACTGCGCGGTCTGCGGCCGGCGGCCGCCCCCGGGGAGATCCCCGCGGCGGCCCGCCCGGGCGGTGTGAAATGACACAGACCGCAACGATGCCGGCGCTGAAGGAGTGGAGCGCCGTGGTGCACGCGCTGCTGGACGGCCGCCAGCGGGTGCTGCTCCGCAAGGGCGGCATCGGCGAAAAGCGATTCGAACTGGCGGCCCGAGAGTTCCTGCTGTTCCCGACGGTCGCGCACAGCCATGCGGAGCGCGTCCGACCCGAGCATCGGGATCTGCTGGAAGCCGCGGCCGCCGACAGCACCGACGACCAACTGGTGGTACGGGCCGCCGCGAAAGTTGTGGCCGCCCTGCCGGTCAACCGGCCGGACGGTCTTCCAGCGATCGAGGATCTGCATATCTGGACCGCCGAATCGGTGCGCGCCGACCGGCTCGACTTCCGTCCCAAGCACAAACTGGCCGTGCTGGTGGTGTCGGTGATTCCGCTGGTTGAGCCGGTGCGAATCGCCCGCGTCCCCGAGTACGGAGGCTGCAAAAGTTGGGTGGATCTCGCGGTGCGGACGCCATTGGCGTCGGCGGTGTACGAGGACGCGGCGTTAGACGAGGTCGCCGTCCGGGTCCGCGACGCCGTCAGCTGACAGATCGATCGAGCCGACCGGAAGCAGCAGCCGGGAGCGTCCGTACTGAACGGTGTGGGTGGCCGGCTTCGATCCCTGGCCCGTCAGCTCGGGTTCCCCGGTGCCGAGGTTGCGCGCGTATCGGGGGGACCAGCTGCCCGTGATCAGGACCCGGATGCGGGAGCCGGCGCGGAAGCGATGGGCGATGCCGTCGAGTTCGATGCGAACGGTTTTCCCCGACTTCCGGACGGTGCCCAACCGTCGGTAGCCGTCGCTGACATTTCGGGACCGGCCTTTGGCGTCGACCTGGCTCACCCGGACGAACAGGTCGACATGGGGATTGTCCGAGCTGTGCGTGAGCTCGACGACCGGGCTCCCGTAGACGCACAGATCGTGGGTGAGGGTCAGGCTGGTGAAGGCGAGCACATCATCGCGCAATGCCAGCCGGCTGTCGTCGCGATAACCGCCCCTCGAGGACAGCAGCGGGCCGCCGATGGTGGGTGTCGGATCGGCGGGATCGTAGCGAAAAGTTGCCGGTGCCAGTCCCGCCAGGTCGGTGGGCTCCGTCTCGCCCAGGTGCCCGCCGGGCCGTAGGTAGAGCGAGTGTTCGGCGGTGGCGGGTGGCCAGTCGGTCACGTTGCGCCAGCCTTGGCCGGTGACATAGACGCGTACCCTGCTGGGCCGCCGCAGCGCGGACGCGCCCCCCAGGTGGGTGTCCAGCCAGTCCAGCGATTCCCGGGTACAGGTGGCCAGGCCTGCGGTGAGCAGCTGTGTGTGCGTCCAGGGACCCACTGTGAGCGCGACGTCGACGCCGCGGCTGCGCAGCTTCTGGTATTGCTGCAGCGTCTGCCGCACGAAGACGTCCTGCCAGCCACCCAGCAGCAGCACGGGCACCTGTGCCCGGTCCAGTGCAGCGTTGCAGCGCAACGAATCCCAGAACGGGTCCTGCGGGTCGGAGTGTTCGACCCACGATTCGAACCACGGTGCGCCCGGGCCGAGCAGCGCGCGGGCGGCCGCGCCCAGCGGCGCGCCACCTGCTGCCCGTTCCACCTCGCGGTGCGCCCCCAGGTGACGCAGCGCGATCCGGACGCGCACCGGGTCTTCTTGGTGGGCAACGAGATCGCTCCACCCGAGGAAGTCGTTCACGGTGAAGGCACCGGTACCCCACGATGAGGCACTGAAATCGTGTGGGCCCGCGGTGATTACCGCGGCGGCCAGTTCCGGCGGCGGGTCCTGCAACAGTGCCCACTGAGCGAATCCCAGGTACGACGCTCCGATGGTGGCGAACCGGCCGGTGAACCACGGCTGCTCGCGCAGCCATGCGACTGTGTCGGCGCCGTCGGCGGCCTCGTTGGCCATCGGTTCGAAGGCGCCGCCCGACCCGAACGTTCCGCGCACGCTCTGCAGTACGACGTGGTAACCGCGGGCCGCATACAGGCTGGCGTCGATCAGTGCGAACGGAAAGCCGCGGCCGTAGGGTCCGCGGGCCAGCAACGTGCCGACGGGGGAGGAGGTAGTCGGTGCGTAGTGATCGGCCACCAGTTGGACCCCGTCGCGCATCGGAACGCGGACGGGATTCACGGTGTAATCGGTGGTCGTCGGCGGCAGATCCAACAGCCGGCCAAGGGCTTTGCCGCCGACGTGTCGCAGCGTGTGCATGGTGCGTTGCGTGGGCCGGGCCGCGGTCGTACTCATCTTCCCCCGGTCAGGATCCGGCCGGGTGGCCATGGTTGCACTGCCGGCGACCTAGAACTTGTAGTACGGCAAGAGGTCGTTGGCGCGCTGCAGGTTGGTCGACATGCAGTCGACGTTGGGGTCGGAGTAGATCGTCGAGTAGTAAAGCGCCTGCTGGAGCACCCCGTAGCTGGTCTTGAAGGCGATCATGCAGGAGTAGAACCAGTAGCTGTTGTGATACGTCGGCTTGAGGACCCAGTATTGCGCGGCGCGGTGGCCCTGGATCGTCGTCTCGACGGCGTCCGGGGGCAGCGACTGGGCGTAGGTGCGCCAGATTATGGGCTCGACGGCCAGCTGGTAGTTACCGGCGTCGAAATGGCAGCGCAGGCCGTCCTCGTGTTCGGGGGGTGTGAACGCCAACCCGAGCCGTTGTATGACATCGAACGGGATGTCCTCGCATGCGTCGAACGGGCGCGGGTCGGTGGTCGCCACGATCGGGCTCTTCATCGTGGTCTCCATCGGCGCGGCGGTCGACCGCAGCTGGACGGCCCCGGGGCCGGTTGCCCCCGGCGGTGCGCTCTGCGCGCCCACCGCGCCCCCTATGACCGCGGTGAGCAGCGCACCAAACGCCCCCATCAGACGCACATTGGCGAACACGACACCCCCTGACGCCTCGGCGGTCTTTTGCTCGGGAGTGTACAAGTCGTGGGCGGGCCGGCACAGAGAAACCTGCACTTGTGCCGGCCCACCGGTCGTCCAGCGCTCGGCCGCACCGAGGGTGTGAAACGGCCTTGCGCGGTCGGGGTCGTTAGGCTGGTTAATCGTGGCTTGGCAGAAATCGGGGCAGGAATCGACGAACGGGAGGGAACCGACGCTGTGGGCGGTTTCCGACATCCACACCGGTCACCTCGGAAACAAGCCGATCACGGAATCGCTGCACCCGTCGTCGCCGGAGGATTGGTTGATCGTCGCCGGCGATGTCGCCGAACGCACCGACGAGATCCGGTGGGCGCTTGACCTGCTGCGGCGGCGGTTCGCCAAGGTGATCTGGGTGCCCGGCAATCACGAGCTGTGGACCACCACCCGGGACCCGATGCAGATCTTCGGCAGGGCGCGCTACGAATACCTGGTCAACATGTGCGACGAGATGGGCGTCGTCACCCCTGAGCATCCCTTCCCGGTGTGGACCGAACGCGGGGGCCCGGCCACGATCGTGCCGATGTTTCTGCTCTACGACTACTCGTTCTTGCCCGAGGGAGCGACGAGCAAAGCCGAGGGACTGACCATCGCGCGGGAGTGCAACGTGGTGGCCACCGACGAGTTTTTGCTCTCGCCGGAGCCGCATCCCACCCGGGAGGCTTGGTGTCGCGAGCGGCTCGCGAGCACCCGCGCCCGGCTCGAACAGCTCGACTGGATGACCCCGACCGTGCTGGTGAACCATTTCCCGCTGGTCCGCGATCCGTGTGAGGCGTTGTTCTACCCGGAGTTCTCGCTGTGGTGCGGAACCACCAAGACCGCGGACTGGCACACCCGCTACAACGCCGTCTGTTCGGTCTACGGTCATCTGCACATTCCCCGAACCACCTGGTATGACGGAGTGCGCTTCGAGGAGGTGTCGGTGGGTTACCCGCGGGAGTGGCGTCGCCGTAAGCCGTACACCTGGCTGCGTCAGGTATTGCCGGATCCTCAGTACGCGCCGGGCTATCTCAACGAGTTCGGCGGTCACTTCGTGATCACCCCCGAAATGCGGAAACAGGCGGAACAGTTCCGGGAGCGGTTGCGGCAGCGGCAATCACGATGACGGGGCACATGCTGGTCTCTACCGTGCTGCCCGGGGTGGCACCCGATGATCTGGCCTACTCGGAGGTGTATTCCGACCCGCCCGACCTCGCCCCGTTGGCCGAAGAGCAGCCGTTGATCGCCAAGTCCGTCGCCAAGCGGCGCAACGAGTTCGTCACCGTCCGTCACTGCGCCCGGATCGCTTTGGGTCAGCTGGGGGTGCCTCCGGTGGCGATCCTCAAGGGCGAGAAGGGGGAACCGCTCTGGCCCGAGGGCGTGGTGGGCAGCCTCACGCATTGCACGGGCTACCGCGGCGCGGTGGTGGGGCGCGCCGGCGCGGTGCGCTCGGTGGGCATCGATGCCGAACCGCACGACGTGTTGCCCGACGGCGTGCTGGACGCGATTGCGCTCGAAGAGGAACGCCACGAGATCGCCACGTTGCCCGGGGGCCTGCATTGGGACCGAATCCTGTTCTGCGCCAAGGAAGCAACGTACAAGGCCTGGTTTCCGCTGACAAAGCGCTGGTTGGGTTTCGAGGATGCCCATATCGTGTTCGACGTCGATCCGTCCGGCTCGGGAGCGGCCGGTGCGTTCGTGTCCAAGATCCTGATCGACGGTGCCGCGCTGTCGGGTCCGCCGCTCACGGCGCTGCGGGGTCGCTGGTCGGTCGACCGCGGACTGGTGCTGACCGCCATCCTGCTATGAGCGCAGGCCGCCTCGGGCCCGGGATCGTGGTCATCGACAAGCCGGCCGGAATGACCAGCCACGACGTCGTGGCGCGCTGTCGTCGTATCTTTTCCACCCGCCGGGTGGGGCATGCGGGGACGCTGGACCCGATGGCCACGGGCGTGCTGGTTGTCGGTGTCGATCGCGCCACCAAGATCCTCGGCCTGGTGACGGGGGCCCCGAAGTCGTATGTCGCCACCATCCGCCTGGGCCAGACCACATCCACCGAGGACGCCGAAGGCGAACTGCTACAAAGCATCTCGGCCGAGCACCTGACACCTGAGGCGATTTCGGCTGCGGTAACCGGGTTGCGCGGTGACATCGAACAGGTGCCGTCAGCGGTCAGTGCCATCAAGGTGGGCGGGCAGCGTGCGTATCGGCTGGCCCGCGAGGGACGCGCCGTCGAGCTGGCGGCCCGGCCGGTGCGCATCGACCGGTTCGTGGTGCGTGACGTTCGATCCCATGATGGCCTCGTCGACGTCGACGTCGAGGTCGACTGCTCGTCGGGAACCTACATCCGGGCGCTGGCCCGGGATCTCGGCGCGGCGCTCGGAGTTGGCGGCCATCTGACGTCGTTGCGGCGCACCCGCGTCGGCCGCTTCGCGCAGGATCAGGCCCGTTCTCTCGAGGACCTGGCGGAGCGGCCCCGGCTCACGTGGACACTGGACGAGGCGTGCCTGCTGATGTTTCCGCGCCGCGACCTGACCGCCGAGGAGGCCGAAGCAACCAGCAACGGCCGGGCCCTGCCGCCGGCTGGTATCGACGGCGTCTATGCCGCCTGCGACCGCGAAGGCCGGGTGATCACGCTGTTGCGCGACGAGGGCTCGCGAACCAAATCGGTGGTGGTGATCCGCCCCGCGACGCTGCAGGAATAGGCTGGGGCGGTCTGAAAGGGGCGCTCATGTCCAGCAATGGCTCCAACAAGGTCTACGTCGTCGGCGTCGGCATGACCAAATTCGAAAAGCCGGGCCGCCGCGAGGGCTGGGACTATCCGGACATGGCGCGGGAGTCGGGCACCAACGCACTGGCCGACGCGGGGGTCGACTACCGCGAGGTGGAACAGGGTTACGTCGGTTATGTCGCCGGCGATTCGACCTCGGGGCAGCGGGCGCTCTACGAGCTGGGCATGACCGGGATTCCGATCGTCAACGTCAACAACAACTGCTCAACCGGCTCGACGGCGCTGTTCTTGGCGGCACAGGCCATCCGCGGCGGAATCGCCGACTGCGCCATCGCGCTGGGCTTCGAAAAGATGCAGCCCGGCTCGCTGAGCGGTGGCGCCGCCGACCGCGAATCGCCGATGGGCAACCACGTCACGGCCATGGCCGAGATCGACGAGTTCGCGATGCCCGTCGCACCGTGGATGTTCGGCGCCGCCGGGCGCGAGCACATGAAGCAATACGGCACCACCGCGGAGCATTTCGCCAAGATCGGCCACAAGAACCACAGGCACTCCGTCAACAACCCGTTCGCGCAATTCCAGGAGTCCTACACGCTCGAGGACATCCTGGCGTCGCGGATGATCTCCGACCCGCTGACCAAGCTGCAGTGCTCGCCCACGTCGGACGGATCGGGCGCGGCGATCCTGGCCTCCGAGGGCTTCGTCGACAGCCACGGGCTGGCCGGCCGAGCGGTGGAGATCGTCGGTCAGGCCATGACCACCGATTTCACCTCCACCTTCGACGGCAGCGCGAAAAATCTCATCGGCTATGACATGAACGTGCAAGCCGCGCAACGGGTCTACGATCAGTCGGGGCTGGGTCCCGAGGACTTCCAGGTGATCGAACTGCACGACTGCTTCTCGGCCAACGAACTGCTGCTCTACGAGGCCCTGGGCCTGTGCGGTCCCGGCGAGGCGCCGAAGCTGATCGACAACGGAGACACCACCTACGGCGGACGCTGGGTGGTCAACCCGTCCGGTGGACTGATCTCCAAGGGCCACCCGCTGGGTGCGACCGGGCTGGCGCAGTGCGCCGAGCTGACCTGGCAACTGCGGGGGTCCGCCGACAAGCGTCAGGTCGACAACGTCACCGCCGCACTGCAACACAACATCGGGCTGGGCGGCGCCGCCGTCGTCACCGCCTACCAGCGCGCCGAGCGATAGAGCGCTCGGCTTCGCCACGCTTGCGATCGGGCAGCTAGCCCACCACCCAGATCGCGCGGGCGGCCGGGCTGCCCAGATCGACGGTAATCCCCCCGTCGGCGGATTCGATCGCCACCGAGATCATTCCGGCGAATTCGCGACGGGTCAGCACCCGCAGCCGGGAGTCGAGATTGATCCCGACATCAGCGAAATAGCGCAGCATCTCCGGGTCGGCATCGGAGATACGGGCCACCGTGCCGGTGTCTCCGTCGTCGCATGCCCACAGCTGGCGGGCCGGTGGGGTAGGCACTTGCCCATCCGACGCGGGGATCGGATCGCCATGCGGGTCGCGCTGCGGGAACCCAAGCTTGGCGTCGATGCGGGCCACCAGCCGGTCCGACACCGCGTGTTCGAGTACCTCGGCCTCGTCGTGCACCTCGTCCCAGGCGTAGCCGAGCTCATTGACCAGGAAGGTCTCCAACAGCCGATGCCGGCGCACCATCTCCAGCGCCGCTCGCCGCCCCGCCTCGGTCAAGGACACCGCGCCATACTTCTCGTGGTCGACGAGGCCCTGCTCGGCGAGTTTGCGGATCGACTCCGAGGCCGTGCTGGCCGACACCCCGATCTTCTCGGCCAGCATCTTGGTGCTGACCTTTTGCGGCGCGTCTTTCGGGGACCACTCCTGTGCGTTCCAGATGGCCTTCAGATAGTCCTGGCCGACCGCGGTGAGACCGCCACGCTCTTCGTCAGCCCTCACAACGAGCAAGTTTAGGCAATCCACGGCTAATGTCGCGTGCGCCGTTCTACCCGTCTCGACGATCGCTTGCCGTTGAGTCTGCAGAGAGGGCTACCAGGTGGGCCACCAGCGATCTGGGGCGCGGTTTCGGCGCACTGGGCGCGGGCCTGGATGGAACGGCCGATCTGGCAAGCCATGGACCACCTGCGCGCCGTAGGCTTGCGGTCGTGCAGCGGTGGCGCGGCCAGGACGACATTCCCACGGACTGGGGTAGATGCGTGCTCACCATCGGGGTGTTCGATGGTGTGCATCGCGGGCACGCCGAAATCATCGCGCATGCGGTGAAAGCCGGGCGAGCCCGCAATGTGCCGACCGTGCTGATGACTTTCGATCCGCATCCCATGGAAGTGGTCTATCCCGGCAGTCACCCGGCGCAGCTGACGACGTTGGCGCGGCGCGCCGAGCTCGCCGAAGAAATGGGCGTCGACGTCTTCCTGGTGATGCCGTTCACCAGTGATTTCATGAAACTCACGCCGGACCGCTACATCCACGAGCTGCTGGTGGAAAACCTGCACGTGGTCGAGGTGGTGGTGGGTGAGAACTTCACGTTCGGCAAGAAGGCGACCGGCAATGTCGACACCCTGCGACGTGCCGGCGAGCGATTCGGCTTCGCGGTCGAGTCGATGTCAATGTTGTCCGAGCAGCACAGCAACGAGACAGTGACGTTTTCCTCGACCTACATCCGGTCCTGCGTGGACGCCGGGGACGTGGTGGCGGCCATGGAAGCGCTGGGCCGCCCGCACCGCGTCGAGGGTGTGGTGGTGCGCGGTCACGGCCGGGGCGCCGAGTTGGGCTTTCCCACGGCCAACGTGGCGCCGCCGATGTATTCGGCCATCCCGGCCGACGGCGTGTATGCCGCCTGGTTCACCGTGCTTGGGCAGGGACCGGTGACCGGCACCGTTGTTCCGGGCGAGCGCTACCAGGCCGCAGTGTCCGTCGGCACCAATCCGACCTTCTCCGGACGGACCCGCACCGTCGAGGCGTTCGTCCTGGACGCCGACGCTGACCTGTACGGACAGTATGTGGCGTTGGACTTCGTCGCGCATATCCGCGGGCAGCGCAAGTTCGGCTCGGTGCAAGATCTCATCGACGCGATGGGCAACGACATCGAGCGGGCGCGTGTCGTGCTGGCTGCGGGTTGAGACGCCGCCGCAACGCCGCCGTTTGTGCCCGGCAGCTGAGCCGCTGCTAAACTGCTCCGACGACATCGGCGCGTGCTGCGGTTCGCGGTGGCCGCGCCTGAATTGCATAATCGCGGACCAATTGATGGAGACAGTTTCGTGGCGCTTACTGCCGAGCAGAAAAAAGAAATCCTGAGCACTTACGGCCTGCACGACACCGACACCGGGTCCCCAGAGGCGCAGGTTGCCCTGCTGACCAGGCGGATTTCCGACCTGACCGAGCACCTGAAGGTGCACAAGCACGACCACCACTCGCGGCGAGGGCTGTTGCTGCTGGTCGGGCGGCGGCGCAGGCTGCTCAAGTACGTGTCCCAGATCGATGTGGAGCGGTACCGCTCCCTCGTCGAGCGGCTGGGTCTGCGTCGCTGATCGCAGCCCGGTCCGGCAAGTCTCGAGCCCTGACAGCGGGGTGAGTTCGCCCGTGTAGAGTGGGGGCGTTCTGGGCCGGTACGGCCTGGGCAAACGGTGCGGTCGCGCAGATCCGCGCGAGCCGTTCCAGCGTGTCACGACGGGAGCAGCCCAGTCTGCATCGGGCGGTCTTCGGTAGTGGCTGCCGGGCTCCCCGGATCTGGGGTAGGTCGGCCGCTTCGATCGATGGCCGTAGCCGTATTCAGACTTCGCTTGTCGGGAAGCTCTCAGGGGTGACTCGCAGGCCCGTGGGGCCGGTGAGTCACCCTGTGGACCCCCTGTCCCGGTCGCACGTGACGACGCGAAAAGGCTGAAAACGAGAGAGGCCGCACGGACGTCATGTCTGTAGCTGAAATTGAACAGGGCGTGTTCGAGTCGACCGCCATCATCGATAACGGGAGTTTCGGCACCCGCACCATCCGTTTCGAGACCGGCCGGCTGGCTATGCAGGCCGCCGGCGCGGTGGTCGCTTATCTGGACGACGAGAACATGTTGTTGTCGGCGACCACCGCCAGCAAGGGCCCCAAGGAGCATTTGGACTTCTTCCCGCTGACGGTCGATGTCGAGGAGCGGATGTATGCCGCCGGCCGCATCCCCGGTTCGTTCTTCCGTCGCGAGGGCCGCCCGTCCACCGATGCGGTCCTGACCTGCCGGCTCATCGATCGCCCGCTGCGCCCGTCGTTCGTCGCCGGGCTGCGCAACGAGATCCAGGTCGTGGTGACGATTCTGAGCCTGGATCCCAACGATCTCTACGATGTGCTGGCGATCAACGCCGCGTCGGCCTCCACCCAGCTGAGCGGCCTGCCGTTCTCCGGGCCCATCGGGGGTACCCGGGTGGCGCTGATCGACGGCACCTGGGTTGCCTTCCCCACGGTCGAGCAGCTTCAGCGGGCCGTGTTCGACATGGTGGTGGCCGGCAGGATCGTCGGTGACCGGGGCGATAGCCCCGAAAATGCCGATGTGGCGATCATGATGGTCGAAGCCGAAGCCACCGAGAACGTCATCGAGCTGGTCGACGGCGGCGCCCAGGCGCCGACGGAAAGCATTGTGGCCGAAGGCCTGGAGGCGGCCAAGCCGTTCATCGCCGCGCTGTGCACCGCCCAGCAAGAGCTGGCCGACGCGGCCGCCAAGCCCACCGGTGACTTCCCGGTGTTCCCCGAGTACGGCGAAGACGTGTACTACTCGGTTGCCTCGGTGGCCACCGACGAACTGGCCTCCGCGCTGAGCATCGGCGGCAAGGCCGAGCGCGACCAGCGCACCGACGAGCTGAAGGCCGAGGTGCTGCAGCGGCTCGCCGAGACGTACGCAGGCCGCGAGAAGGAGGTCGGCGCCGCCTTCCGGTCGCTGACCAAGAAGCTGGTCCGGCAACGCATCCTGACCGACCATTTCCGCATCGACGGCCGGGGCATCACCGACATCCGCGCCCTGTCGGCCGAGGTCGCCGTCGTTCCGCGGGCGCACGGCAGCGCGCTGTTCGAGCGCGGCGAAACCCAGATTCTCGGGGTGACCACGCTCGACATGGTCAAGATGGCCCAGCAGATCGACTCGCTGGGGCCGGAGACGTCGAAGCGCTACATGCACCACTACAACTTCCCGCCGTTCTCCACCGGAGAGACCGGTCGGGTCGGTTCGCCCAAGCGGCGCGAGATCGGGCACGGGGCGCTCGCCGAGCGGGCGCTGATTCCCGTGCTCCCCAGCGTCGAGGAATTCCCCTACGCCATCCGACAGGTGTCCGAAGCGCTGGGCTCCAACGGTTCGACGTCGATGGGGTCGGTCTGCGCATCCACCCTGGCGCTGCTCAACGCCGGAGTGCCGCTGAAGGCGCCGGTCGCCGGGATCGCGATGGGTCTGGTCTCCGACGACGTCGAGACTTCCGAGGGCGGCACCGAGCGCCGTTTCGTCACCCTGACCGACATCCTGGGCGCCGAGGACGCGTTCGGCGACATGGACTTCAAGTGTGCCGGCACCAAGGACTTCGTCACCGCGCTGCAGCTGGACACCAAGCTCGACGGGATTCCGTCGCGGGTGCTCGCGGGTGCACTCGCGCAAGCCAAGGACGCCCGGCTGACGATCTTGGAGGTCATGGCCGAGGCGATCGACTCGCCCGACCAAATGAGTCCGTACGCTCCGCGAGTCACCACGATCAAGGTCCCGGTGGACAAGATCGGTGAGGTCATCGGCCCCAAAGGCAAGGTCATCAACGCCATCACCGAGGAGACCGGCGCCCAGATCTCGATCGAGGACGACGGCACCGTGTTCGTCGGCGCCACCGACGGGCCCTCGGCGCAGGCTGCGATCGACAAGATCAACGCCATCGCGAACCCGCAGCTGCCGACGATAGGCGAGCGGTTCCTCGGAACCGTGGTCAAGACAACCGATTTCGGTGCCTTCGTGTCGCTGCTGCCCGGGCGTGACGGTCTGGTGCACATCTCCAAACTGGGCAAGGGCAAGCGCATTGCCAAGGTCGAAGACGTCGTAAACGTCGGCGACAAGCTGCGGGTCGAGATCGCCGACATCGATAAGCGCGGCAAGATCTCCTTGGTCTTGGTGGCCGAAGAGGACTCGGCAGACAGCACGGCCCCGGCAGCCACGACCGAGTCCCCGGCGGACGCACCAGCCGATGCCGCGGCGGCCGGCAGCTGACGGATCGACCGGGCTGCGCCCCGGTCGTGCCGGTGCCCTGCGCCGTGGCAAACAAACCGCCGAGGCGGAAGGGCAGCACCTGACCCGCCCGGTTTCAGCGGTGCGACGCACCACATTGCCCGGTGGTCTGCGGGTCGTCACCGAGTATCTGCCGTCGGTGCGCTCCGCTTCTGTCGGGGTCTGGGTCGGGGTCGGGTCGCGTGACGAGGGCGCCACCGTGGCCGGGGCCGCGCACTTCCTCGAGCATCTGCTGTTCAAGTCGACCCCCAGCCGCACGGCTGTGGATATCGCTCAATCGATGGATGCCGTCGGCGGCGAGCTGAACGCGTTCACCGCCAAGGAGCACACCTGCTACTACGCGCACGTGCTCGACAGCGACCTGGGGCTGGCTGTCGAGCTGGTCGCCGATGTGGTGCTCAACGGTCGCTGCGCCGTCGAGGACGTCGAGCTGGAACGCGACGTCGTCCTCGAGGAGATCGCCATGCGCGACGACGACCCCGAGGACGCGCTGGGCGACATGTTCCTGGCTTCGCTGTTCGGTGACCACCCGGTGGGCCGCCCGGTGATCGGCACCACGCGCTCGGTGTCGTCGATGACGCGGAACCAACTGCACTCGTTTCATGTGCGGCGCTACACGCCGGAACGGATGGTGGTCGCGGTGGCCGGCAATGTCGACCACGACGAGGTGATCGCGTTGGTGCGCGAGCACTTCGGGCCGCACCTGGTCCGCGGTCGCCGGCCCATCGCCCCACGCAAGGGTGCCGGCCGGGTGACCGGCCGGCCCGGATTGGCGCTGGTCAGCCGGGACGCCGAGCAGACCCACGTGTCGCTGGGCGTGCGCACTCCCGGGCGTGGCTGGCGGCACCGCTGGGCGCTGTCGGTGCTGCACACCGCGCTGGGCGGTGGCCTGAGCTCCAGGCTGTTCCAAGAGGTTCGAGAGTTGCGCGGGCTGGCCTATTCGGTCTACTCGACGGTCGATGTCTTCGCCGACAGCGGTGCGTTGTCGGTCTACGCCGCCTGCCAGCCCGAGCGTTTCACCGAGGTCATGCAGGTGACCGGCGAAGTACTCGAATCGGTGGCGCGCGACGGCATCACCGATGCGGAATGCCGCATCGCCAAGGGGTCGTTGCGCGGCGGGCTGGTCCTGGGCCTGGAGGATTCCAGCTCCCGGATGAGCCGGCTGGGCCGCAGCGAACTGAACTATGGCAGGCATCGCAGCATCGAGCACACCTTGCAGCAAATCGCGCAGGTTACCGTCGAGGAGGTCAACGCGGTGGCCCGCCGGCTGCTCGGCCAGCGCTACGGCGCCGCTGTTCTGGGTCCGTACGCGTCGAAACGATCGCTGCCCCAACAACTTCGGGCGATGGTAAATTAGCTGCGATGGTACTGGGCTTCTGGGACATCGCGGTTCCCATCGTCGGTGCGCCGATGGCCGGTGGTCCGGGTACGCCGGCGTTGGCGGCGGCGGTATCCAACGCGGGCGGCTTGGGCTTCCTCCCCGCGGGACACCGGACGGCCGAGCAATTCGCCGATGAGATCGCCGCGGCGCGCGCGGCGACCACCGGCCCGCTGGGTGTCAACTTGTTTGTGCCCCAGCCCAGCGTCGCCGATTGGGTGCAGCTGGACTACTACGCGGAAGAACTCGAAGAGATCGCCGACCATTACCAGGTCGAGGTCGGTCATCCGCGTTACGGTGACGACGACGACTGGGAGCGCAAGCTCGAGGTGGTGGCCGACCTCCATCCGGAGTTGGTGTCGTTCACCTTCGGCGTGCCGCCGCCCGACGTCATTCACCGCTTGGGTTCGCTGGGCGTGTTGGTGATGGTCACGGTGACGTCGACCTACGAGGCCGGGGTGGCCATCGCCGCCGGCGCGGACAGCCTGGTGGTGCAGGGTCCCGCTGCCGGCGGGCACCGGGCCACGTTCGCGCCCGACATGGAGCCCGGTAATGAATCGCTGCACCAGCTGATCGCCCGGATCAGCAGCGCGCACGAGGTGCCACTGGTCGCGGCCGGTGGCATCGGCAACGCGCGGGGGGTCGCCGACCTGCTGCGCAGGGGCGCGGTGGCCGTGCAGGTCGGCACGGCGTTGTTGCTCAGCGACGAAGCAGGTACCAATTCGGCGCACCGGACGGCCTTGAAGAATCCGGTGTTCGGCACCACGGTGGTCACCCGGGCCTTCTCGGGCCGGTACGGCCGCGGCCTGGAGAACGAGTTCACCCGCCTGCTCGACAACGTGGCGCCGTTGGGTTATCCGGAGATCAACCAGATGACAACTCCGATACGGGAAGCGGCTGCCGCCCTGGAAGACCCGAACGGAATGGCGCTGTGGGCCGGAACGGCCTTCCAGGAAGCCAGCCCCGGGCCGGTGGCCGACATCATCGCCAACCTCGCGGCCACCGACTAGGGACCGTCACTGAAAAAGGCTGGCCGGATCGGTGAACGGCAGACTCAGGTCGGCTGCCACCTCTTCGGACAGCAGCGCGCCATCGTGCGTCGAAAGGCCTTTGGCCAGAGCGGGATCCGACCGACACGCCGTCTGCCAGCCGTGGTCGGCGAGCGCGAGCACGTAGGGCATGGTCGCGTTGGTCAGCGCTAGGGTCGACGTCTTCGGCACCGCACTGGGCATGTTCGCCACGCAGTAGAACACCGTGTCGTGCACCCCGAACGTCGGGTCATCGTGAGTGGTCGGTCGGGAGTCTTCGAAGCAGCCGCCCTGGTCGATGGAGATATCCACCAGCACTGCACCGGGCTTCATCTGCGCCACAAGAGAATTCGGGATCAGCTTGGGAGCTTTGTGGCCGGGTACCAGGACCGCCCCGATCAGCAGGTCGGCGCGCGTCACGGTGTTCTCCAGCTCATACGCCGACGAGTAGCGGGTGCGGATCTGGCCGCCGAACTCCGCGTCGAGTAGCCGCAGCTTGTTGATGTTGACGTCCATGACCGTGACGGTTGCCCCCATGCCGCCGGCGACCCGGGCAGCGTTGTAGCCGGCTGTGCCGGCACCGATCACCACGGCGTCGGCGGGTTTGACGCCCGGCACCCCACCCATCAGCAGGCCGCGCCCGCCGTGGGTCCGCATCAGGTGGTAGGCCCCGACTTGGGCGGAGAGTCGACCGGCAACTTCGCTCATCGGGGCCAGCAGCGGAAGTGCGCCGTCGGCGGTCTGCACGGTCTCGTAGGCGATCGACGTTGTCCCGGAAGCCAATAACGCTTCGGTGCAAGCGCGGGAAGCGGCCAAATGCAGATAGGTGAACAGGGTCTGGCGATCTCGCAACAGGCCGTACTCGGCCGATATCGGTTCCTTGACCTTCAGCACCAGGTCCGCGTCGGCCCACACCTGGTCTGCCGTGCCGGCCAGTTGGGCACCCGCCGCCTTGAACTCGGCGTCGGAGATGAACGACCCCTCTCCGGCGCCGGCTTGGATGAGCACCTCGTGGCCGCGGCGGGTCAGTTCGGTGACACCGGCCGGGGTGATCGCCACCCTGAACTCGTTGGTCTTGGTCTCGGTCGGTACACCGACTCGCATGGTCGCCCCTTGCTTGCAGAGATTCGCCTCTAGGTGTGGAGGCCTCTAAGTGTGGAGAAACTTCCGACAGGCCGCAATGAACGTGCCCCCGCGTGCACCGACCTGGCGGGTGTGGCCGCTGGCTATGATCGGCGGATGACCGACCCGTGCGTGACGGCCACCGTGCAGATCGATGCCCGCCCCGACGTCGTGTATGGGCTCATCACCGACCTGCCCACCCTGGCTTCGCTGGCCGAGGAGGCGGTCGCGATGGAGTGGCGCAAAGGCGATGCGGTTCGCCCCGGGGCCGTGTTCACCGGCCACAACGAAAGCGGTCGCCGGCGCTGGAGCACCAAGTGCACGATCACCGACGCAGAACCTGGTCGCCTCTTCGCGTTCGACGTGACCCATACGATCCTGCCGATCTCGCGCTGGCAATACGACATCGTCGCGGCCGACGGCGGCTGCCGGGTCACCGAAAGCACCTGGGACCGCAGACCCGGCTGGTTCCGCAAGCTCGCCGGCAAGGCCACCGGTGTCACCGATCGGGCGGCTGCCAACGCCGAGCACATCCGGCTCACATTGCAGCGCCTGAAAGAACGCGCCGAAGCCGGGTAGCGAAGGGAAGGGGAGCCGGAATGCCGGTGCGCGATCCCGCAGTAGCCGTCGTCGGAGCGGGCATGTCCGGTCTCTGCGTCGCAATTGCGTTGTTGCGCAGCGGCATCAGCAACGTGACCATCTACGAAAAGGCCGACGAGGTGGGCGGCACCTGGCGGGAGAATACCTATCCCGGTCTGGTCTGCGACATCCCCTCGCGGGTGTACCAGTACACGTTCGCCCAAAATCCCAACTGGACGCACGTGTTCTCGCCCGGCGGCGAAATCCAGGCCTATTTCACCGGCGTGGCCGACCGCTTTGAGCTTCGGGGCCACATCCGGTTCGGCACCGAGATCGTCAGCGCGCGGTTCGAAGGCGGCCGGTGGGTGCTGCGCACGGACGCCGGGGTGGAATACGGGGCCGACTTCCTGATCTCGGCCACCGGTGTGCTGCATCATCCGCGCCTGCCGTCGATCGCCGGTCTGGATGACTTCGCCGGACACGCGTTTCACTCGGCTCGCTGGGACCATTCCGTCGAACTGCGCGGTCGCCGGATCGCGATCATCGGCAACGGGTCGACGGGTGTGCAGCTCGTCTGCGGCCTGGCCGGCGTGGCGGGCCACGTCATGCTGTTCCAGCGCACGGCGCAATGGGTGCTTCGGCTTCCCAACCCCAGGTACAGCAGGTTCACCGGCATCACCCGCACCAGGTTTCCCTGGCTCGACCGGTTGGCCTACCGGGCGTACAGCTTCTGCTACGACCTCTTCGCGGTCGGGCTGACCAGGCCGGGCCTGCGCCGAAAGATAATGGGAGCGCTGTGCCGCGTCAGCCTGCGCGAGGTCCGCGACCCGGAGTTGCGTCGGGCACTGACCCCGCAGTACACGCCGATGTGCAAACGACTGGTGATGTCGAGTGGCTTCTACCGCGCGATCCAGCGCGACGACGTCGAACTGGTCACCGCCGGCATCGACCACGTGGAACGGCGCGGCATCGTGACCGACGACGGCGTCTTGCACGAGGCGGACATCATCGTGCTGGCGACCGGATTCGACACCCACGCGTTCTTTCGGCCGATGCAATTGATCGGCCGGGACGGTATCACCGCCGACGACGTGTGGCGCGATGGCCCGCGCGCGTACCACACCGTGGCGCTGCCGGGCTTCCCCAACTTCTTCATGATGCTGGGGCCGCACAGCCCGGTCGGCAACCTCGCGCTGACCACCGTCGCGGAATCGCAGGCCGACCACATACTGCGGTGGATCCGGCGTTGGCGGCGCGGGGAATTCGACACGGTGGAGCCGACATGGTCGGCGACCGAGAATTTCAACGCCGAGCTGCGTGCCGCGATGCCGGACACCGTATGGACCACCGGCTGTGACAGCTGGTACCTGAACAAGGACGGGGTGCCCGAAGTCTGGCCCTTCACGCCGGCCGAACATCGCGCCATGCTGGCAAACACGGATCCGCAAGAATACGACCTGCGCCGGTACTCCGCCGCCAGTTGACGCCCGGGTTCTATACTTGCCAGCACTCGATGGGGAGGGGGCCACGATGTTCACCGTCGATGACCGGGCAGCGGGTCCGCATGACGCATCGTCGGACCACGAACGCCTCGTCCTCGAGGCGCGCGGTGTGGACTTCGACTGGGCAAAATTGCCGTTCCACTATGTGCCCGGCGAGCCGTTTACCACCCATATGCTCAACGTCCTGCACATGCTGCTGCCGGCGGGTGAAGAGTTTTTCGTCGAGGCCTTCAAGAAAGCCCTACCGCTGATCAAAGACGATCAGTTGCGTCTCGATGTGCAGGGATTCATCGGTCAGGAGGCCGTGCATTCCCGGGCGCACGGGAAGGTGCTGGGCCATTTCGGCGCCCAGGGCATCGACGTCACCCCGTTCACCGAGCAGATCAGATGGCTGTTCGAAAGGGTACTGGGACCCCGGCCCGGTGGGAGCCGGCGGCGACAGCACAGCTGGCTGCTCGAGCAGGTTTCGTTCGTCTCGGCGATCGAGCACTACACCGCGATTTTGGGGGAGTGGATTCTCAACACGCCCGCGCACGACGGGATCGGTACCGATCCGGTGATGCTGGACATGCTGCGGTGGCACGGCGCCGAAGAAGTCGAGCACAAGGCGGTGGCCTTCGACACCATGAAGCATCTGCAAGCCGGATATTGGCGACAGGTACGCGCGCAACTGGTCGTCTCGCCGGCCATGCTGCTGTTGTGGATCCGTGGCGTGCGGTTCCTGTACTCGGTGGATCCATATCTGCCGCCGGGGACCAAGCCACGCTGGCGGGACTACTTCAAGGCGGCACGCCGCGGCTTGCTGCCCGGACCGCTGCGGTTCGTGCGGGCGGTTGCCAACTACTACCGGCCGCGTTTTCACCCGTCGCAACTCGGCGGGGTGGGACTGGCGGTGGACTACCTGGCCGTCTCGCCCGCGGCGCGCGCCTCGCACTGACCGATGACCATCACGTCGAGCGTCGCCGCCGCCGACGGAGTCGCCCTGGCCGTACACCGGTACACCGAGATCGATCCGCAGCGCCCGACCGTGCTGGCCGTCCACGGCTGGCCCGACAACCACCACGTCTGGGACGGCGTGGGCCACGAGATGGGCGGACTCGGTGAGCGCTACAACTTCGTGGCGTACGACGTGCGCGGGGCGGGTGAATCGTCCTGTCCGGCTGCACGATCCGGATACGCCTTTGGGCAGCTGGTGTCCGATATCGGTGTGGTGATCGACAGCCTGGGTGTCGAGCGGGTCCATTTGCTGGGCCACGATTGGGGCTCGATTCAAGGCTGGGCGGCGGTCACCGACGACTCGGTGATGGGCAAATTCGGCTCGTTCACCTCGATCTCGGGCCCGCACTTGCAGTACGCGGGCACATTCCTGAGGTCGGCGCGCACTCCTCGGGAGGTGGCGCAGGTCGTCAGGCAGCTGCTGGCATCCGGCTACATCGGTTTCTTCCTGTGCCCCGGCGTGCCGGAGCTGCTCTTCCGCTCGAGGATCGGCGTGAAACTCGTTGAGGCTCTTGAACGCATCGGACGCTCGCGTACTGCTAGCCAACACCACGAGACGTTGCGGTCCATCACCGACTATGTCAATGGCCTCAACCTGTATCGGGAGAACATGCCCGGTCCGCTGGTGCGGCCCGGGCCGCAGCCGCCCAAGACCACCGTCGCGGTCCAGACGCTGGTGCCGCGCTGGGATATCTTCGTGACGCCTGCCCTGCAACGGTTCACGGGCGCGATTCCCGCCGGCGGCAGGGTGATGCCGATCGAAGGTGGGCATTGGGTGGTGACGTCGCGTCCGGACGTCATCGCCCGCCTGACCGCCGAGTGGGTTGACCAGTGCTCAGGTTAAAGAAATCGACTGTGCGGGAAAGTGTTTGGTCAACCAGGCCGAGCGACTTGTACGGTCGACGCGACCGCGATCGCCTCGGCGCGGTGTTGTGGGGCCTCCGCGTGCTGTTCGAGGGATTCGCCTCGGTCTCGCGATGGGAGCCGTCGCGGGTGCGGGCGGTCCGGCGGACGCAACGTGCGGTGGTTATCAAGCGCGAGCTCGTTGCGCCCGACGTGGTCGCATTGACGCTGGCCGATGCGGATGGAGGATTGCTTCCGTCCTGGACGCCCGGTGGGCACATCGACATTCGGTTGCCCTCGGGCCGACGCCGGCAGTACTCGCTGTGCGGTCCACCGGGACGGCGCACGGACTACCGCATCGCCATCCGCCGGATCGCCGACGGCGGCGGCGGTTCGATTGAAATGCACGAGGCTTTACACGTGGGCGCCATCTGCGAATTCGAGGGACCGCGCAACGCGTTCTACCTGGGGATGGCCGAGCGGGATGTGCTGTTCGTGATCGGCGGCATCGGGGTGACGCCCGTTTTGCCGATGATCCAGGTGGCTGAGCAGCGTGGAGCCAGTTGGCGCGCAATCTATGCCGGTCGCAGCCGGGAGTACATGCCATTTCTCGACGAGCTGGTGTCGGTCGCTCCAGAGCGGGTGACGGTTTGGGCGGACGACGAGCATGGTCGCCAGGCCACCGTCGAGGAGCTATTGGCCGGTGCCGGCCCGACGACTGCCGTTTACGTGTGCGGCCCGAGCGCCATGCTGGAGGCGGTGCGTGTGGCGCGGGATCAACACGTCGGCGCGCCATTGCATTACGAGCGTTTCAGCCCGCCGCCCGTCGTTGACGGAGTTCCTTTCGCGTTGGAACTCGCGCGTTCGAAGCGAGTGCTCGAGGTTCCGGCGAATCGGTCCGCGCTCGAGGTCATGCTGGATCGTGATCCGACTGCCCCCTATTCGTGCCGGCAGGGCTTCTGCGGGACGTGCAAGGTGAAAGTGGTTGCCGGTCAAGTCGATCACCGTGGACGCCTGGCGGTGGGTGAGGACGAGATGCTGGTTTGCGTGTCGCGGGCGAACGGCGACCGGGTGGTCATCGACGCCTGAGCCGGTATCCCACGTGCGGCACGGCCACGCCGGGCAATGGCTTCCAAACGTAGGTGCGGCCGTCGACTTCGAAACTCTTGTGCTCGTAGAACTGACGCGCCTGGGCGTTTTTTTCGGCGCACCACAAAATCACGTCACCCGAGGGATTCGAGCGCACCGCCCGATTGAGCAGGCGGCCACCGATGCCGAGCCGTTGGCTGTCCTGTGCTGTGTAGAGCGCCTCGACTTGCAGGTCATCGGGATTGGCGGCATCCGGTCCGAAGACGGCCATGCCGAGTATCTTGCCGCCGGACTCGGCGATCCACATGCTCCATCCGCGCCGACTCAGGGTTTGGGGGTAGCTCGTCGTGGCCCAGTGCCGCGGCGAACCGATTATGCCGAGCATGAAGTCGGCCACCATCCCGGTCCAGGATCGTCGCCAAACCTCGTAGTGCATGTCGGCGACCTTGGCAAAGTCGCTCGGTTTGGCTTGCCGGATCGTGATCTTGCTGGATTTCACGTGTCCAACGTTAAAGACTTCGCGCGGTTATGGCCGCCGCGACTGCTCCAGGTAGGTGGCCAAAGCGTTGGTCAGTCCCCGCCGCGCCATGTCGAGGTCGGCGTACGAACCCAGCTGGCGCTCCGAGACCAGGCCACGCATCGCGCCGGGGATGAGGGCGGCCACCTCGTGCACCCGATCCGGGTGGACGTCGAGACCGGCGAAGGCGTTCTGGCAGGTCTGAAGCCAGCTCTTGCCCCACGAGAACAGCTCGGCCGCGGTGCGCGGGTACAGGCGTTCCAGCTCGTGGGGGTCTCGAGGCAGTGCCGCGCGAAGGTTTTCGATCGCGCGTGAATCCGGTGCTGCCAAGCCGAGGTAGAGGGTGTCGATGATCGCGCCGACGCGCTCACGCAGCGGAGCGTCCGGTGACACCGGCGTCGAGAGTGTCGAGAAGGTGGCGGCACGCCGTTCGGCGGTGCGGTGCAGCACCGCGGCCCAGAAGCCGTCGGTGTCGCCGAACTGATACTGCACCGCGCCCCAGGTGGCACCGATCTCCTTGGCGATGCGATTGGCCGACACCGAACCCGGCTCGCCGGAGGCCAGCGACTTCAGCGCGGCCTCGAGCATGCTCTCGCGGGTGGCGTGGCCGCGCCGGTTGGGGCGTCGGCCGGCGATTCCGGCGCCGCTGACCTGCCGAGTCATCTTGTGAGCCTATCCGTAGAGTTTCATAGAGGGTACTTTGATTTCGCCGGCGGTGCCGCCTATCATTCCTACGCGAGGAGGGCATCTCACATGGCAGTGTCAGATGGCTAAGCCGCCGTTGTCGATGAAACCGACCGGATGGTTCCAGGTCGCCTGGTCTCAGGAGATCGGCGTCGGCGACGTCCACAAGATGAAGTATTTCGACCAGGAGATGGTCGCCTGGCGGGCAGAGTCCGGCCGGCTCACCGTGATGAACGCCTATTGCGAGCACCTTGGCGCGCACCTGGGCTACGGCGGCAAAGTCGTCGGCGAGGTACTGCAGTGTCCCTTCCATGGGTGGCAGTGGAGTCAGGAGGGCCGCAACGTCTGCATTCCCTACCAGGATCGCCCCAATCGCGGCAGGCGTATCCACAGCTACCCGGTGGTGGAACGCAACGAGTCGATCTACATCTGGCACGACGTGCAGCATCGCGAGCCGTACTTCGACGCGCCCGACGTGTTCGGGGCATTCGGTGACGGCACCAGCGTCGACGACTACTACCGTCAGCAGCGGTTGTACCGGCAGCGCTTGGAACTGCACCCGCAGTACGTCCTGGAAAACGGGGTCGACTTCGCGCATTTCAAGTTCGTCCACAACACCCCGATCGTGCCGGTCTTCACCCGCCATGACTTCGCCGACGCGGTGTCCTACGTCGACTTCACCATCACGTTCGAAGGTGACGACGCCCAGATGATCGAGGACGTCAACAGCGGCGTGCAGGCCATCAACGGAGGTCTCGGGATCGCGGTGACCAAGAGCTGGGGCATGGTCGACAACCGCACCATCTCGGCGATCACCCCGGTCGACGATTTCACCTCCGACGTTCGGTTCATGGTGTACATCGGCCGGACGGCGGCCAGGGATCCGGTTCGGGCCGAGCAGAAGGCGGCCGAGTTCGGCCTCGAAGTGATCCGGCAATTCGAGCAGGACATCGAAATCTGGCAGCACCAGCGCTATTCGGATCCACCCGCGCTGGCCGCCGACGAGTACGAGGGCTTCACGGCAATCCGCAAGTGGGCCAAGCAGTTCTATCCCGATGGCATCGGCGGCAGCGCCGAAGGATATGCCGCATCCCAGAAAGGCTGAACGGCATGAATGCATCCGCCCGACCGGTCCGCGTCTTTCAGGTGGCCACCGGAAACGTCGGAAAGGAGATGATCAAGCGGATCGCCGCGCATCCCGACCTGGAGCTCATCGGCGTGCACTGTTACTCACCGGACAAGGTCGGCAAGGACGCCGGCGAGCTTGCCGGTGTGGCGCCCAACGGCGTGCAGGCCACCGGCACCGTCGAGGAGATCATCGCCGCCAAGCCGGACGTGCTGACCTTTCATGGTGTCTTCCCCGACGAGGACCTCTACGTCAAAGTGCTTGAGGCGGGAATCAATATCGTCACCACCGCCGACTGGATCACCGGATGGCACCGCGACAAGAACCACCCGCACCAGTCGGGCAAGCCGGTGACCCAGCTCTTGTCCGAGGCTTGCGAGAAGGGCGGGGCGACGTTCTATGGCACCGGCATGAATCCTGGCCTCAACCAGATCCTGGGCGTGGTGTGCTCGGCCGACGTCGCCGAGATCGAGAACATCACCACCATCGAGTCCGTCGACGTGTCGTGTCACCACTCCAAGGACACCTGGATCGAGGTGGGCTATGGGCAGCCGGTCGACGATCCCGAAATCCCGTCGAAGCTGGAAAAGTACACTCGTGTCTTCGCCGACAGCGTGCTGATGATGGCCGACTGCTTCGATCTGCCGCTCGACGAGGTCAAATTCGGCTACGAGCTGGGCGCGTGCACCAAGGACGTCGACCTCGGCTGGTACACGTTGCCCAAGGGTTCGCTGGGCGGCAACTACATCAAGTACCAGGGCATGGTCGACGGTGTTCCGCGGGTGGAGACGCACCTGGAATGGCAGATGACCCCGCACACCAACCCGAGCTGGAACATCAAGGGCTGCTACATCACCCAGATCAAGGGCGACCCGTGCGTCTACAACAAGCACATGATCTTTCCCAAGCCCGGGGTGGACCTGTCGAATCCGGACAATTTCGCCTCCATCGGCATGACCGTGACCGGCATGCCGGCGCTCGCCTCGATCAAGTCCGTGGTCGCGGCCCGGCCGGGAATCATCACCAGCGCCGACCTCCCGCTGCGCGGCTTCGCCGGGCGCTTCAAAATCTGAGGCTGCGCTAGGGGGCTCCGTCGTCCTCGAAAAGGCGCTCCGGGTGGTGATGGTCGTTGGTGCGCGTACCGCGGTCCAACTCCGGCGGCGGGATCCACTCGGTGCGCCCGTCGGGGAGTTTCCTTGTCCGCCAACCTTTGTCGACAAGCTTGTGATGTGGTTGGCAGGCGAAGGTGAGTTTGTCGGCATCGGTCACGCCGCCGGTGGCCCACTCGTCGACATGGTGCACTTCGCTCCAATAGCCCGGCGCGTCGCAGCCCGGATGCGTGCAGCCGCGATCTTTCGCATACAGGACCACGCGCTGATCCGGTGAGGCAATCCGCTTCGTCCGGCCGAGATAGAGCGGGCGATTCGAGTGCTCGTCGAACACGGCCAGATAGTGGTGGGCGTGGCGGGCCATCCGGATCACGTCGTGCATCGGCAGCGCCGTTCCGCCGCCCGTCACCGCTCGTCCGGTGCCCGACGTCAGCTCCTGCAGCGTGGTCGAAACGACGACGGCTACCGGCAATCCGTTGTGCAGACCGAGCTTCGGATCACCCAGCCGGCCGCGGACCAAGGCATTGAGCGCATCGTGTTGGCGCTGGGCGGGGCTGCGCAGATCGGCGGCCGCGGCTTCCTCGCTGGGTTCACCTTCGGCGCGCGGCGCTTCATCGTCCGGACTGCACATGCCAGGGGCGGCGAACCGTGCCAGCCAGGCGTCGAGGTTGGCGCGCAATTCCGGTGATGCCCAGAGCTTCCCGACACTCATCCCATCGGGCCGTTGGCCGCACCAGGTGAAGCCGCGCTGACGCGCTCGGTCGGCGTCGGAGAACTTCCCGTCCGGGTTCAGCCGCAGCGCGCACTGGTGCGCCACCTTTTCCAGCTGGTCGGGACGCAACTTCAGTGCTTGCCGGGCCAGGAATCGCTCGGCCCTGTCCACCGTGTCGACGGGAATGTCCTCCGGAAGGTCACGGACGAAGGTTTGAATCACCCGCACGTGCTGACCATCGAGCCTGCCCTCTCGCCACATTTCGGCGGTGGCCGGCAGTTCCGGTGGCAATTGCTGGCCGGTGAGAGTCAACTGGGGAGAAAGTTGTTTGGCATCGCGCAGCCTGCGGCAGGCATCCGCGCAGCTGATCCGCAGCCAGTCGGCCACGACTTTGTGGACCGGCCCGCCGATGTCGGCGGGGTCCTCCTTCGCCAAGCCGGCGATGACGTCGTGGCTCACCGCCATCTGGCGTCGCCGGGAGGTTTCCATGTGCTCCAGCACGCGCAGCCGAACGGCGGGGCTCAAGACGGCGAAGTTCAGCCGGTGGATCGCCGCGTCGGCGGCGTC
>CAYNLB010000042.1:0-34356 GCA_964397935.1 uncultured Mycobacterium sp.
TCCTGATGGCGGCGACCCGCTTCCCCCGGCTCCGCCGCACTCGCGATCGCCGCTAGTCGAAGAGCACCGCGGCGTTGAGATAGCCGACCGGGTCGAACGCGGCCTTGACCGTCCGCATCGCGGCGATGTCGGCGCTCTCCCTCGACATGCCGAGGTAGGGCCGTTTGCGGCTGCCGACGCCATGTTCGGAGCTGACATTGCCCCCGGCGGCCGCGATGAGTTCCATCATCGGCTCGTACAGCGCCCGCTCCCGGTCGCCCGGACAACGCAGCACGTTGAGATGGAGGTTGCCCTCGCCGATGTGGCCGAAGAACACGGGCAGCGCCTCGGGGGCATGCTCACGAATCAAATCCGATGCGCCTCTGGAGAATTCGGCGATCGTCGATAACGGCAACGACACGTCGAACTTCAGCGGCGGCCCGTACACGCCGAGCACGTCGGCAAGTGATTCGCGGACCTGCCACAACCGTTGCTGCGCGGCAACATCCACACCCACCGCGGGTTCGCCGCACAGTTGCGCACTGCCGATCAGGTCGGCCAGCCGATCGGTCTGGTCGTGGTCGCCGGCCAGTTCCACCAGCAGCAGCCAGTCACCCGACACCGGGGACCCCACCCCCAGGTGCTCGCGGGTCAGTGCGGCGGCGCGACCATCGATCAGCTCCAGGGCCGCGATTCCGTCGACGTCGCGGAACGCGCGGCCCGCAGCGACGAGCGTTTCCAGGTCGGCAAACCCGCAGATTGCGGTCACGCGATGCGACGGAGCGGGGTGCAGTCGCAGATCGAGTGCGGTGATGACGCCGAGAGTTCCCTCGGCGCCGACAAACAGCGCCGGCAGGTCGTAGCCGGTGTTGTCCCGGCGCACCCGGCTGTGGCGGCGCAGCAACGAGCCGTCCGGCAGCGCCACCTGCAAGCCGATGACCTGCTCGCCCATGTTGCCGTACCGAACGGTGCGCAGGCCGCCGGCGTTCGTCGACGCCATGCCACCGACGGTCGCCGTGTCGCGGGCGGCCAGATCCACGCCGAACACCAGGCCGGCTGCGCCCGCCGCACGTTGCACCGCGGCCAGGGTTGCTCCGGCGCCCACGTCGATGCGGCATTCGACGGTGTCGACGTCGCCGAGGGCGCACAGCCGCTCCGTCGACAACAGCACGTCGTCGTGCTCGGGAACGGTGCCGGCCACCAGCGAGGTCCGGCCGCCTTGCACCGTCACGTGCGCCCCGGCGTCACGGCACACCCGCAAGACCGCGGCGACCTGCTCGGCCGAACCCGGTCGCACCAGCGCGCTGGCGCGGCCCCGATAGCGGCCGGTGTGGTCGACGCTGCGCGCAGCGAGGACGTCGGGGTCGGTGACAACATGGTTCGATCCGACCGTACTTGCCAGACTGTTCAACATGCTCGGGGTGATAGCGCCTCTTAGAACTCCTTGTGCGGCACGTCGGTCACCAGCCCGCCGTCCATGACGAACTCACTGCCGGTCGCATAGGACGACTCGTCGCTGGCGAGGAACAAGACGAACGTCGATACTTCCCTCGCCTCGGCCGGACGACCGAGCGGAATGGTCACCATGTCTTCGGGCAGGTGGGCGGTCATCGGGGTGCGGATGAAGCCGGGATGGATCGAGTTCACCCGGATGTTGTGCGGCGCCAACTCCAAAGCCGCCGACTTGGCCAGGCCTCGCACCGCCCACTTCGATGCGACATAGGGGTGCACCGCCGGCGCGCCGCGCAGGCCCTCGATGGAGGACACGTTGATGATGGACCCTCCCCCGGCGGCGATCATCGGGTCGACGGCCACCCGCATGCCCAGGAAGGTGCCCGTCAGGTTGACATCGATCACCTTCTGCCACTTGGCCAGATCGAAGTTCCTCAGTTGGCCGAGCGCGACCGTGCCGGCGTTGTTGACCAATACGTTGAGCTTGCCGAATTCGGCGACCGCGGTCGCGACGGCGGCGTCCCACTGGTCGGGCTGGGTGACGTCGAGGTGGACGTAGCGCACGGAGTCACCGATCGCATTGAGTTCAGCGGCCACCGCTTTGCCCTCGTCGTCGAGAATGTCGCCGATCACCACCTTGGCGCCTTCCTCGACCAACAGCCGCGCATGTTCAGCGCCCATTCCCCGGGCGCCACCACTGATCAGCGCAACTTTGCCTTCCACCCGTCCCACGAGCGCTCCCTTCGGTTCTGATGATCGCTAGCTGGCCACGAGATGGGTTGGCGCGTAAAGACCTTTACCGGTCACCAGTGGCAGTTCCAGTGTGGTCCTGATGCCGGGTGGCGCGGCGATCACCGCGGGTATGGCGTTGACGATGCGCCCGGCGGCACCGACGATCGCCGCGTGGTTGTGGTCGCCCCTGCGGCTGCTCGGAACGATGTCCACGGCATATGACGGCTCCCCGGTGATCTCGATCCGATACGAGCCGCCGCCGGAAGCCGGCTGCGGCCAGTCCGGCCGTAGATCCGGCCGCAAACGCGTGATGTGCTCGATGACGATGGCCGGGTGTCCGCCCGCCATTCCGCGGATTTCGAATTGCAGTGCGGCCAGCGTCCCCTTGGCAACGCGTCCCACGGCGATGTCGAAGTCTTCCGGCGCGGGCTCACGTTGGTAGGACTCGGTGATCCGGTCGATCTCGATCCCGAGGCCGGCCGCGAGCTGACGGATCGCCGTCCCCCATGCAATGCTCAGCACGCCCGGCTGCAGCAGCATCGGCATGTCGTCCAGGGGCCGGCCAAATCCCATGTAGTGCATGACCTCTGCGCCGTCGTAGGTGGCGTAGTCGGCGATCTCCATGCAGCGCACCTGCTCGATGCGCTGACAAGTGCCCGCGAGCGCGAACGGGATCAGGTCGTTGATGAATCCAGGATCGACGCCGCTGATGAAGATACTCGAATTGCCTTGCCGTGCAGCGTCATCGACGCGGTCGATGTACTTGTCCGGCATGACGCCCCACGGATATTGCAGCAGCCCTGGCGAGGAACCGACGACGTTGATGCCGGCGGCCAGGATGCGCATGACGTCCGCCATCGCGTCCGGCAGCCGGGTATCACCCATGGCGCAATAGACGACGCATTCGGGACCGGTGGCAAGAACGGCGTCGAGGTCGGCGACCGCCGCGATACCGGTATCGACCTCGAGACCGGCCAGCGCGCCGGCGTCCTTCCCCACCTTCTCGGGCGTGGAGACACACAACCCGGTCAGCTCGAACTGCGGGTTGGTGATGAGTTCGACGAGGGCCGGCCTTCCGACATTTCCGGTGCCAACGTGCGCGACGCGGATCGCCATGAGAGTCTCCGTCCCTTGAACGCTGGAAAACGTTTCTAGACACTAGTCCATAAAATCTGAGGCGCATACCGGCCACGGTTGTCGCGCTGGGGCAGGCACAATGTAACGCTGATGGCACCGCGCGAGGATGTCCGGTTCGTCTCCGGTGACGACCGGATCAGTGCATGGCTCTACCGCCCGGCGGGCAACGGACCTACGCCGCTGCTGGTGATGGCGCACGGGCTGGGAGCGGTGCGCAGCATGCGGTTAGACGCCTACGCCGAGCGATTCAGCGCAGCCGGCTACGCCTGCCTGGTGTTCGACTACCGCAACTTCGGAGACAGCGAGGGCCGGCCGCGCCAGCTACTCGACATCGGCATGCAGCTTGCGGACTGGGCCGCGGCGGTCGCCCATGCCCGCACTCTTCCGGGGATTGACCACGATCGAATCGGCCTGTGGGGCACCTCTTTCGCCGGCGGGCATGTCATCGCGACGGCGGCCCGACTGCCAGGTATCGCCGCGGCCGTGGTGCAATGCCCGTTCACCGACGGCATTGCTTCCGCACGAACGATCACGAATCCTTTGATCACCGCACGCATCACCGCACGCGCGGTGCGCGACGTGGTCGCGGCCCGAATGGGCAGACCGCCGGTGATGGTCGCCACCGCAGGCAAGCCCGGCGAGGTGGCCCTGATGAACGCTCCCGACGCGTACCAGGGCTACCTGAGGCTGGTGCCCGAGGATGCCGAATTTCCCAATGAAGTCGCCGCGCGAATCGGACTGAAGATCATCAGCTACCGTCCGGGACGCTACACGTCCAAGATCACCTGCCCGATCTTGTTCTGCGTGTGCGAGAACGACTCGGTCGCGCCCGCCGTCCCCACGCTGCGCTATGCCGCCAGGGCGCCGCGCGGTGAAGTCAGGATGTATCCCGAGGGGCATTTCGCGATCTACGTCGACGAGGCCTTCGAGCGTGTCATCACCGACCAGCTCGCGTTCCTGGACAAGCACCTGAAGCCGGCGAACGCCTAAGGTCCGAGCGGGGAACTCGTGCGGATCGCTTCGTCGCGAATCAGCCCGCGCAGCAGCGCGGTGCTGAACTCGGCGGCGATCTCCTTGGCGCTGCGACGTCCGCTCGGACGCAACCACCGGTAGGCACCGAGCGTCATGCCGATGTACCCCAGCGCCAGCACGTGGGAATCGCACTGGTAGAACTCGCCGCTGGCGATCCCGCGGTCGATGAGGCCATGCACGTGCTGGTAGACCTGGGCTTCCTTGTCGCGGACCTCGGCGACCTGTTCGCTGGTGAACCACTCGGTGATATACGGCTGCTCCTGGAAGTACACCGCGGCCCGCTCCGGATCGCTTGCGATACCGGTGAGCAGCCGGACGGTGTACTGGTAGAGCGCCTCGCGGGCCGTCCAGGACGGATCGTCGTGCACGGCGGCCAACGTGCCCTCGGCGGCCTGGCGATAGATGTCGAACAGGATCAGCGACTTGCTGGCGTAGTAGTGATAGACCGTCGCCTTGTTCAACCCGATCACATCGGCGACGTCGTCCATCCGGGTGCCGTGATAGCCGCGGGCGGCGAACAGTTTGGTCGCAACCGCCAGCAACTCCTCACGGCGCGTCAGTCCGTTCTCGGATGGCATCCTGTACTCGCTATCGTGTGTGCCGACAGGGTGGGGGCACCCCGGGACAAGGCTAATTATCAATCAACTGGTTGGACAGTTTAGGCAAACGCAGGGTGTCACCACGCGAAGGATGGGACTAGACTCACGTCCGAAGCTCAGTCGCGACTAGAGGGGTGGCCTGATGGATCCGAGCCCGGACTACGACGCAAGCGACGAGATCGAATTCTTCTTCAGGTACCTGACCTGGGGCTTACGCGGCGTTACCGACGGCAACGGCTATCCCCCGCCGGCCTACCCACCGGTCTGATCGCCGTATAGCGCCTGCCTATAGCGCCTTCAGTTCCTCGGCGACCTCGGTCACCGATTTCTTCGCGTCCCCGAACAGCATCGTCGTTCCGTCGGCATAGAACAGCGGGTTGTCGATGCCCGCGAAGCCGGAGTTCATCGACCGTTTCAGCACGATCACCGACTTGGCCTTGTCCACGTTGAGGATCGGCATGCCGTAGATCGGACTGGACTGCTCGTTGCGGGCCGCGGGATTGGTGACGTCGTTGGCGCCGATGACGATCGCGACGTCGGTGCGGGCGAACTCGTCGTTGATGTCGTCCATGTCCTTCATCGCGTCGTAGTCCACCTCGGCCTCCGCCAGCAGCACGTTCATGTGCCCGGGCATGCGGCCGGCCACGGGATGGATCGCGTACTTCACCGGCACGCCCTTGTCCTCCAGCAGCGCGGCCATGTCCTTGACCGCGTGCTGGGCCTGCGCGACGGCCAAGCCATAGCCGGGGACCACGATCACCTGGTTCGCGTACGCCATCTGAATCGCGGCGTCGGCCGCCGAGGTCGATTTGACGTATTTGTCGCCGCCACCGGCGCCGCCGCCCGGGGCCACGCCGCCACCACCGAAGCCACCCGCCACGATCGCGGGAATGGAGCGGTTCATCGCCTTGGCCATCAGGTTGGTCAGGATCGAACCGGACGCACCCACGATCATGCCCGCCACGATCATCGCGGTGTTGTTCAGCGCCAAACCGGCCGCGGCAGCCGACAGCCCGGTCATGGCGTTGAGCAATGAGATGACCACCGGCATGTCCGCGCCGCCGATGGGCAACACCACCATCAGACCCAGCACCCCGGCGGCGGCCAACAGACCGATCATCCACCACAGCGACGCACCGCCGGTGCCGGGATGTGCGTGCAGGCCGACGATCACCGCGGCGGCCACCGAACCCGCCAGCAACAGCAAGTTGATCGGTTGTTGAGCCTTCCCGAAGCCGATCGGCGACCCGGAGATGATCTCCTGCAACTTGCCGAACGCGATGATCGACCCCCAGAACGAGATCGACCCGATAATCGCGGCGAACAGGGATGCCACCACGATGTGCACGGTGGGCGACTCTCCGTGCTGGAAGGCCGAAAAGCCATTTGTTTCGATGAATTCCGAAAGCGCGATGAGAGCGACAGTGCCGCCGCCGACGCCGTTGAAGAACGCCACCAGCTGCGGCATGGCGGTCATCTTGGTCAACCGTGCCGGCGGCACACCGAGCACCACACCAACCACCAAACCGGCGATGATCAGCACCCATTGGTCGGTGTGCCGGATCTTGATCAGGGTCGCCGCCACCGCGAGGGCCATGCCCACCGCGGCGATCAAGTTGCCCCGCACCGCCGTCTTGGGGCCGGTCAGGCCCATCAACCCGTAGATGAAGAGCGCGAACGAGATGATGTAGAGAACTGTGACCAGGTAGCTCATTTCGCCGCCGGCGCTTCCGTCTTCTCGGCCTTGCCGGCCGATACCGGTTTCTTGCCTTTGAACATGCCCAGCATCCGGTCGGTGACGATGAAACCGCCGATGACGTTCAGGGTTCCGAACACCACCGCGACGAACAGGATGATCTGCACCGCCAGCGACGGATGCTCAACCTCCCCGAACACCACCAGCGCGCCGAGCACCACGATGCCGTGGATGGCGTTGGTTCCCGACATCAGCGGCGTGTGCAATGTGTTGGGCACCTTCGAAATCACCGCGAACCCGACGAATCCGGACAGCACCAGGATCGCCAAGTTGGCCAATAACTCGTCGTACATCTAGCCGCCCTTCCTAACCCGCCGCGGGCGCCCGGGTCACACAGGCTGCCGCGATGACTTCGTCGTCGAAGTCCGGGGCCAGCTTGCCGTCGTTGATCAGTAGGTCCAGCAGCGCCGTGATGTTCTTGCTGTAGAGCTCGCTGGCATGCTCGGGCATCGTCGCCGGCAGGTTCAGCGGCGAGGCGATGGTGACGTCGTGCTTGACGACCGTTCGTCCGGGTTCGGTGAGCTCGCAGTTGCCCCCGGTTTCCCCGGCCAGGTCCACCACCACGCTGCCCGGTTTCATCGATTCCACCGCGGCGGCGGTCACCAGACGCGGCGCGGGTCGTCCCGGCACCAGGGCGGTGGTGATCACCACGTCGAATCGGGCGATTGCCTCCTCCAGTGCTTTCTGCTGCTGGGCGCGCTCCTCGTCGGTGAGCTCGCGCGCGTAGCCGCCCTCACCGGCGGCGTCGATCCCGAGATCCAGCCACTGAGAGCCGACCGAACGGACCTGGTCGGCCACCTCCGGACGGACGTCGTAGCCGGAGGTCCGCGCGCCCAGGCGCTTCGCCGTGGCCAGTGCCTGCAGCCCGGCCACACCGACACCGAGAACCAGCACGCTGGCCGGCTTCACGGTGCCCGCCGCCGTCGTCAGCATGGGGAAGAACCGAGTCGACTCCGACGCGGCCAGCAGGACGGCCTTGTAGCCGGCCACGTTGCCCTGCGACGACAATGCATCCATGGCCTGCGCCCGCGAGATCCGTGGGATGGCCTCGAGCGCGAATGCCTGCACACCGCCTTCGGTGAGAGCAGCGATCGAATTGTCGGCATTTCGGGGGGCCAGGAAGCCGATCAGCGTCTGCCCACGATGCAACTTGCCGACCTCTTCTTTGGTCGGCGGGGCGACTTTGACGACGACATCGGCGGCCCAGGCGTCGCCGATGCTGGCCCCCGCCTCGGTATACAGCGCGTCGGGCAGCAACGCCCGCTCACCCGCACCGGCCTCGACCACCACCGCCACACCGCTGTTGACCAGCGATGCCACTGCCTTCGGCACCAGCGCGACCCGCCGCTCGTCCGGCCCGGACTCGGCGACCACCCCTACCGTCGTCTGCGCATTTGTCATGGCGCCTATATCTACTTTCCCGTGTTTTCCTGCCGCTAGGTATCCATGCATACGCCGCCGGCTCGGCCGCACGCCTCGCTACCTTAACGCCTGCCAGGTTTCACCACGGACGGCCGATCACCGAGCACGGAATGCCGATCGGCTCTCCGGCGTTAATGGTTCGCCACTCGAAGCGAATTGACTAGCGGTCGAGTTGTTGTGGCGCCACAAAATGACGTTGTGTTGCTCCGGACTCACCAGAGCGGGATGTCTTGGCCGTGTTCGGACACGGGGCGGGGCCCGAAATAGCGGCGCGCGGATTCGTCGATCAGCGCGTCGTTGATGCTGGCCTCGCGGCGCGCCATCAATCCCGACTGCGTGAATTCCCAGAGTTCATTGCCGTAGCTTCGGTACCACTGGCCGGTGTGGTCCCGGCATTCGTACTGGAATCGCACGGCGATGCGATTGCCGTGAAAGTCCCACAGGCATTTACGCAGCGAATAGTCGTGTTCGCGCTGCCACTTGCGGGTCAGAAACGCCACGATCTCGTCCCTGCCGGTGATGTGCTCGTCGCGGTTGCGCCAGTGGGAGTCGGGCGTGTAGGCCAGGCTGACGTGATGAGGGTCGCGGGTGTTCCAGGCATCCTCGGCCGCCTGGACTTTCCGGATAGCGGTTTCGGAAGTGAATGGCGGGAAAGGGGGCCGGCTCTCGGTCATGTGGTCCATCGTGCAGGTTCTACGACATCGAGCATGAGCAGACGCGAAAGCTCCGCTACAACGGCGTGTCGAGGGACTTTTATGTCTGCTCGCGCCGGCTTATCGCGCGTGTCCTATCGTGACGGGCATGGACTTCGCGATGTCGGCCAAGGCCAGCGACTACCACGAGCGGCTGTCCGACTTCATGACCGAGTTCGTGTTTCCGGCCGAGGCCGACTACGACAAGTACCGTCACGAGGCCGGCCCGCACGACCACACCGTTCCGCCGGTCGTGGAGCAACTGAAAATCAAGGCCAAAGAGCGCGGCCTCTGGAACCTCTTCCTGCCGGCCGAGTCGGGCCTGACCAACCTGGAATACGCTCCGCTGGCCGAGATCACCGGCTGGAGCCTGGAGATCGCCCCCGAGGCACTCAACTGCGCGGCTCCCGATACCGGCAACATGGAGACCCTGCACCTGTTCGCCACCGAACAGCAGCGTAAGCAGTGGCTGGCGCCATTGTTGAATGGCGAGATCCGCAGCGCCTTTTCGATGACCGAACCCGCGGTTGCCAGCAGCGACGCCCGCAATATCGAGACCTCCATCGTGCGCGACGGCGGTGACTATGTGATCAACGGCCGCAAATGGTGGACGTCCGGGGCGGCGGATCCGCGCTGCAAGGTACTCATCGTGATGGGCCGTACCAACCCTGACGCGGCCTCCCACCAGCAGCAGTCGATGATCCTGGTGCCGATGGACACGCCGGGCGTCACGATTGTCCGCTCGACACCGGTGTTCGGCTGGCAGGACCAGCACGGACACTGTGAGGTTAGCTACGACAACGTCCGGGTCCCGGCGGCGAATCTGCTCGGCGAAGAGGGCGCCGGCTTCGCGATCGCGCAGGCCCGGCTCGGACCGGGCCGGATCCACCACTGCATGCGCGCACTCGGTGGAGCCGAACGAGCGCTGGCTCTCATGGTCGATCGGGCACGCAATCGGGTGGCATTCGGCCGCCCATTGGCCGAGCAGGGCGTGGTGCGGGAGTCAATCGCCAAGTCCCGCAACGAAATCGACCAGGCCAGGCTGCTGTGCGAGAAAGCTGCATGGACCATCGACCGGCACGGCAACAAGGCTGCCCATCTGCTGGTCTCGCAGATCAAGGCGGTCGCCCCGCGGGTGGCCTGCGATGTGATCGACCGTGCCATCCAGGTGCACGGAGCCGCCGGAGTCAGCGACGACACCCCGCTGGCCCGCCTGTACGGCTGGCACCGCGCCATGCGGATCTTCGATGGGCCCGACGAGGTGCACATGCGCACCATTGCGCGCGCCGAACTGGGGCAGGAGAAATCCGCATTCGCCCAGGCGGTCACCTGAGATGGCCACGACTTTGCGGGAATTGCCGGGTGCGTGGAACTTTCGCGATGTCGCCGACGGTGCGAGTGCGTTGCGGCCGGGAAGGCTGTTTCGGTCCAGCGAGCTGAGCCGGCTGGACGATGACGGTCGGGCAACGTTGCGCCGGCTGGGTATCACCGACGTCGCCGATCTGCGCGCGTCCAGGGAGGTCTCCCGCCGCGGGCCCGGACGTGTTCCACACGACGTCGAGATCCATCTGCTGCCTTTGCCCGACCTCGCCGACGACCAGGGCGACACCGACGGAGCGGCACCGCACGAGCACGCGTTTCAGCGGGCCTTCGAGGAACACGGCCAATCGGATGAGTCGGTCGCGCAAACCGCCGCGCGGTACATGATCGACGAATACCGCCAATTCCCAACGCGTAACGGAGCCCAGCGCGCGCTGCGCCGCATCGTCACCCTGCTGGCGGACGGACGCCCGGTGCTCACGCATTGTTTCGCCGGCAAGGACCGCACCGGCTTCGTGGTCGCGACGGTACTGGAAGCGATCGGTGTCGACCGCGAAAGTATTGTCGCCGACTTCTTGCGCAGCAATGACGCCGTACCGCAGCTACGGGCCCAGATCTTGGAGATGATCCGGCAGCGGCCGGACATCGAAGTCACCCCGGAGGTGCTGACCTTCACCGAAGCCCGGCTGTCCGACGAGGTCCTCGGCGTCCGAGCGGAGTACCTGGCCGCCGCACGCGAGATCATCGACCGGCAATTCGGGTCGCTGGGCGGCTACCTGAGCGACGCGGGTATCACCGACGCCGACCTCGATCGATTGAGCGAAGCGCTGCTCGCCTGAACCGGATCAGAGTTTGAACGCCGCCTTCTGCGCATTGGACAGGTCGGTGATCTCGCCCCAGTGCGCGGCGACATCCTGCACCGATGGCGGCTTCTCGAAGTTGGCGCCCTCGTTCTGGAACAACGCGACGCGCTGGGCCTTGCCACCCCCGACCACGAAGACCGCTGCGTTGTCGGCGCATTCTTCGGTGCACAGGTAGACCACCACGGGGGCAACGAACTCCGGCGTGAGTTTCTCCAGGACTTCGGGCGGGAGGATGTCCTCGGTCATCCGGGTGGCCGCGATCGGCGCGACGGCGTTTGCGTGGATGTTGTACTTCGCGCCCTCCTGCGCCAGCGTGTTGATCATGCCGACCAGGCCAAGCTTGGCCGCCCCGTAGTTGGCCTGCCCGAAGTTACCGAACAGCCCGCTGGTGGACGTCGCGACGACGACCCGGCCGTAACTCTGCTCACGGAAATGCGGCCATGCGGCGCGTACGACGTTGTAGCCGCCGTAGAGGTGCACCTTGAGCACGGCGTCCCAATTCTCGAAAGACATCTTGTGGAACGTGCCGTCGCGCAGGATCCCGGCGTTGCTCACCACGCCGTGCACGGCACCGAACTCGTCGAGCGCGGTCTTGATGATGTTGGCCGCGCCCTCGGGCTCGGCGACGCTGTCATAGTTGGCGACAGCACGGCCACCCGCGTCCTTGATCTCGGTGACGACCTGGTCGGCCATCGCCGATCCGGCACCGGTGCCGTCGCGGGCTCCACCGAGGTCATTGACGACCACGCTGGCGCCTTCGCGAGCGAGGGTCAGGGCGTAGTCACGACCCAGTCCCCCACCGGCTCCGGTGACGACAATGACGCGATCCTGCACTCCGGGCATCAGGTTCCTCTCTCCTGTCAAGGAATAGCGCTATCGGGGTAAATCAGCGGCCGGCGGCAGCCGGGCCGTCGTCAGAACATTCTGCGAGCCATCTTGAAGGCCCGCTCCGTGTACGGCGGATAAATGAAACTCGACAGATCGGGCCGGGTTGGTTTCGTCAGCACCGACTTGCGGTGGCTGAACTCCTCGAAACCATAGCGGCCGTGATAGGCGCCCATGCCCGAAGCCCCGACCCCGCCGAACGGCAGCTTGGCCGTCGACACCTGGAAGGCCAGATGGTTGACCAGCATGCCGCCGGCCGGCACCTCTTTGATCACCCGCTCACGGGTCTCGCGCGCTTTGGTGAACAGGTACGCCGATAGCGGCTTGGGCCGCGAGTTGATGAAACGTATTGCCTCGTCCAGGTTTTGGACGGTGACCACCGGCAGGATCGGCCCGAAGATCTCGTTCTGCATCAGCGGCCCGTCCGGGTCCGGGTCGAGGACGACCGTCGGTTGGATCCGCAGGCTCGACGCATCACAACTCCCGCCGACGGTGACCTTGCCGTCCCCACTGGAGAGATAACCGCTGATCCGGTCGAATTGACGCTGGTTGACGATCCGCACTCCGTTCGGCTTGTCCGAGGTGAACTTGGTGATGGCGGCACCGATCTTGCTCACCAGTTCATCGCGGATCTTCGCGTCCGCCAGCACGTAATCGGGCGCAACGCACGTCTGTCCGGCGTTCAGCAGTTTCATCCAGGCGATCCGCTTGGCCGCGACCTCCACATCGGCGTCCGCGGCCACTATGACCGGGCTCTTGCCGCCCAGCTCGAGGGTGCACGGGGTCAGATGCGGCGCCGCGCCCTCGTAGACCTTGCGGCCGATCTCGGTGCCACCGGTGAACATCACGCGGTCCAAGCCCTGCGCGATCAGCGCCTGACTCACCGAACCGTCGCCTTCGATCACCGCGACCGCATCGTTGTCCAGGTAGCGCGGCACCAGCTCGGCCATCAAGTGCGAGGACGCGGCGGCGATCTCCGAGGGCTTGAGGACGACGGCATTACCCGCGGCGATCGCGCCAACCGCCGGGCCCAGCGTCAGATAGAACGGGTAGTTCCAGGCGCCGATGATCAGCACGGTGCCGTAGGGCTCGTACTCGACCCAACCGCGGCCGGGAAGCTGCGGCACCTCCAGGAGCCGGTATCTGCGGCGCGTCCACCGCCGCACGTGCTTCGCCGCATACTTCGCTTCACCGGCCGTGGTTGCCACGTCGGCGATGAACGCCTCGAACGGGCTGCGGTCCAGATCTTCGGCGAGTGCGGCGGCGATGGCGGCCTCGTTCTCCTCCATCAGCTTCTCCAGCTGCAGCAACTGCTGCTTGCGCCACCCGATGTCGCGGGTGCGCCCGGTGGCGAAGGTCTTGCGCAGCCGGTCCACCGTTGCGGCGATATCGACCGGCGCAGCCGGCGCCCCGTTCGTGGATTCGGATGTCTTCGGTGCAACCGATTCGGTGGTCATCGTTGTCCTTCCCTGCTCGGTCAGCCCGGCAGCGCCCGGTTGCTCGTCGCGTGAGCGCTCACGGGTGATAACCGCGATCCTAACCATCCGGTTGGGAGAGCAGTAGGAAAGATCCGCTGGACCGACCGGATCAGGGCTTTGTCGCGATTACGAAGCTGTTCGCAAACGGGCGGTCTTCCGGTTGCGGCCCGCGGCCCAGCCGCAGCGCCTCCTCGCGCGCATTCACCACGCTCGTGGTCCAACCACGCGCGCTGAACCAGTCGGCACAGTCGGGTCGGCCTTCGTCCTCGAACCAGAGGTCGAACGGGTTGAAAGAGGTGTCTTGGCCGCGCGCTTCGCGCTTGGCCTTCAGCTCGGTCCACCGCTCCTCGGCTTCCCGGCGCTTCTCGGGGTCGACCCCGAAGATTTCGACGGCCACCCTGCTGCCCGATCCGCTCAGTTCGGCGATCGATGCGAACATGGCCGCTTGCGCCGCTGCCGGCAGAAACGGCAACAGCCCCTCGGCCAGCCAGGCCGTCGGACGGGCGGCGTCGAAACCGGCGTCGCGCAGCGCTTGGGGCCAATCGTGCCGCAGGTCGACGGGCACCGCTCGGCGGTCGGCGGTCGGGGTTGCGCCGTGGCCGGCGAGTGTCTCGGCCTTGTACTGGAGCACCTTGGGCAGATCGATCTCGTAGACGACGGTGCCGTCCGGCCAGGCCAGCCGGTAGGCGCGCGAATCCAGACCGGCGGCCAGCAGCACCACCTGCCGGATACCGGCCCCGGAGGCTTCAGTGGCGCCGGCGAAGTACGCATCGAAGAAGTGGGTGCGCACCGCCTGGTAGTCGATCATGTTCTGGGCGTCCGGGGCTGAATTCGACTCGTCGCCTTCGTCCGGCTCGGGCGACCACCATGCGGCCACCTGCTCGCGAACTCCCGCGAGCTGGGGCGTGGAGACCAGCGGTTCGGCGAAGTGGTCGCGTATCAGCGGGTCGGCGCTGGCCGTCTCGGCCGCCCGGGCCAACGCGACCATCACCGCGGTGGCCCCGACGCTGGTCGCGATGTCCCAGGAGTCGTCCGCGGTGCGCGCCATTACAGCCGTTCGGCGATCACGAAGTCGGAGAACGCGTCCTTGTCGTCGGCCAGCGGGATGTTCTCAATCCAGCGGCCCAGTCGCTGCATTTCGTCCGTCGAGCGCTGTGCGCGAGCACGCCAACCATGCTTGTTGAGCCATTCCGCGACGTCCGCCCGGTGCTCGTCGCGATACATCAGCTCCCCGACATCGATGGTCTCCTCCAAACCGATCTCGTCGGCCACCTTCTTGAACCGCTCGCGCATCTGCTGTCGTCGCTCGTCGGCGTGGGCGGGCGCAGTTTCCGCCGAGACCCGGCTCCCGGCCGGGCTTAGCGCGCCGATCTGGGTGAACAGCCGGTCCTGCGCCTCGGCCGGCAGGTACATCAGCAGACCCTCGGCCAGCCATGCGGTCGGCGCCGTCGGGTCGAAGCCGGCGGCGCGCAGGGCGGCCGGCCAGTCCTGACGCAAGTCGATGGCCACCTCGCGACGGTCGGCCGAGGGCGTGACGCCGTTGTCTGCCAGCGTCGTGGACTTGTAAGCCAGCACCTCGGGCTGGTCGAGCTCATACACCGTGGTCCCGACGGGCCAGTCCAGGCGGTAGGCGCGCGAATCCAGCCCCGAGGCCAGGATCACCACCTGCCGGATCCCATCGGCGACGGCATCGATGAAGTACGTGTCGAAGAAATGGGTTCGCACCGCTTGGTAGCCGCGCATGTGCTCGAGGTGAGCAGCCGATTCGGCGTCGATGGCTTTCACCTTGGCCACCATCGACGGGTCGAGCATCTTCTCCCACAACACGTTGGCACCGGCATTGGTGACCAGAAGTTTGGCGTACGGGTCGCGGATGAGCGGATCGGGCAGTTCGGTTTCGACGGCTCGGGCGGCGGCCACCATTACGGCGGTGCTGCCGACGCTGGTTTTGATGTCCCAGGTGTCGTCGTGGGTGCGCAGTGAGCTCATCGCATTGCTCCTTGAATCGATTTACGGTCAGAGATCGGGCCCGCCGAGGCGTGCGCGCAGCAGGACACTGCGCACCGCCTCGTCGGCCAAGTCTTCGGGCACCGCGCGGCCCAGCCGGGCCATCTCGGCGCGGTTGTCTACGCAGTCCACCTGCCAGCCGTGGTCGGTCAGCCAGTGGGCGGCGTCGGAACGGTCCGGCTCGTGGTAGGTCAGTGCAGCGACGTTGACGTCCAGACCCAGTCGCTCCCGCATGCGCAGCCACCTCTGGGTGTTGCTGTTTGTGTTCATGCCGAAGAGCTCGATGGCGACCTGGCTGTTGGGCGCGCTGAGGTCGGTGAACATCGCGAAGAGCCGGTCCTGGGCATCGCTCGGCAGGTAGGGTAGCAAGCCCTCGGCCAGCCATGCGGTCGGTCGGGTGCGATCGAATCCCGCCGCCACCAGCGCCGCGGGCCAGTCATCGCGCAGGTCTGCCGGGACGGTGCGTCGCTGGGCCGCAGGAACGGCTCCACGGGATTCGAGGATTCCGGTCTTGTATTGCAGCACCTTGGGCTGGTCGATCTCGTAGACCGCGGTGCCCGCCGGCCAACGCAGGCGGTAGGCCCGCGAGTCCAGCCCGGCGGCCAGGATCACCACCTGCCGGATCCCGGCGTCAGAGGCTTGAGTGGCCTCGGCGAAGTACTCGTCGAAGAAGTGGGTTCGCACCGCCTGGTAATCGATCCCCAGTCGATGCGCCCGTTGTCCGTGTACGTCACCGTCGAGCCAGGCAACGTCCGGATCGGTGAGCCGGACCCATGCGGGACCGGCCGGCGACACCAATATCCCGGCGAACTCGTCACGGATCAGTGGATTGGGTCCGGCGGTCTCCGCCGCGCGCGCCGCGGCAACCCCTAGCGCGGTGGCACCGACGAGTTCGGTGATGGTCCAGGAGTCGCCGGCGGTTCGTAGCGAAGTCGGCGATGGGCAGTCATCGAGTTCAGTCATGACGGACGCCATGGTACCCGAGTAAGTTAGGCAAACTATACGCTTTGTGCGCGACCTCACTCCGTGCGGATTTGTGGTGCGCGGGTCAGACCCCCGGCCGCCAGAGCGCACCTTCCAGGAGCTGCCGCAACATGTCACTGACGGCCAGCATCTCCTCATAGCTCCGGACATAGCCGGCATAGAATCCGACGCCGCACAGCACGACCAGCAGTGTTTCGACCAAAGCGGAACCGTCGATATCGGCGGCGAGCTCGCGGCGTTCGATCGCATCTTTGACGGCCCACATCAGAAATTCCCGGCTAATGCGCACCGAATCGTTTTCCGTTCGGTTCAATTCCGGATGGCGCTGCGATTCCAGTACCGCGGTGATCAGGAACGCCGACCCGGCCGGATTCTCGGAATTGGCGCGCACCGCGGCGGAGATGAAAGCCGTCAGCCGCGCCGTGAGGGTGGTCTCGCGCTTCGCCTGTCGAATGCCGGCGCCGATGACGAGGTCGTTGGTCTGCTCCAATACCTCCCGGTACAACACCCGCTTGCTGGTGAAGTAGTGGTTGATCGCCGGTCTGGTCAGGTCGGCGCGGGCGGCTACCGCCTGGAAAGTCGCACCGTCATAACCACGTTCGCTGAATACCAGGCGAGCGGCTTGGATAATGCGCCGGCGCGTATCGTCCGCCTTCGCGGCCGGAGGCCGTCCCGGCCTGCGGCTCGCCGTTGTCGACACCACTAAAGTGTGCCACCGCGCTGATGCGGCATCAGCCCATTTGGCGGAACGCTGCCGAACCCGCCGGTTTGGTAGTCGTGCAGCGCCTCGATCAATTCGGCCCGGGAGTTCAGGACGAAAGGTCCGTAGTGGAATACCGGCTCGCGAATCGGTCGGCCGCCCAGGAGCAGTACATCGATGGCCCGCATGCTTCGCGAATCCTGGGTCGATGGGGCTCCCACGGTGATCCGGTCCCCGGGTCCGAAGACGGCCAACTGTCCTTGCCGAATCGGGTGCCCAACCGGACCCACATATCCGATCCCGGACAGCACGTAGACCAGCGCATTGAATTCGCGCCGCCACGGCATGTTTAGCCGGGCGCCGCTTTCGATCGTCGCGTGCGCGAGCGTGATCGGCGTGTGCGTGACACCGGGTCCCCGGTGACCCTCGATCTCACCGGCGATGATTCGGACCAACGCCCCACCGTCGCCGGATGCGAGCAGCGCGGCGTCCTCACCTTCGATGGCCTGGTACCGCGGCGGCGCAAACTTGTCTTTCTTCGGCAGATTCACCCACAGTTGGATGCCGTGGAAAACACCACCGCTGTCGACCAGTTCGGCGGGTGGGGTTTCGATGTGCAGGATGCCCGAACCGGCCGTCATCCACTGGGTCGCCCCGTCGGCGATCAGGCCGCCACCGCCGTGGGAATCCTGATGCACCAACTTTCCGTCGATCATGTAGGTAACCGTTTCGAAGCCGCGGTGCGGGTGCCAATCGGTTCCCCTCGCCGCTCCCGGCTGGTACTCCACTTCGCCCATCTGGTCCATGTGTACGAAGGGATCCAAGGCAGCGGTGCTGACCCCCGCGAAGGCCCGGATGACCGGGAAGCCCTCCCCCTCGTATCCTCGCGGGCCCGTGGTGATCGATCGGACCGGGCGTTCGGTGTCGGCGGGAGCAGCGGCGCTCATGCGCGCAAGCGTCAGCGTGTTTGCCGTGACAGCAGGCATATTCACCTCACAAATTCGGTACCGGGTATAACCGGACTCAAGTCCGCTTATTCCCCCGTGTTCGCGGTCCGCGGTCGACAAGCGCGCCACCCGTCACCCCCCACGTCGCGACGCTCGACCGGCTAGCGATAGTTTTATCGGGCAACATTTGCTGGGGTGGACGGTCGCCGCAGCATGCCCGATCCGCAGTTGGTCGATGGCGCAACGCGAGAATGTCGACGGGGGAAGGGTGACGCGGATGGGGCAGGACATGGCGGCCGCCAATCCGGTGCTACGCCCGCGGCCGGTGTCCGACGCGATAGGGCGAGCCGCCGGCTGGCTGCGCGCAGCCCGCCTCGGATTGTTTTGCGTGGCAATCGTCGTGGGAGTTGGCGCCGGCCTTGGCGCGGTGGCGTTCCGCTACCTGATCTATGGCTTCACCTGGCTGGCGACCGGACACGACGAGTTCGGCCAGCAGGGTTGGGCGGGCAGCGACCACTTGCCCTGGTTGGGAGTCGGGTTCTTTGTCGTCATCCCCATCATCGGCGGGTTGCTGTACGGGCCCTTGATTTCTCGGTTTGCCCGCGAGGCTCGGGGCCACGGCGTGCCGGAAGTGATGATCGCGGTCGCCGAGAACGGTGGCCGCATCCGCCCCCAGGTGACGGTGGTGAAAGCGCTGGCCTCGGCACTATGCATCGGCACCGGCGGCTCGGTTGGTCGCGAAGGACCGATCGTGCAGATCGGCGCCGCGCTGGCATCCAGCCTCGGGCAGTGGGTACGGATGCCGGAAAACCGGCTGCGGGTGCTGGTTGCCTGTGGTGCCGCGGGCGGTATTTCGGCCACCTTCAATGCCCCCATCACCGGGGTGTTCTTTGCCGTCGAGCTGATTCTGCGCGAACTCTCCGTCGAGGCGATCTTCACCATCATGCTTGCGTCGATGCTTGCCGATGTGATCGCCCGCGTCTTCTTCGGCTCAGCGCCCTTCCTCACGCAGCTGCCCCACGGCATCCAGCTCGATCACATCGCCAACTACCTTTTGGTGGCCCTCCTCGCGGTGATCGCCGGGCTGCTCGGGATCCTTTTCAAGAACGTGCTCTACAAGACCGAGGATCTGTGTGATCGGGTGTGGGGTCAGCGTCCGGATTGGGTACGTCCGGCAGTCGGCGGAATAGTGCTGGGCCTGCTACTGCTCGCGGTGCCCCAGCTGTACGGAGTGGGCTATCCGGTCATGTACAACGCCTTTGCCGGCCACTACGCGCTGTGGTTCCTGGTGATCCTCGCCGCAGGCAAGATGCTGGCATGCAGCCTGACCATTGGGATCGGCGGATCGGGTGGAGTATTCGCCCCCTCGCTGTTCGTCGGCGCCACCTCGGGCATGGCCTTCGGAATGGTTGTCAACCATTTGATCGGCCCGGAGGTCGGCGAGCCCGCGCTCTACGCCATCGTCGGCATGGGTGCGGTATTTGCCTCCGCCGCGCGCGCCCCGCTCACAGCGCTGGCCAGCACGGTCGAGATGACCGGGGATTTCACCTTGACCCTGCCCGTCATGCTGGCCGTGGCCATCGGCACCACCGTGTCCCGCGGAATTTCCTACGGCAGCATCTACACCACCAAACTGCTGCGGCGCGGCATCGACATCGATCGCCCCACTCCCACCCATGTATTTGCCAACCTCACCGCCGCCGACGCCATGCACCCCTTCACGGAGCCGCTCGATCTGACCTACCCTCCTGGCGACGCCGAGCGCGACTGGACCCCATTGCTGGGCCCCGTCACCCGCGTTCGCGAACCCCAGGCGCTGTTCGCCAACGACAGTCTTGCTCAGGCTCTGCGCCAGCTCGTCGTCTACGGCCGTGACGGCCTACCAGTCATCGACACCGAAGCCCGGCATGTTCAAGGCTGGTTGACCAACCAGAATGTGCTGCGCGCGGTGGGCACCTACTTCGCCGACGTCCAAACCGATGTCGCTGCCAGCCACCAAGCCGCCGAGTGGGCCGATCCGCAAGCCGCCACCGCCGAACACGATCCGCGTAGCCAACTCAACGGGTACTGCATCGTCGAACACACCCTGACACCCGATTCGGTAGCCGTCGGCCGAATGCTCGGCGACCTCGACTGGCCGGCCGGCCACTTCCCGGTGTCCGTGGTGCACCGGAGACAGCTCATCGACGCAGACGCCACTGTAAAACTCGCGCCAGGCGACCGGATCAACATCCTCGTGCCCAAAAACGTAGCGGCGGTGACGGATTCGGAGTCTCGATCATGACGGGGCACCATCGGAGCGCACCCCTTGACGGGATGGCCCGGTAGGCACGCGGATCAAGAACTGGAGCGCGCTCTGCTTGCGGCATCCCGTTCGGTGGCTGATCCCTCGTGACTCAACTTCCCGCCCGCGTTCTCCAGATGGGCCCTGACGAACCACTGGAATTTCTCCAAGGTTCCGGCGTGACCGATCAGCAGGTCCTGCGTGATCTGATCGAGCTCTTCCGTCTCTTCGATCGCTTCGCGGATGTCTTCGATCACGCCGGTGTAGACCAGGTCCAACGCCGCCAGATGCGCCTGCACGCAGTCGCGGCCGACCGAGTAGTCGTCCCAGCTGCGATCCTTGATGATCGCGCCGGGGGTGCCTTGCGGCGACGCGCCGAGCGCCGCGATCCGTTCGGCCACCTCGTCGGCGTAGCCGCGTACCGCCTCCACCTGCGGATCGATCATCTCGTGTACGCCAATGAAGTTGGGGCCCACCACATTCCAGTGCACATGCTTGAGGGTCAGATGAAGGTCGTTATACGTGCTCAGTTGCTTTTGCAGCAGTTCAGCCAGCCGTGCTCCGTGCTTATCGGTCAATCCCGGAATAGTGAACTGCGTCATCAAACACTCCTGCTGTTCGCACATGATCTGTCCCGCGCCGAATACCCGGGGGCGGCGGCGGATAATCGCACGCCCCGATTGCATGGTCGAGCTCACATCGAACCGATGTGCTGTACCGGTAGCCGGGCCCCACGGCGCGGTTCGCGGCCCAGTCCGCTGGCTTCCAGCAGCCTGACCACCCGGTGCCGGTGCGGTCGCATCGGCTCGAGTAGTTCGAGCATGCCCGCGTCGTCAACCGGGCGCCCCAGCAGAGTCCAGCCGATCATCTTCGGGATGTGGTAGTCGCCCACCGACACGGCGTCGGCGTCGCCGAACGCTCGTTGCGCGGTTTCGGCGGCGGTCCACTGCCCCACTCCGGGCAATGATGTCAACGCCGCGCGCGCCTGCGCCGTCGACTTTGCGGCCAGTCGCTCCAGCGCAGCGGCCCGTCGCGCACAGGTCACAACCGTCTGCGCCCGCCTTGGGTCGACGTTGGCGCGATGAAACTCCCAGGACGGAATGTTTCGCCATACCTCGGCCGAAGGCGGCACTCGCATCCGGGCCGGCGCCGGTCCCGGCGCCGGGGTCCCGTACTTGGACACCAGCAGGCGCCACGACCGGAACGCGTCGGCGCCGGGTACCCGCTGCTCGATGACCGCCGGGATCAGGGCTTCCAGCACCAGTCCGGTGCGGCCCAGGCGCAGGTGCGGGACCCGTCGGTGCGCGGCAGCAACGGTCGGGTCGCGTGGCACGAAGTCCGAGACGTCATCCTCGCAACCGAGCAGCGCGGGCAGCATCTCGACGAACTCCTGCGCGCCGCTGCCCCATGCCACGCAATGGGCGGCGCAGGCGCTTACCCGGCTGATCCGGGCTGTGACGGGTCCGGTGGGCAGCAGGCTGGTCCGCCAGATCATGCCCTCATCGGAGACCTGAAAACACGGGTCCCCCGACCCCCGGCGCAGCGGCGCCAACGTGTACCCGAAGCTCGCCGCCCCGGGGAACGTGACCGTGCGTGCGCTCTTCACCCAATCATTCTCCGGGGTGCCCCAGATTGACCGCCAACTATGTCCCGAGACAATATTGCGATGTGACGACGCCGTTCGATGACCCGCAGGGCGAACTGGCCTGGATGTTCCTGCAGACCGCGAGCGACGGTGGCGATCTGGACGAGGGCTTCGCGTTGCTCAGCGACGACTTCACGTACTGGAGCCTCTATACCCGTACAACCTGCGACAAAGACACGCTGCGACGCGCGATCGAGCGACGCAGACAAGCCCTCGAAGTGACCATCGACTTGGTGCGCTGTGTCAACGAGGGAGAAACGGTGGTCGTTGAGGCGCAGGCCACCGGTACCACCGCCGGCGGCGTCGGCTACGACAGTCCCTTCGTGTGCATCTTCGAAACCCGCGAAGGGCTGATCGTGTCGATGCGCCTTTACAGCGACACTCGGGCGTTGGCCGCCGCGCTCCCCGGGTGGCTGCCCTATTGAGATGACACGCTGATCTCGGCCTTGTCGGGGTAGAAGGCGACGTGCCCGGCGATCGCCGCGACCGCCGGATACGGCTGCTCGTAGGTCCAGATCGCGTCGTCGACGGTGTCACCGGCGGAGGTGGTCACGCTGTAGTAGCTGGCCTCCCCCTTGAAGGGGCAGTAGGTGCCGGTGTCCGTGCGAGTAAGCAGATCCTGCACCACATCGCCGATCGGAATATATTGCACCGCGGGCAAAGTGGCTTCCCGCAATTCCAATGCCGCGGTCGAGTCCGCGACGAGCTCGCCGTTGATGCGGACCCGCACCCTTCCCTCGGTCGGCGCGATGGTGATCGGATGCCCGGCACCGGGTTCTTTGATTTCCGGGTGACTCATGGTCGATACCTCCTCAAGGCAAGCAATCGGTGCAACACCGGATGACCATCGACTCTTCCCGGTAGTGGAGCCGAATGCGCTGCACGCGGCCGAGCTTATTCGGGCCGCGCGGTGGTGTTCTGATTCTTGGGTGTGCGCATCCCGGCCCAGAACCTGGCCGCCTCCCGAATCGATTCCTCGACCGGGCGCGGCTGCCAGCCCAATTCCCGCTTCGCCTTGCTGCTGTCCACATCGGCTTCGGCGCGCATCATGCGCACCGAGGCGAGGCTGAGTTCGGCATCTTTTCCGGTGAGCCGGGCCTTCAGGCTGCCCAGCGCCGCCAGCGCGTACAGCATCGGCACCGAAATGGAACGTTGCGGCGCCGGCACGCCGGCCTCGTCGGCCGCGATCCGTACGACATCGTTCAGCGCGATCATCCGTTCGGAGACGAGGTAACGCTCGCCGATGTGCCCGCGTTCGGCGGCGAGGATCATCGCCCGGGCGGCATCGTCGACGCCGACGACTTCGAGCTGAATACCGTTCATCAGGAAGGGCAGCTTGCCGAAGACCGCACCGGCGATGAATGCACCGTGCGGTGTGCCTCCCCAGTCCCCGCTGCCGTAAGTGGTGGAGACGCACATCGCAATGGCCGGCAGCCCGGCCTCGGACACGTACCGCATCACCAGGTTTTCGGCCTGCACCCGGGATTGCACGTAGGGAGTCAGCCGCGTCAGATCTTCGGGCCTGATCACGTCGTCTTCGGTCGCCACGTGCCCGTGCCGCCGACCCACTGTCGCGTAGGTGCTGGTGAAGATGAACCTGCGCAGCTCGGCTTTGACGGCGACATCGAGAACGTTGCGCAGCCCTTCGACGTTGGTGCGAAAGAGCGGTGACGGATCGCGTAACCACGCGCGAGTGTCGACGACGCAGTAATAGACGTCGTCGACACCGTCCATCGCCTCCTGCAGCGTGGCGGTGTCGAAAACGTCGCCATGAAACCGGGTGAGCGTCAGGTCGTCGATGGCGCGGGTATTGGCGGTGGGCCGCACCATAGCCCGGACTTCATACTTTCCCGATGCAGCTTGCGTGACGAGCTGGCGGGTGACGTGCGAACCCAGAAAGCCGTTGGCGCCGATGACCAGCTTCGGTTTCGGACTCACGGATCCCCCTTCGCTCACTGTTGTCCGCCGCCGTTCTCGTGCATCCAACGCGCCGCATCTTCGTCGAGCGTGCCCAGGGCCTGCGCCTTGCGGCACCATTTCATCCCGGCCCGCAGAAAGCGCAACGGGTTGTAGATGTCTTCCTGGCGGCACCACAGGCCGTCGCCGGCGTAAGTGACGATGGAGATGTTGGTCGCGCTGATGACACTCCCGTCACCGGGGTCGCGCATCGGGTTGTCCAGTTCACAGATGATCCGCCCGGTGGACTCGTCGATGACCGACCACAACGACGGGAACGCGACCATGTGGCTGCCCGGGAAGGTCGTCATCGTTCGCTGGATCCAGGTTCGGACCTCGTCTCGGCCATGCATGGTGCCCATCGCGTGCTCGACGTACTCGACGTCCGGCGTGTAGTGCTCGACCCAGGCATCCCAGTCTCGGGTTTCTGCGGCCCGCGCGACGGTCTGCTCGAACTTCTCGAAGGCGGCCGCCAGCTCGCTGCGGGAGAACGACTGAGTTGTCATGTTGCGGCAGTTCCTTGTCCGGCATCCCAATTCAGCGCACCGTTGGAGCTCATCGCCGGAGTGTAGCCTGGGCTCATCTTGGCGCGGTTATGACCGGTGAGGAGGACGAGCAGATGACAACCCGAAAAGCGATACTGGCCGGCGGCTGCTTTTGGGGAATGCAAGAACTCATCCGCAAGCAGCCCGGCGTGGTGTCGACCCGGGTCGGTTACACCGGCGGCGACGTCCCGAACGCGACCTATCGCAATCACGGCACGCACGCCGAAGCCATCGAAATCAACTATGACCCGGCTGTCACGGATTACCGCACGCTGCTGGAGTTCTTCTTTCAGATCCACGATCCGACGACGAAGGACCGGCAGGGCAACGACCGCGGGGCCAGCTACCGGTCGGCCATCTTCTACCTCGACGACGAGCAGAAGCGAATCGCGCTGGACACGATCGCCGACGTCGAGGCGTCCGGTCTGTGGCCCGGAAGGGTGGTGACCGAGGTCAGCCCGGCCGGAGAATTCTGGGAGGCCGAGCCCGAGCACCAGGACTACTTGCAGCACTTCCCCAACGGGTACACCTGCCACTACATCCGGCCGGGCTGGAAGTTGCCCCGCCGGGCCACCGCGAACTGACCGCCACCCGTCAGCGGCGGCGCACCACGACTTGCCCGCCGTTTTTCGGGGTGAAGGCAACACCCCGGCCGTGCCATCGCTCCCCGGGCGCGCTTGTGGTTTCAATACTGAAGTGGCGCAATATCGTTCGGAGCACCACGTCGATCTCCATGTTGGCGAATGCCGCTCCCACACACCGGCGGGTGCCGCCACCGAATGGGATCCAGGCGAAAGCGGACGGCTTGCTGCCGACGTACCGTTGCGGGTCGAAGCGCTCCGGCTCGGGGAAGACCTCCGGGTTCTCGTGGATCCGGGCGATGCTCACCAGAATCGAATCCCCGCGGGGAATGGTCCACTCCCCGAGTTGGTAGGCCGGCGAATAGACGCGGCGGGCCGCGAAATCGATCACCGTCCTGGCCCGCTGGACCTCCAGAATGGTTGCCTGGCGCAGCTCCTGGCCGCCGGAGTCGGCCTCCTCGACCAGGGCGGCCAGCACATCGGGGTGCCGCGTCAACCGTTCGAACGCCCAACCCAGCGTGGCGGCTGTGGTCTCATGGCCGGCGGCCAGCAACGTGAGTAGTTCGTCACCAATGTCCTTGCGCGACATGCGTGAACCATCGTCGTAGGTGCTGCGCAGCATCAGCGCGAGAACGTCGGTCCGATCATCGAAGTCGGGATCCACCCGCTCGGCTTCGATCAGCTTGTCGATGACGAGGTCGTACTGGCGGCGCCATGTGTCCAGCCGGCCCCACGGTGTGTAGCGGCCGTAAGTGCGTTTGGGTTTGGGCACGCTCGCCATCCGCGAGCCCAGGGTCACCCAAGGCGGGATGAGTCGGCGCAACTCGTCGAGTTCGGCACCTTCGGCCCCGAAGACGGCGCGCAGGATGGCGTTCAGCGTGATGCGCATCATCGACGGCAGCGTCGCGAACGGCTTGCCCTCCGGCCAGTCGGCGGTCTCTCGCAGGGTTTCTTCCTCGATGATCTCCTCGTAATTCCGCATGCTCTTGCCGTGGAACGGCGGTGCCAACAATCGCCGCCGCCGGCGGTGCTCTTCGCCATCGAGCGCGAAAACCGAACCGGAACCGAACAGCCGGCTCAGGTTCGGCTGGATGTTGCCGAGCTCGTCTGGGCTGGTGGTGAAGATCTGCTTGGCCAGTTGCGGGTCACCGGCCACCACAACGCGGCCGTAAATCGGCAGGTTCAGCATGAAGACGTCGCCATAGCGGCGCGCCAGGCGCTGGATCATCCACCGCCGCGACATCGCGAAGCCCACGCCCTGGAACAGCTTTGGGAGCCTGACCGCGGGAGGCAACCTGACGGCGGCCGGCGCTGGTGGGGCGGTGACTACTTCACTCATGGTGGCGCTGCTCCCAAGTGTCTGGCCCCGGATCGGGGTGGTACGACGGTGTACCGCACACCTCTCCCGGTACGGTACTCTGAAGTACCAAACCTGACAAGGTGCCGTGCCGAGCGAAAGGGGCGCCCACTGTGACAGCAACGGCTGCCGGCCCGGCTCTCGACCCGCAGGCAAGGCCGGATGCGTTTCGGTTGAGGCTGCTCGACGGCCTCGCCACCGCGATCATCGAGCGCGGCTACCGCGCGACCACGGTCGCCGACATCGTCCGTAACGCCCGCACCTCCAAGCGCACGTTCTACGACCAGTTCGCCGGCAAGGAGGAATGCTTCCTGGAGCTGCTGGGCGCCGACATCGAGACACTCGGCGAGCGCATCGCGGCAGCGGTCGATCCCGAGGCCGACTGGCACCTGCAGATTCGTCAGGCGGTCGAGGCCTATGTCGGACATATCGAGTCCCGGCCGGCCATCAACTTGAGCTGGATTCGTGAACTCCCCTCGCTCGGCGCGGCCGCTCGCCCGGTCCAGCGTCGCGGGCTGCAACTGTTGTCCGGCCTGCTGATCGACCTCAGTGCCAGCCCCGGGTTCCGACGGGCCGAGCTGCCTCCGTTGACGGCGCCGTTGGCCGTGATCTTGTTGGGAGGTCTGCGCGAGCTGACCGCCCTGGCCGTCGAAGACGGCCGATCGGTCCGGGAAATCGTCGAACCCGCTGTGGACGCATCGATAGCCCTGCTGGGACCTCGACATTAGATTGACTGCCCACCTCGCTCCCCCGTCGTCCCCCGCAAGCGGGCCGTGCCCCAACGCGGCCGGGAGGCACCCCCACCTCGTGGCGGTCCGACCCGCATTTTCGACGGGCTAGGCTCAGCGCAGACCCGTCACCGACTTGGAGGACCTGCGATGCGGTTATCGACCCGAAATCAGCTCAAGGGAACCATCACCGAGGTCAATCTCGGCAGCGTGATGGCAATCGTGAAGGTCAAGCTCGACGGCGGCGATCAAGTCGTCACGTCCTCGGTCACCAAGGACGCCGCGACCGACCTCGGCCTCAAGGTTGGACAGCCCGCGACGGTGTTCATCAAATCCACGGAAGTCACCATCGGAGTCGAATAGCGGCCGCGGCTACACCAAAGGTGCTGCGGCGGGATCTGTTTGGACCCGACATGCCGCGACACATAAAATACGTACACGACACGCCGGAGCTCTTCGCCGCAGGTTATGTCTCGCGCAAAAACGCGCGGACTCGGTCCAGCACCAGGTCGGGCCGCTGGTCGACGATCCAGTGGCCGACGCCATCGACCAGCTCGACCTCGAAATCGCTTATGTGGTCGGCGTATCCGTCGGTCAAGTCCGGCGTGATCACCGGGTCTTGGGTGCCGGTCAGCCAACGGACGGGGACGTCGACGCGCGCGTCGGCGTACTCACCACGCATCCAGCGCAGCATCTCTTTGGTCTGAAAGCTGCGATACCAGCGTGACCCCGCCTCCGCATGCCCGGGCTGCTGCATGCATTCGAGGTACATGCGGACGTCTTCCTCGGGCAGCGTGAAGTCGCCACCCACCCAAGAACCCAACAGGCGGATAAACCGGGAATCGGGATCACTGATCAGCCGCGGACCGATAACCGGCAACGAGATCGGGATCTGATACCAGAACCGCCAGATATTGCGCAGCGCCGACAGATCTCGCTTCACCCACGGCGCCACGGTGTTCACCCCGAAAAAGCCGGTCACCTTCTCCGGATGGCGCAGCATCATGATGAACGCGACCGGTCCGCCCCAGTCGTGAGCGACGAGTTTGACCGTCGCGACACCCAGCCGGTCCAGGACGGCCGAAAGATCCTCGGCCATCTCGTCCTTGGTGTAGCGCGAGCGGGGCGCCGAACTCCAGCCCGCACCGCGCAGGTCGGGGCACAACACCCGATAGCCGTCGGCGGCCAGGGGGCCGATCAGATCGTGCCACTCCCACCAGTTCTGCGGAAAGCCGTGCACCAGCATCACGGCCGGGCCATCGGCGGGACCCGCATCGGCGACGTGGATCGTCACGCCATCGCCCAGCTCTACATACCTGTGTTCGACGCCGTCCAAGGCGGGCATGGTGACCATGTCTGGAGAACGTAGCCGGTCGCCCATGGGCTAGGCGAGAAACCGCTCGACATACGGCGCGAAACGGGCCCGCAGACCGTCCTCGGTCAGGTCGAACATCTCGCACGACGTTTCGATGTTGCCCCGCCGGCCACGGCGGTGGCCCGCCAGGTAATCGGTGATGGCCGCGCGCGTCTCTTCGGTGAACGGCTCGCCGGCCAAGGCGTACACCTGCTCGGCCACACCGGGTTCGTCGGCCATGAAGTCGTCGAAGCGAATGTCGATGGAGCGTTCCGGGCCGATGGCGTCGCGGTCGCGGACGAGTGCGGTGAGCATCTGGTCGAGGCGGTCGGCCCAGGATGCCGCGATCTGTGCTACGGGCACCGGTGCGCGGTGCATCCGGGCGGAGTAGGCGATCATCGCGATCATCGACAGCGCCACCGGGACCGGGTCACGGTGGGTGAACACGACGATGCTGCCCGGGAAAACCCGGTCCAGTACCGGGACCTGCTCGAGGTGCTGAGGTGACTTGAGCAGCCAGCGCCGCCCGCCACGCAGGAACTGCATCGCCTTGAGTTGTGTTGCCAGGTATTCGTAGTGGGGCGTCTGGTCGTGCGTCTGGTAGTAGGCGCGCCAGCGGGGCACCTCGGCAAGCGTCTCGAAGAGCATGGTCGAGAAGTCATTGGCCAGCAGCTGGATCTCTTCGTGGACATGATCGGTGGTCATCTCGTGCATGAGCGGGAAGTACGGCATCACCGTGTTGATCACCCCGACTGCGACATCCATCCGGGCCCGGCGCGGATCCGGATGGAGTCCGGCCTCGGCGGGCAATGGAAAGGGTTCGACGCTTTCCCAGTACGGCATGGTGCGGAAGGTCGGTGGCGCCGCCAGCATGTTGTGCAGGTGCGTGGTGCCGGTGCGGGGCAAGCCGGCGATCACCACCGGTGGTTGCAGGTCGATGTCCTCGATCTCCGGATGTCGCTTCAGCAGGTCGGTGAGTAGCAGCCGGTTCTTGAGCAACTGCAGCAGTTGCCCGTAGAAGTTGACCGCTCCGGCCTCGTGTCGCCCGTCGATGTCGCGCAGCGCGGCGAGGTAGACCTCGAGCCGCTCTCGGTAGTCTTCCGGACCGAAATCGTGCAGGCCGGTATCGGCGCTGGCCTTGGCGTGCAGGGCGTCGGCATCCAACGGGCAGTCCGGGGCCAGCGTGGCCATCATGTCGAGGATCTGTCGGGCTTCCGGGCTGAATCGTGGCTGGGCGAGGTCGTCAAGGCGAACGGCATCGGTCACGGGTACTTATGTTACTTTCAGTTTCGTAATGGTAGTTGATTTTGGCCGACCCCGTGACCCACGCATCGACCGTGCGGTGCTGCGCGCGACGGTTGAACTCCTCGCCGAAACCGGCTATCAGGGACTGCTGGTTTCCGCCATTGCCGAGCGCGCCGGCACCAGCAAACCCGCGATCTACCGCCGCTGGCCAAGCAAAGCCCACCTCGTACACGAGGCGGTGTTCCCGATCGGGGCCGCTACCGCCATCCCCGGCACCGGATCACTGCCCGAGGACCTGCGCGAGATGGTGCGACGCACGATGACCGTCCTGACGACTCCCGCGGCCAGGGCAGCCCTGCCCGGGCTGATCGGCGAGATGGCCGCCGACGCCACCCTGCATTCGGTCCTGTTGGAGCGGTTCGCCGACGTCATCTCCGGCGCCCTCGGCGAATGGCTCGAGGGTGCCGCCGCCCGGGGCGAGGTCCGCGCCGATGTGACCGCCAACGAACTCGCCGAGGCCATCGCCGGCATCGCACTACTGGCCCTGCTCACGCATGGCACCGAACTCGACGACGCCTGGGTCGACCGCTTGACCACATTGCTCCTGAAAGGAATCAGCGCATGACGCACGAGTCGACCGCCGCATGGCAGGAGTTGCTCGAAACCCTCGGCACCCTCGACCGCTCCTTTCTCGAGGGCGACCGCGCGGTCACCGACGACCGGCACATCGCCGACGGCTACCGGATGCTCGCCACCACCCTGGGCGTGGCGTTCGACGCCTACCTGTTCGCCGAGCCCGGCCGGCCGCAGTTCGTCGCGGTGAACACGCCGTTCCGTCGCGACCGCCGCTGGGGCGGCGACAACACCGACGCCTACTACTTCTTCTGCCCGGTCGATCCGGCGCGGCGCTACCGCATCAGCGGCAACAAAGGCGACAGCGTGTACTTCTCATTGACCGCCTACAACGAGCCGTCGCCCGGCGCATGGTCCGACCGGGTGGTTGCGATAACCCGGGACAGCGATCTGGACATCGACGCCGACGGCAACTTCACCTTCGAGTTCGCGCCCACACCGGACGCCGCCGTGCTGATGACTCGCGACTACCAGGCCGACCCGCTGACCGGCCGCCCCGTCACCTGGCAGATCGAAGCCCTCGACGAGCCGGACCCGATTCGGCACGGCGACGTGGAAACCGCCGCGTCATTGCGGGCCACCGCGGCCTGGTTGCGCACCATGTTCGCCATCGTCCCCCTTGCCGTCGGGACACGCGTTGACAACTCGCATGCGCTCGGGCACGAAACCGCGCACGCCGCAAACCAGTTCGCCGATCCCTACCAGGTGCCCGATGCCAACTTCGGCTGGTCGGCGCGGGACGCCTGCTATTCCTACGGCAGTTTCGTACTCGAGGAAGACGAAGCTTTGGTCATCACGCACCGGCCTCCGTCGTGCAGGTTCTGGAACCTGGTGGTGTGGAACCAGTTCATGGCCACCTACGGAGCCTCCGAGGGCCCCGACGCCCGCTGCTCGATCAATGGTTACAGCGCCGCGCTCAACGGCGACGGCTCCGTGACGGTCGTGTTGTCCCGCGGGATGACCGGACACCCGAATTCACTGACCGCGCTTGGCTATCCGCGCGGCAACCTCGCGTTTCGGTGGTTCCTCGCCGACGGTGTGCCGGCGCGGCCACAGGTCGAGCTCATGAAAATCTCGGAAGCGCCGACGGCCGTCCACTAGCGTCTCGCCGGACCGCCGGCCGGCTCGCCTGAACGAAGCGGGTCTGTAGCCAGTGCTATCCGAAGCGGTGGAGACGCGCGGTGGGGCGCGGGCTCGTACCCGACTACGCCGCCGCGGGCACTCGATCGGCCGGCTTGTCGCCCGCGGCCTTGCGCAGCACGGAGTCCGGGAAGGTCAGCCGGACGATCTTGCGGACCACCGTACCGAACTGCCGGAGCAGCGGCCCGCGGTTGTACGGGATGCCGTAGCGCTCGCATATCTCCTGCACCTCGGGTGCGACCTCGGCATACCGCCGGGCCGGCATGTCCGGGAACAGGTGATGCTCGATCTGGTGCGACAGGTTGCCGGACAGCAGATGAAAGATTTTGCCACCGGTGAGATTTGCCGACCCGAGCACCTGACGGAAGTACCACATCCCACGGGACTCGTCCTTGGTTTGCTCGACGGTGAATTCCTGGGTGCCATCCGGGAAATGACCGCAGAAGATGATCATGTACGACCACACGTTGCGTATCAGGTTGGCCGAGAGGTTGCCGGCGAAGACGAACGGGGCCAACGGCCCGGCCAGCAGCGGGAAGGCGACGTAGTCCTTGAGTGTCTGCCGGCGCGTCTTGCGCCAGATGGCTCGAAGCACCTCGCGCTTGTCGGCGAGCCGGATTTCGCCGGAGCGAATGCGCTCGGTTTCCAATTCGTGCAGTGCGACACCGTACTGGAACAGCACCATCAGCAAGAACGCGTAGACCGGGTTGCCGATGAAATACGGTTCCCACGGTTGGTCTTCGCTCATCCGCAGGATGCCGTAGCCGATGTCGCGGTCCATCCCCACGATGTTGGTGTGGGTGTGGTGCATGTAGTTGTGGGAATGCCGCCATTGGTCGGCGGGGCAGGCGGTGTCCCACTCGAAGGCGCGACCCGAGATCGCCGGGTCACGCATCCAGTCGTATTGACCGTGCATGATGTTGTGGCCAATCTCCATGTTGTCCAGGATCTTCGACAGGGCCAGCATCACGGTTCCCGGCAACCACGCCGGCGGCAGGAACAGCAGGGCGCGGCCGCTGACTTCCAGCGCGCGCTGGACTTTGATGACGCGGCGGATGTAGTCGGCGTCTTGTTCGCCGAGATCCGCCATTACGCGTTCTCTGATGGCGTCGAGTTCACGACCGAGTGCGTCGGCTTGCCCGCGGCTCAGGGTGATCGTGTTGTGTGACATGGTTATTCTCCCTAATTCTTTGGTGACGACCCGCCGCACCCGGCTTCGCCGCGCTTGCGATCGCCACGAGTTCTTTGGTGACGACCCGCCGCACCCGGCTTCGCCGCGCTTGCGATCGCCACGAGTTCTTTGATCCGTTGGTGGGCTACAGCGATACATCGACATCGCCGACCGGGACGGACACGCAGATCTGTACGTCGTCGTCGGGAGCGGTGGAGACCGCGCCGGTGATCAGGTTGCGGACCGTGCCGGCGGTTTTCCGCCGCGTGCAGGTGTGGCAGATACCCATCCGGCAACCGTTTTCTGGCGATAGGCCCACGGATTCGGCTTGCTCCAGCAGCGGGCGTCCGTCATCGATGACGTCGACACCGCTGTCGAAGAAAGTGATTCGACCGCCGGACGGACTGGCCGGCGTCTCGAACACCGGCGGCACGAAGCTCTCGGTGTGCACATTGTCGCAGTGCTTCCGGACTGCTTCGACCAAAGGTGCAGGCCCGCAGACGAATACTGCATCGGGTGCCGGCATCGCGGTGGCCAGATGCTCTCGACCGAAACGACCGACGAGGTCGCCGGTATCGGATCTGGTGTAACAGTGCAGCACACGCACGCCGGCCATCGCGGTCAACTCATCGCGGTAGCATGCCTCGGCGGGAGTGCGCGCGTAATGGACGAACGCCACCTCGCCGTGGTGGCCCTCGGCGATCAGCGTGCGCAGCATCGCCATGACCGGTGTGATACCGCTTCCCCCGGAGATGAACAGGATGCGCCGCGGCCGGTTGGCCGGCAGCACGAAGCCGCCGCCGACGCCCGCCACACCGACCACCATGCCGCGACGGGCGCGTTCGTACAGATAGTTCGAGACCAGCCCGCCGTCGTGCCGGCCGATCGTCAACTCCAGGTTGGCGCTCCCCTCGGCGTTGGCCGGTGAATAGCAGCGGGTGTGCCGGCGCCCGTCGATCTCGACCGCAAGGTTGACGTACTGGCCGGCCTTGACGGTGCAGGTGGACGTGAAGCTCTCGTTCGGGGCGAGCGTGAGGGTGACACTGCGAGGAGTGGTCCGACGGACGTCGATCACCTTGGCGCGGGCTTCATCTCGTGTCCAAGTCGGGTCCACCAGCTCGGTGTAACGGTCGACGCCGTGCGGACCGGTGAGCAGGTCCATCAAGTCTGAACCCAACACCCGCTTCCGAAAAGTCCGGGCGAGGGCTCGTCCAGAGGTGTGCGTGGTTTGAGTGAACATATGTACACCGTGTGGCTGCGCGACCCTGTTAGTCAAGGGTTTTGTGCCCGATTGTGGTAGGGTTCACACAGTGAACAGCCGTACTCCTGGCTCACGGGCGCGCGGCTCTGGTCGCGAGCGTCCACGCGAGAGCCCGTCACGCGAGGAACGCAAGGAGGCAACGCGGCGCGCCATCATCGCCGCTGCGCTCAAGTTGCTGCAGGACCGTAGCTTTTCCAGCCTGAGCCTGCGCGAGGTGACCCGTGAGGTCGGGATCGTGCCGGCGGCGTTCTACCGCCATTTCGAGTCGATGGAGGCCCTCGGACTCGTCCTGATCGACGAGTCGTTCCGGTCGTTGCGCGACACCCTGCGCGATGCGCGCGCGGGCAAGCTGGACCCCAACCGGGTGATCGAGTCATCCGTGGAGATTTTGATCGCCAGCGTCGCTCAACGGCGAGAGCATTGGCGGCTCATCGCGCGCGAGCGCAATAGCGGGCTGAGCGTGCTGCGCTA
>CAYNLB010000043.1:0-20618 GCA_964397935.1 uncultured Mycobacterium sp.
GTTGAGAGCCCGATCCGGGTTCACCTGGGCTCGGGTCAACCAATTACGCAGGGCGGCGCGGGCGCCGGCGAGGTGGCTGGCGTCGGCGGGAAACGTCAGCTCCAGCGGGGCGGGATGGCGGTAGAGCAGAAGGGCAACGTCGTCCTGATAGCCGCCACTCGGCGCGAGACGGGACATCAGCTGGTTCGCCAAATCGTCCAGGCTGGTGGAACGGCCATCCTGAACGAGGGCGGCGACGCGGGAGATCCCGTGCTCCAGTGCAGTGCGGCGACGTTCGACCAGACCGTCGGTATAGAGCAATAGGGTCGCACGCGCCGGCATGGTCACGTGGGCCTCCGGACGGGACCAGTCGGGTCGCACTCCCAATGCGATGGTGTGGCCGTCGTCGAGCATCCGGGTGGAGCCGTCGGCGTAAACCAGGATGGGCGGCGGGTGCCCGGCACTCGAATACACCAATTCGCCGGTGTCAGGGTTGAGCACCGCGCAGACGGCGGTGGCGCATTGGGCGCCCGGCAGCCGCGCGGCGAAGCGGTCCATCCCCGCGAGCGCGGCGCCCGGGCTGGGGTTTTCCAGCAGCAGCGCGCGGCAGGCGCTGCGCACCTGCCCCATCACGGTGGCGGCGGCGAGACCATGGCCGACACAATCGCCGACTATCAGCGCGATGCGCCCGTCTTCCAGGTCGACGACGTCGTACCAGTCACCGCCGACCTGCAGGGGCCGGCTGGCGGCCTGATAGCGCACCGCGAACCCGTGCGGTAGCTGAGCGGGGCCGAGGATCGCGTGTTGCAGCGCCAGGGCGGTTTCGCGTTGCTGGTCGACCTGGTGCACCCGCTGCAGGCCCTGACCGAGGCGGCCTGCCAGCACGGTGAGCAGGGTCTGATCCTCGAGGGTGAACGGCCGCTGCTCAGCCAGATCCAGCCACACGACCAGTACCCCCTCGGGATGCTGCAGCGCGATGCCCGCCGTCCCGGGCACCGTTGCGTTCGGGGCGAGTAGGTCACCGTCGCGCAACGAACTGAGCAGCTGGCGGGTATGGGATGGCAGATCGGCCCACTGCGCGGGCTCGCCGACCGACACCACGAGCGGTGCGCCGTAGGAGGTTCCGGCGGCGGCACCGTGAATCGGGAAGGTGACAGCCAGCACGCGGCGAGCCCGCCAGAGCCGGCGCAGCTCCTCGGCGGCGGCGTGCACCGCGTCATCGACGGTGTCCGCTTGGGCGAGTTCCTGATTGAGCGCGTGTTCGCGGCCCGCCGCCAGCGCCAATGCAATAGCCGCGTGTCGGGCGAAGTCACTGACCAGTTCCAGGTAATCGTTGCCGAATGGCGGCTGGTGCGGGTGGCGCGCGACGGCAATCACGCCGAGCACCCTGCCGTCCGCAATCAGCGGCATGACGATCGCCGAGCGTTCACCGACATCGGTGAACCCCTCGATCGGATATTGGAACGAATCGGTGATCAGCGGTAGACCGCGACGCGCCACACCGCCAGTGGTGGAGCCGTCCATCGGAACCTGCAGGCCGATCACCTCTGAGGCGTACCGACCGGCAGTCGCGGCAACTACGAGGGTGTCGACTTCAACGTCGGGCAGATCGGGCTCCCCCGGAACCAGCAAAATCGCCTGCTCGGCATCGGCCAACTCCAGCGCCCGGTTCACGATGAGCTGCAATGGTCCCGTCTGTGGGTCGCCGGACAGCAGCGCCGTCGTGATCTCCCGACTGGCCTTCGTCCATTTCGCCGATTCACGTTCTCGCTCGAAAAGTCGCGCGTTGTCGATGGCGGCCGCCGCCGCCCTGGCCAACGCCCGCACGGTGCTCTCCTGGGACTCGGAGAACACCCGGCCGGGTCGGTCGTCGGCCAGGTAAAGACTCCCGAAGTCAACCGACCGCACGGTGATCGGTATTCCGAGGAGTGCCCGCATCGCCGGGTTGTGGTCGCGCAACCCGGAGGCCTGCGGATGCCCTCTCAAGTCGTCGACGCGCAGACCCTCACCTACAGGCAGGTCGCCGAGCCGCCGCGCTGTGCCGTCGTCGATTCCTGCGTAGACGAAGGAGACCAGGCCGCCGTCGGATGCGCGGATGCCCAGCGCTCCGTACCGGGCACCGGTCAGCTCCATCGCACCATCGACGATTCGATGCAGCGTCACATCCAAATCCAGATCCGAACCGATCTCGACGATGACCCGCACCAGTTGTTCCATCTGGTCGCGAGCCGCCACCACCTCGTCGAGCTGTTCGTTGGCTCGACCGGCCGGCACGCGCCGGCCCTGCGAGGTGAACGCGGCGTCACCGCCCTCGGCGACCATAGCTGCAAACCTAATCGTTGGTTTCGGGCCGACTTCCGTTTGGGGGCCTCGGGTTGCGGAAACGGGCGGTATTTGCGCGCTCGAGGATGGCGCTGAAATGCTGTGGCAGCATCGGCTCTGAGGAAACCGGTGCGAATCCGGTGCGGTCCGCCACTGTGATCGGGAATGGAATGGACATGTCCTGACCCGAGAGCCAGATACTCACTTCCGATGCTTCCTCGCGACAACCGGGGCGGATTTCCCCTGAAGAGGATTTGGTGGTCAGACATGGACATCTCCGCTCAGCTGGCCGACATCGCTTCTTACCGAGGCTTTTTCGCAGTCACCGTGGGTGGCGACGCGGCGGGATGGCATCCGGTCGAGCAGTCCTACGCCGACGGCTGCGCGGACTTAATCGACGCCACCGTCCGGCGCTACCACACAGCGGACTTGCGGATCGGCGCCTCGCTGGTGCACCTCGGCCACGCCGCCAGGTTGTGGTCACCCGTGCTCGCATGCGCACTGGCCCACGGCGTGATCCCGGGCCTGGGCGACCTGCAACTCGCCGATGACGGAGCGCAATTGCGGATACCCGAACCCGTCGGCCAAGCCGTCAGCTCACCACCGGTGGACTTGCTATACCGCGTCGTCGTGCAACAACACCTGGAGCCGCTTGCGGCCGGGTTGCGGGTGAAGATGGCTCCTGCCCTGCTGTACGGCAATATCGCGTCCGCACTCGTCGGCGCGTCCAGCGCTCTGCTTTCTGCGCGGCCCGACCTGCGCCGGCCGATCACCCGGATCACCAACTCCCTCCTGGACACCGGTGGGCTGGCCGGATCCGGCGAGATCACCGGCGTGGACCTGACCTTCCGGCGGCGCAGCTGTTGCCTGTTCTATCGCACACCCGTCGGTTCGAAATGCGGCGACTGCGCGCTCTGATACGCGGCTCCGCACTGGTTGCATCGAGACTGCGGTGGCGGGACGATTCTCGGCCTGGCGCATGCCTTGGGCGCCGTCTCGGTGTCGCCCGGCTCACCACTGCTCGCGCGGCACGTCGAAGTCGACGCACAGCGCCCGCCAGACATCGCGCGGCTCGAAGCCTTGTTCGATCGCCTGGGCGGCGGTTCGCCCCTCCATCCCGGTCAGCACATGGTCTGCCAGCACCGATGGGCCGTACACGGCGCCGAATCGCAGGACAACCCGCTCGTGGAACTCCGTTAGCCGCACGCCAGCCAACATACCCAGCCGGTCATCCCGCCAACGCGAGCGCGTCGTGACACACCCGCACCGGATCGGCGACACCGGCGGCGCTGGCGGCGGCCGTTTGCGCCGCCTGCCGGAAGCGGGGCGACGACAGCACCTCGTTCACGGCGGCCACCAATGCGTCGGCGGTCAGCGGCCGGATCAGCCGCGCACTCCCCTGCCGGACCGCGCGGTTGGCCAACTCCCATTGATCCCCGCCACCGGGTACCACCACCAGCGGCACCCCGGCCAGCAGCGTCTTGGTCAGCATCCCGTGACCACCACCACAGATCACCAGGTCGGCGTGCGTCAACAACTCGGCCTGGCTGCCCAGCCCGACTACCGCCCACGGCGGCACCGGCAGGTCCGCTCCGCCCAGGCGCGAAACCACCAGCCGCGATCCCGCCGGCAACGTCTCCCCCGGCGTCAAGTACCTCAGCGCGGCTTCCGCCAACCCCTCGGTCCCGGTCAGTGCGGTCGACGGCGCCACCACCACCACGGGCCCGGAGCCGCCGGGGATTTCCAGCACCCGGTTGGTCGGCTCGAAGTGCAACGGGCCCACCAACACGGCCTCCGCCGGCCAGTCCGGCCGAGGCACCTCCAGCGCGGGCAGGGTGGCGATCAGCCGCCGTAGTGGCCCGCGATCGCGGGCCGGCAACCCCAACTCGGCCCGCACGGCCGCGCGCTGCCGCAGGCCGGCGCGCCAGGACCGGGCGGTGAGCGCCCGCATCGTGGCATCCCGCAACCGGCCGCGCAGACCGGTGCCCGGTGCCAGGCCGCTGCCGATCGGCGGCAACCCCTTGGAGGGCAGATAGAGCGGATGCGGGCAGAGTTCGATCCACGGGATGCCCAACAGTTCGGCTGCCATACCGCCACCCGCGGTGATGACGTCGGACACCACCAGGTCGGGCGCCAGGCCGCGTAGCGCCGGCACGTTGAGCACGGCCATCCGCGCCGCACGCCGGTGGATTCTGGCACCGGCATCGACGTCGTCATCGGTGGCGGCGAGGCCGTCCAGCGGGACGGCGTCGATGCCGGCGGCGCCAGCCGTGTCGATCCATTCGGCGCCGGTGAAAAGCGTAGGCTCATCGCCCGCCTCACCGAAGCGTTGGCACAGCGCAATCGCGGGAAACGAATGCCCGGGGTCCGGCCCGGCAACCACGGCGACACGCATCCGCCTTACCCTGCCACAGCCACGCTGGCTAGGCTGGCAACCATGACCGAGCTGACTGGGACAGGCGTTTCGAACACCCGCACGGTCGAGGGTTTCCTGACCGCCCTGCAGGATGCGGATTACGAAGCCGCGGAGGCCGCGCTGGACGACGACCTCGTCTACGAGAATGTCGGGTTGCCGACCATCCACGGCCGACGCAGAGCCATCGAGTTGTTCCGCCGAATGGACGGTCGAATGCGATTCGAGGTGAAGTTCCATCGCATCGCCGCCGACGGGGCGGCAGTGCTCACCGAACGCACCGACGCGCTGACCATCGGCCGGTTGCGGCTGCAGTTCTGGGTCTGCGGCGTGTTCGAAGTCCACGACGGGCGAATCACGCTCTGGCGCGACTACTTCGACTTCTTCGACATGTTCAAGGCGACCGTCCGCGGCCTGGCGGGGCTGGTGGTGCCTTCGCTCAAAGCGTCGTTTTAGCCCGCTGGGAGACGTTGATGCGTGCAGGCCAAAGCCGCGCCCGGCCGAATGCCCTGCAATACGTTCGCTATTGCTGTGGGGGGCGGCTGCCCGACTCGATGCGGGACTGGGTGCGCACCGACCTGGCCGGCAAGGGCGCCACCGCCCGGATGATGATCCGGGTGGCGGTGCCGGCGGTCCTGGTGCTGGCGCCGTTCTGGCTGATTCCGACGACGCTCGACGTACACCTGAGTATGACGCTGCCGATTCTCATTCCGTTCATCTATTTCTCGCATGCGCTCAACAAAGTGTGGCGCCGCCACATGTTGCAGGTGCACGGCCTGAACCCGGACCTGGTCGACGAGCGCACCCGCCAGCGCGACGCCCACATCCATCAGGCATACATCGATCGCTACGGCCCACGAGCGGATTCGGAGCCGCCGCACCAGCCGGACACCAGAAACTAGCTGCGGGGCAATCCGCCGAGTTCGTCGAACGCCTGCGCCCAACCGGCCAGGCGGTCGGTAGCCCCGACCAACTCGGTGCGGTAACGCTGCGATTCCACCGACCCGTCTAAGCTTGCCGAGGACACCAATTGCGCTGCGGCAGTAACCATTTCGTTGTACTGGCGAACGCCGGCGCCCAGCTGCGCGGTGAACGCGTTGATGGTGGGCACCAAATGGGGCCGCGACGATTCAGAATACTGCGCCGCCCGCTCCATCGACACCACTTCCGCGGCGGTGGCCGTCATCGCCGCGGACGTCCTGTTGGCCACCGCGGTCAGCTCGCGGATTTCGGCGGTCGGCAACATGGCGCCCCGCTCGATCACGCCCAACAACGAGAAGAAGCCGCGTTCGGAGGCGCCCAGCGCGTACATCGCGGGTCGTGCCGCCGAACCGTGCGGCGGGAGCCGACTCGCGGTGGCGGGACGAAGTGCCGGCAGCGGCTCCGAGCGCAGCCAGCGGTAGCGAAGCAAAAGCAGTGTCGCCGGGATCGCCTGCACCACGGCGATCAGGCCGGTGATCTCCAGCAGCAGGGCGAACCAGCCCCAGGCCGCCAGCAGCATCGTCACCACTGCCCAGAACACACACCCGGCGGCGAAGATCAGCCCCCACCGCAGCGCGCGGCGGCGCCGGCGCAGCAGTCGGGCACGCGGGTCCGCGGCGGCGCTGACCTTCTGGGCCACCAAGTCCGACAGTTGCGCGGCGGTGTGCAACCCGCGGTGCAGCAACGCACGCCACGGACCGCGCTGAGTCGCTTTCACCGCCATCGGGAGGACCGTCTGCCGCGATTACTGGCCCAACGGCTTCTCGGTAACCGCGCCACCGGTGGGCTCCGCGGGCGCGGGACTGGCCGGAGTCGCCGGTGTGCCTCCGGTCGGCAACGCTTCGCCGCGCATCGAGGCGCGGATCTGCTCCAGCCGGGAATGACCCGCCATCTGCACCCCGGCCTGCTCGACCTCCAGCATCCGGCCCTGCACCGAACCCTGGGCAAGTTCGGCGGCACCGATCGCGTTGGCGTACCGGCGTTCGATCTTGTCGCGCACCTCGTCGAGGCTGGGCACGGTGCCGGGCGCGGCGATCTCACTCATCGACCGCAGCGACGCGCTGACCTGTTCCTGCATCTTCGCCTGCTCGAGCTGGCTGAGCAGCTTGGTCCGCTCGGCGATCTTCTGCTGCAGCACCATCGCGTTCTGCTCGACCGCCTTCTTGGCCTGGCCCGCCGCGTTCAGCGCCTGGTCGTGCAGGGCCTTAAGGTCTTCAACACTCTGCTCGGCGGTCACCAGCTGGGCCGCGAACGCCTCGGCGGCGTTGTTGTACTCGGCAGCCTTGGCGGCATCACCGGCTGCGGTGGCCTGGTCGGCCAACGTCAGCGCCTGACGCACGTTGACCTGGAGCTTTTCGATGTCCGCCAGCTGCCGGTTGAGCCGCATCTCCAGTTGCCGCTGGTTGCCGATCACCTGCGCCGCCTGCTGGGTCAGCGCCTGATGCGTGCGCTGCGCTTCCTCGATGGCCTGCTGGATCTGCACCTTCGGGTCGGCGTGCTCGTCGATTTTCGCGTTGAACAGCGCCATGAGGTACTTCCACGCTTTGACGAACGGATTGGCCATGAGTTAGCTCCACCTCCGCTTCCTGTGGGGCCGGATGGTCCCTGGTTGGGCTCCGCGCTCACCCTGTCGCTCAATTTATCGGGTCGGCGCCGATCGCCCCACCCCTTGCGGGGGATCCGCTCGCCCGGTGCCGGCCGGAACTCAGGCGACGGCCAGGGACGCCGCCGGGATGACGACTTTGGTGCCGGCGTCGATGGTGCTGCCGCTCACCGCGTCAGCCGGCGCCCCGCAAGCCGCGCGTTCCTTGCTGGCCATTCGCTCGCCGGCGTCGGTCAGGACCGATGACAGTGGGACTTCGAGCGCCTCGCAGATCGCGTTGAGCAGTTCGCTGGACGGTTCCTTGCGACCGCGCTCCACCTCCGACAGGTATCCGAGGCTCACCCGCGCCGAATCGGAGACCTCGCGCAACGTGCGGCCCTGTGACGTCCTGGCCTCGCGCAACACGTCGCCGATGATTTCGCGCACCAATGCCGGCATTCTGCTCTCCTTCGTCTAATCAGCCCTGCTCAGCAGGCGCTCACCTAGGTGAACGCCGGCAGCGGTGGTGTTGGTTCCCGTTCGGCGACGAGATCGCGACCGAGTCGCGCGAACCGGCTCGACCGCCGGTCAGCGGGTCGTGTGGCGCAGCTCCCTGGCGGTCGATGCCACATAGTCGATGCCGGTAACCATCGTCAGCACGATCGCGACGGCCATCACCACCGAAGCCGCCACCAGAAATGGCCCGGGCAGCGGGAGGATGAACAACCCGATCGCCACCGCCTGCACCACGGTCTTGAGTTTCCCGCCCCAACTGGCCGGAATGACCCCGTGGCGAATGACGGCCAACCGCAGCAGGGTCACCCCGATTTCGCGACTCAGGATCAGCAGAGTGACCCACCAGGGCAGGTTCCCGAGCATGGACAGCCCGATCAGGGCCGACCCGATCAGCGTCTTGTCCGCGATCGGATCGACGAATGCCCCGAATTCGGTGGCCATGCCGTAGTTGCGGGCCAGCAGACCGTCCAGCCGATCGGTGATGGCCGCCACCGCAAAAATTACGAAAGCCACAATGCGAAAGGCAATTTCGTGGCCATTTCCAGCGAACAGGGCGAGCAGGAAAATCGGGACCAGGACCAGCCGCAACAAAGTCAGGATGTTGGCGAGGTTGGCTATCCGGGCACGCCCCACCATCGGACCAGTTTGAGGCTGCCCGGACACGGCAACAGAATAACGGTTGACCAGTTCAGCCGTACCTCATGTCGATACTGTTACCCGTGACCGAAAGTTCGCAGGATCATCTGCCGGCGGTCCGACGCGCACGAACGTCCGATGTGCCCGCGATCAAGCGACTCGTCGACACGTATGCCGGACGGATTTTGCTGGAAAAGAATCTCGTGACGCTCTACGAGGCCGTCCAGGAGTTCTGGGTGGCCGAATGCGAAGGCGAAGTCGTCGGTTGCGGGGCACTGCACGTGATGTGGTCTGACCTCGGCGAGATCCGCACGGTCGCGGTCGACCCGGCGATGACCGGCCACGGAATCGGCCATGCGATCGTCAATCGGCTTTTGGACGTCGCCCGGGAGTTGCAGCTGAAACGGGTGTTCGTATTGACCTTCGAGACCGAGTTCTTCGGTAAGCACGGTTTCACCGAAATCGAGGGCACCCCGGTCACCGCCGAGGTGTTCGACGAGATGTGCCGCTCGTACGACATCGGTGTCGCCGAATTCCTGGACCTGAGCTACGTCAAGCCGAATATTCTCGGCAATTCCCGGATGCTGCTGGTGCTGTGATTGCGATCTACTCGGGGTCGTCCCCACTGTCGGACCCGCCCTGCCCGCGGATCGCGGCCAATGTCGCGGCCAGCTCGTCGGGCTTGACCAGCACCTCGCGCGCCTTGGATCCCTCGCTGGGCCCCACGATGCCGCGGGTCTCCATCAGATCCATCAACCGGCCCGCTTTGGCGAACCCAACGCGCAGTTTGCGCTGCAGCATCGAGGTGGAGCCGAACTGGCTGGACACCACCAGCTCGACGGCTTGCAGGAACACATCCATGTCGTCGCCGATGTCGGGGTCGACGTCGGTGCGTTCACCGGTGGGCTTGGCCGTGGTGACGCCTTCGGTGTATTCGGGCTCGGCCTGATCCTTGCAGGCGGTGACGACGGCGTGGATCTCTTCGTCGGTGATGAACGCGCCCTGCAGCCGGATGGTCTTGCTGGCGCCCATCGGTAGGAACAGGGCGTCGCCCATGCCGATCAGTTTTTCCGCGCCCGCCTGGTCCAGGATCACGCGGCTGTCGGTGAGCGAAGACGTGGCGAACGCCAGCCGGGACGGCACGTTGGTTTTGATCAGCCCGGTGACCACGTCCACCGACGGGCGCTGAGTGGCCAGCACCAGGTGAATGCCCGCGGCACGGGCTTTCTGGGTGATGCGCACGATCGCGTCCTCGACGTCACGCGGCGCGGTCATCATCAGGTCGGCCAGCTCGTCGACGATCGCGACGACGTAGGGATAGGGCCGGTACTCACGCTGACTGCCCAGCGGTGCCGTGATGGCGCCGGAACGCACATGAGCGTTGAAGTCGTCGATGTGGCGCACCCGGGCAGCTTGCATGTCCTGATAGCGCTGCTCCATCTCGTCCACCAGCCACGCCAGCGCGGCCGCGGCTTTCTTGGGCTGGGTGATGATCGGCGTGATCAGATGCGGAATGCCTTCATACGGCGTCAGCTCCACCATTTTCGGGTCGATCAGGATCATCCTGACTTCTTCGGGGGTGGCGCGGGTCAGCAGTGAGACCAGCATGGAGTTGACGAAGCTGGATTTGCCGGATCCGGTGGAGCCGGCGACCAACAGGTGCGGCATCTTGGCCAGGTTGGCCGAGATGAAGTCCCCTTCGATGTCCTTGCCGAGGCCGATCACCAGCGGATGGTGGTCGCGGCGGGTCGCCGGCGCGGTGAGCACGTCGGCCAGCCGCACCATTTCCCGGTCGGTGTTGGGCACTTCGATGCCCACGGCCGACTTGCCCGGGATCGGGGCCAGCATGCGGACACTCTCGGTGGCCACCGCGTAGGCGATGTTCTTCTGCAGCGCGGTGATTTTCTCTACCTTCACGCCCGGCCCCAGCTCGACCTCGTAACGGGTGACGGTGGGGCCGCGGGTGCAGCCGGTGACGGCCGCGTCCACCTTGAACTGGGTGAGCACCTCACCGATCGCGTCGGCCATGACGTTGTTGGCGGCGCTGCGCTTCTTGGGTGGATCGCCCGCCACCAGCAGACTCAGCGACGGCAGCGTGTAGGGACCCTCGACGACCCGGTCCAGCTCCAAGGTGTTCTTGTCTGCGGATTTTCCGCGCCGGCGGCTGCGGGTGACGGCGGGCTCGGGAATGGTGGGCATGTCGTCGTCGAGAGCGTCGTGGGCGGACTCGGGCGACGGCCACGCCAATGGCTCGTGGTCCGGGGCGTCCGGTCCACAAAGAGATTCGTCGTAGTAACCGTCGGAAAAGTCATCGCAGGCACCGTCATCGATGTCGTCGCCGAACTCGTCCGCGTAGTCGTAGAGGCCGTCGTCGCCCGGTAGCAGCCGGGTACCGAACATGGCACGCACCACCTCGGGCACCTCGCGGATGGTGGTCCCGGTCAGTAGCAGCAGGCCGAACATGAATCCGATGAACAACAGCGGCGCGGCGATCCAGGGCGTCAGCCCGTCCGACAGCGGCCCACCGATGGCAAAGCCGATGAATCCCGCGGCGTGGCGCCGCGCTTCGGGGTCTTCCGGTGAAGCCGACCACAAGTGACGCAGGCCGAGCAGCGAAAGCGCGATCAGGCAGGCGCCCAGGATCAGCCTGGGCCGGGCGTCGGGATTGGGCTTGGTCCGCATCAGGGTTACCGCAATCGCGGCCGTGACGACCGGGAGCGCCAGGACACCCGCGCCGATGAACGTCCGCAACAGCGTGTCGACCCAGGCGCCGAGCGGCCGGGCCGCGTCGAACCACGAGCTCGCGGCGACCACCACGGACAGGCCCAGCAGCAGCAGCGCGATGCCGTCGCGGCGGTGTCCCGGGTCGATGTCGCGGGCCCGCCCGATCGACCGGGCCGCGCCGCCGGTGCCGCGGGCCGCCATCACCCAGGTGCCGCGCAGGGCACGCCCGCAGGTCAGCCCGGTGGCCACCAGCAACGACTGGTGACGCCGCTTGGCGGGCCTGGCCGCCTTGCGGCGGGGAGCTGCGGGCCGCGGGCGTCGGGTTCCACTTCGCGAAGTGGCCTTTGACCTGCTCGTTCTGGTTCCGGAGCGGGCGACGGTCTTGTTAGCCATGACCGCCAGGGTAGTCGCAACAACATCATCCGCACCACCCGCCACACGGGTAACGCCCCGGCTTGTGAGCCATGTGCCGGACCAACCGCCAGAGCCCGTGAGTAGGGTGACAACCGGTGAAAAAAGTCGTGCCCGTCACCCATCCCCGGAGCTTTCAGGAGGCCTAACATGCCCGTCGTCGTCGTCGCCACCCTGACCGTCAAACCCGAATCGGTCGACAAGGTCCGCGACATCCTCACCCGCGCGGTGGAAGAGGTGCACGACGAGCCCGGCTGCCAGTTGTACTCGCTGCACGAATCGGGCGAGACCTTCATCTTCGTCGAACAATGGGCCGATCCCGAGGCACTCAAGGCCCACAGCACCGCGCCGGCGGTCACCAAGATGTTCTCCGCGGCCGGTGAGCACTTGGCCGGAGCACCGGACATCAAGATGCTGCAGCCGGTCCCTGCGGGTGACCCGGGCAAAGGAAAACTGCGCGCCTGATGGGTCGGCCGCTCGAAGGAAAAGTCGCCTTCATCACCGGCGCCGCCCGCGGCCAGGGACGCGCCCACGCGGTTCGGCTGGCCTCCGACGGCGCGAACATCATCGCGGTCGACCTGTGCGAGCAGATCGCCAGCGTCCCCTACCCCCTGGCCACCGCGGACGACCTTGCGGCCACCGTCAAGCTCGTCGAGGACGCCGGCTCGCGCATCGTGGCCGCTCGCGGCGATGTCCGCGACCGGGCGTCGCTGTCTTCCGCGTTGCAGGCCGGCCTGGACGAATTCGGACGGCTCGACATGGTCGTCGCCAACGCCGGTATCGCCCCCATGCAATCCGGTGACGACGGCTGGCGTGACGTCATCGACGTCAACCTCACCGGCGTCTACAACACCATCAAGGCCGCGATACCGACGATGGTCAAGCAAGGCAGCGGCGGATCGATCGTGCTGATCAGTTCGTCTGCGGGACTGGCCGGTGTCGCCAGTCCGGACGCCGGTTCCGTCGGCTACGCCGCCGCCAAGCACGGGGTGGTCGGGTTGATGCGGGTCTACGCGAATTTGCTTGCGAGAGAATATATCCGGGTCAACTCGATTCATCCTTCCGGCGTCGAGACCCCGATGATCAACAATGAGTTCACCCGGGAGTGGCTGGCCAAGATGGCCGCTGCGACCGACACGCCGGGAGCCATGGGCAATGCCATGCCGGTGGAGGTGTTGCAAGCCGAAGACATCGCCAATGCGGTGGCATGGTTGGTATCCGACCAGGCCCGCTACATCACCGGCGTGACCCTGCCGGTCGATGCGGGCTTCCTGAACAAGTAGGCATTAATGGCACGAAATCCTGCAGCCCAAACCGCTTTTGGACCGATGATCTTGGCCGCCGTCGAACAGAACGAGCCGCCCGGCCGCCGCCTGGTGGACGACGACTTCGCCGAGCTGTTTTTGCCGGCCCCGCTGCGCTGGCTCGTCGGTGCGACCCAATTTGGGCCGATCCGCCGTTTGATGATCCGCGGATCGGAGTGGTCGGGCCCCGGGCTGTGGGCGAATCTGGCCTGCCGCAAACGTTTCATCGCCGACAAGCTCAAAGAGGCGCTCGACGACGTCAACGCCGTTGTCATCCTCGGGGCCGGGCTGGATACCCGCGCCTACCTGCTGACGCGGCGAGTCCGCATCCCGGTGTTCGAGGTTGACCTGCCGGTGAACGTCGCCAGGAAATTCAAGACGGTCCGGCGGGTGCTGGGCGAGCCGCCGCTGTCGGTCCGGTTGGTGGCGCTGAACCTCGAGCGTGACGACCTGCTGACCGCGCTCGCCGAGCACGGTTACCGCACTGATTATCGGGTCTTCTTCATCTGCGAAGGGGTAACCCAATACCTCACCGAAGAGACTGTCCGGCGGATGCTCGAGGGACTGCGCGCGGTTGCACCGGGCAGCCGTCTGGTGTTCACCTATGTCCGCCGGGATTTCATCGAGGGCACGAACCGGTACGGCACCCGGACGCTGTACCGCAGTGTCCGCCAGCGGCGGCAATTGTGGCGCTTCGGCCTGCAGCCCGAGGAGGTCGCCGATTTCATCGCCGATTACGGGTGGCGGCTACTGGAGCAGGCCGGGCCGGATGAGCTGTCCCGGCGTTATGTCGAACCCACCGGGCGCAAACTCAAGACGTCCCAATTGGAATGGTCGGCCTACGCGGAAAAAGTCTAGCCGCAACGAAACATAAACGTCACCGACGACGCGCCGGAAAAGCAACGCAGTGTTTTATGTTTCGCGAATCGCCGCCGTCTCTAGACCTCGATCACCGTCGGCACGATCATCGGCTGCCTGCGGTAGGTTTCGCCCACCCATTTGCCGACGGTGCGGCGCACACCCTGGGCGATGCGGCTCGGATCGGTGATGTTTGCGGCAACCAGCGATTCCATCTCTTCCTCGACCCTGCGCGCGGCGGGTTCGAGAGCCTTGGGGTCTTCGGAGAAACCGCGTGAGTGTAGGTGTGGAGCGGTCACCGGACGCCCGGTGCCGCGCTTGACCACCACGGTCACCGCGACAAAACCCGATGACAGAATCAGCCGTTCCCCCAGGGTGATATCACCGACGTCGCCGTTGATCAGACCGTCGACGAACATCTTGCCGACCGGCACCGCCCCGGCGATGGATGCGTGGCCGGCAACCAGGTCGACGCTGACACCATTCTCGGCCAGCAGGATTGACTCCTGCGGCACTCCAGTTCGGGCCGCCAGCTTGGCGTTGGCGCGCAGCATCCGCCAGGTCCCGTGTACCGGCATGACATGGCGCGGCCGCACGCCGTTGTACAGGAACAGCAGCTCACCGGCATAAGCATGACCCGAAACATGCACCCGGGCTTGGGCATTGGTGACGACGCGCGCCCCGATCTTGGCCAGCGCATCGATAACGCCGTAGACAGCCTCCTCGTTGCCGGGGATCAGTGACGACGCCAGCACGATGAGGTCACCCGCGGTCAGCGTGATGCTGCGATGTTCGCCGCGCGACATCCGCGACAACGCCGACATCGGCTCGCCCTGGGTGCCGGTCGTGATCAGCACCACCTGGTCGGGTGCCATCATCTCGGCCGCGCCGATGTCGATCACGTCCGAATCCGCCACCCGCAGGAATCCGAGCTCGCGGGCGATGCCCATGTTGCGCACCATCGAGCGGCCCACGAATGACACCCGCCGGCCCAATGCCACCGCGGCGTCGATGATCTGCTGCACCCGGTCCACGTTGGACGCGAAGCACGCCACGATGACCCGGCCGTCGGCGCCCCGGATCAGACGATGCAGCGTCGGGCCCACTTCGCTTTCCGAAGGCCCGACACCGGGGATCTCGGCGTTGGTCGAGTCGCACAGGAACAGGTCCACGCCGGCGTCACCGAGCCGCGACATGCCGGGCAGGTCAGTGGGCCGGTCGTCGAGGGGAAGCTGGTCCAGCTTGATGTCGCCGGTGTGCAGGATGGTTCCCGCGCCGGTGTGCACCGCGATGGCCAGCGCGTCCGGGATGGAGTGGTTCACGGCGAAGTACTCGCACTCGAAGACGCCGTGCGTGCTCCGCTGCCCCTCCGCGACCTGGATGAGCACCGGCTTGACGCGGTGCTCGCGGCATTTGGCTGCGACCAGCGCCAGGGTGAACCTCGATCCCACGACCGGGATGTCCGGCCGCAGCTTGAGCAAGAACGGAATGCCCCCGATGTGATCCTCGTGCGCGTGCGTCAGCACCAGCGCCTCGATGTCGTCGAGCCGGCCCTCGATGTGGCGCAGGTCCGGCAATATCAGATCGACACCGGGTTCGTCATGGGTGGGGAAAAGCACCCCGCAGTCGATGATCAACAACCGGCCCAAGTGCTCGAAAACGGTCATGTTGCGGCCGATTTCGTTGATGCCACCCAGCGCGGTGACCCGCAACCCGCCGGTGGCCAGAGGACCTGGTGGGGCGAGTTCTTCGTTCACGTGTGAATCACCCGCTGAATCACCGGAGCACCGAGGCCGCACGCATGTCGGCGGCCAACGCGTCGATCTGCTCGGGTGTTGCCGCCATCTGCGGCAACCGGGGATCGCCCGCGTCGATGCCCTGCAGGCGCAAACCCGCCTTGGACATCGTCACCCCGCCGAGGCGGCTCATCGCATTGCACAACGGTGCGACCGTGACGTTGATCTTGCGGGCGGTGGCGATGTCCCCGGAACCGAAGGCGGACAGCAACTCCCGGAGTTGTCCTGCCGCCACGTGCGATATCACGCTGATGAAGCCGGTGGCGCCCATCGCCAGCCACGGCAGGTTCAGCGCATCGTCGCCGGAGTAGTAGGCCAGTCCGGTCTCGGCCATGACCTGGCCGCCGCTGTGCAGATCGGCTTTGGCGTCCTTGACTCCGACGATGTTCGGGTGCGACGCCAACGTGCGCAGGGTGTCGGGCTCGATCGGCACGACCGACCGACCGGGGATGTCATAGAGCACCATCGGCAGCGCGGTCGCGTCGGCAACCGCGGTGAAATGCGCGATCAGCCCGCTCTGCGGCGGCTTGGAGTAGTACGGCGTGACCACCAGCAGGCCGTGGGCGCCTTCGGCCGCGCAGGCCTTGGCCAGCCGGATGCTGTGAGCGGTGTCATAGGTACCCGCACCGGCGATGACGCGGGCCCGGTCTCCCACCGCCTCCAGCACGACACGCAGCAGCTCTCGTTTCTCGTCGTCGGTGGTGGTCGGGGACTCGCCGGTGGTTCCGGAGACCACCAGTCCGTCGCAGCCCGCGTCTACCAGGTGGTTCGCCAGTCGCGCCGCGACGCCTGCGTCAAGGGAGCCATCGGCGCGGAACGGTGTGACCATCGCGGTCAGCACGGTTCCCAACCGTGCGGGGGCGTCGAATCCGACGGTGCTCACGGCCTTCAGGTTACCTGGCGGCGGCAAGGTGTTTAGCATCCGCGCGGAGGCTCCGGCGAGTCGCCCGGATCGGCTCGGGAGTCGCACGAGTTACTGGGATATGCCGCTGCGCCCATCTCCCAGCGACAATGAGCATTCAGGCTTCGGTGGCTAGCGGACTCGTCGCGACCTCGGTGCCGTCGGGCAGGGTAGCGATCTCGAAGTCGGCGAACACCGCCGGTGCCACGTCGGTGAGCCGGCGCAGACACTCCACGGCCAGCCGCCGGATTTCCACGTCGGCGTGCTCGCTGGCGCGCATGGCGATGAAGTGCCGCCAGGCGCGATAGTTCCCGGTCACCACGATCCGGGTCTCGGTGGCGTTGGGCAGCACCGCGCGAGCGGTTTGACGCGCCTGCTTGCGCCGCAGAACGGCGTTGGGCTGGTCGGCGAGTTTGGCTTCCAGCTTGGCCAGCAGCTCGGTGTAAGTGGCACGGCTGGCATCAGCGGCCGCGGCCAGGATCCGCCGCAGTTCGGGATCGTCGTCCATGCCCGGTGGCATGACGACGTGCGAGTCTCCCTCCGGCACGTAGCGCTGGGAAAGTTGCGAATAGGAAAAATGCCGATGCCGGATCAGCTCGTGAGTGCACGACCGCGAGACGCCGGTGATATAGAACGACACGCTTGCGTGCTCGAGCACCGAGAAGTGTCCTACGTCGATGATGTGCTTGATGTAGCTGGCGTTGGTCGCGGTTCTGGGATTGGGTTTGGACCAGCTCTGGTAGCACGCGCGGCCGGCGAACTCGACAAGTGCGGCGCCACCGTCGGCGTCGGTGGTCCAGGGTATGTCCGGCGGCGCCAAGAACTCGGTCTTGGCGATCAGTTGCACGCGTAGCGGCGCGGTCTCGGCCACGGCGCTCACCTTAGCCCGGCGACGATGCGGGCCGGAACCGCCCAAAGTGTCGGACCCCTGGTCGCCAGTGAAGCCGACTCGATCGACCTGTTGTCCACCATGCATGGAAACCTGACCCAGACACCTCAGTCCGATGCGGGGCCGCCGATGCTGGCCCGTTGGCGAGCTACAGCCGATCGCCGGGGTTGTCAGCACCGACATCTGGTCCGGGCTGCCAGCCACGTACGGTGCAAGTCAACGGGATGCCATCGGGTGATTGTGCGGAGCCGTTGGAAAGCTGCCCCCCGTCGCAGCAGGAAGCGCCCGTGTCCCGTACACCGATCAGAGGCGCCGATGGTGTCCAGGTGCCCCAACTGAGGCAGATTAACGTGTTGCCCTCCGAATCCAAGCCGAAGACATAGCGGTTAGCCGGAATGCATGGTGCACCTGAGACGACGTTGCGGGCCACATTCGGGACGCACGTCGGGTCGTCGCATGGCGACCCCGATGCGTACCAGGCAAGTGGGAACCATCCGGTTACGCATGCGGTGACCAACCCGGACGTAACTAGAAGGCGAGTCGAGGGTCTCATTGTCGCCCCGTCGTGTTTGGTGATCGATTTCTTGTGGGACTCAGACAGTGATCAGCTTAGGTGGGGCCGCACAGGCGGGCGAAGGGCCGTTTGACCCACAAACCCGGATGTGATCGGCGATCAGGGCACCCTCGGGCCCGGCGCTCGGCCCTCAGCCGCTTTCGCGCCGGGCGCCGTGCGGCGCGGTCCAGTTTGTCGCGATCGTAGGAGCCGAGCCCGCTTAGCACCGGCGCGAAGTGAGGACACACGGCCACCGACGCCGAATCCAGTTGCAGCACTTGGATCCGCGAGATTGGCCGTCTCAGCTGGGCCCGGGTGGTGGGGCAACCCGACTGTGGCTCGCAGAACCCTTGGGTCCAACAGCTGTACGCCCAGCTTGCACGCGGTCAGCCCTGGCGTCCCAATCGGCACGGTACCGAGAACACCGGCCCGTTCCGGCTGCGCTCAGCGACGAACACTTACCCGGTGCTGACTTTCTTCTGATCCACCGGCGCCGCCCCGTTCGGTTCCGGGTTCGACTCCGGCGGATCCCCCAGATCTTGGTATGCCGACTCAAGGGCGGCCGGAACAGCATCCAGGTCGCGGTATACGGCCATCAGTTGCTCCAGGATCTTGATTCGTTGCTGAGTCGCCTCGTTCACCGCTCGCCGGGCCTGCTCACGGTACTGCTCAGCCTGCTGCTTCGCGTCGGCGAGGAGTTGCTCTCGCTCCCGTTGAGCGTCCTGCCAGGCCGTATCGAGCGCCGATTGGGTTTCAGCGCGCATGCTGGCCAGTTCGGCCTCGTGCCTCTGTCTGGTTTCCGCGTACTCGGCTTCTAGTGCTTGGAGCTGCGCGGCCATGTCCGCCAACTGCTCTTCGTGCTTTCGCTTCTCGGCCTCGGCCTCGGCGCGCGTCTCGGCTTGCATCTGGGAAATCTCGTCGACCGCACGCCGCAGCATCTTCGCCATCCGTTGCTGCATCGCGTGGGGCGAGGATGAGGTGTCCGCGAGGACTCCGACCTCGTTCCGCAGCGCGGCTATTTGATCTCCGGATTCCTGCAGCCGGGCCCGTAGGCTCTCGACATCGTCGAGCAGCAACTTCTGCTTGGTGGTCAACACCTCGATGTGGGCATCGACCGCGGCCGGATCGTAGCCCCTGAACACGCGAGAGAACGTCTTTGCGGGTTCGGTTATCACTGCCAATTTCCCCTCCTGAAAACGCCTGCTAGCAGACCGGCCCCTAAGTCGAGTATGTCAGGTCGCGCCGTTGTGCCGAGGCGAGTGCTTACGTCCGACGGTAACTGTGAAACCGGTAGCGCAGGCCCGAGCGGCTGACCATCCACTCGCCCGTGTCGCCCAACCATGCCTCGTCGAGCACCGGGGCCAGCGCATCGCCGTCATCGCGCGGCAGCTCGATGTCGACCTCGGTGACCTCACATCGGGCGGCGATCGGCAGCGCGAGCAGATAGACCTGTTCGCCGCCGATCACCCAGGCCTCGGACTCGGTCTCGCAAGACGTCAAGGCCGCCTCGAGTGAACCCACCACTTCGGCTCCGTCAGCCATGAAGTCAGTCCGGCGCGAGAGTACGACATTTCTGCGGCCCGGCAACGGCCGAACCCGAGTCGGCAGCGATTCCCAGGTTCGCCGACCCATGACCACCGTGTGTCCCAGAGTCACCTGTTTGAAGCGGGACAGGTCTTCGGGCACTCGCCACGGGATATCGCCGCCGCGGCCGATGACGCCGGACGTCGACTGAGCCCAGACCAGGCCCACCTCCGTCATGTGCGCTACTCCTTGATTCCGGCTCGAAACATGTCCGAGCCGGCATCATCGTTGTCGGCGCGCGTCATACAGCGACTGGAGCTTTGATAGCCGGGTGCGGATCGTAGTTCTTCACGACGATGTCGTCGTAGGTGTAGTCGGAAATCGAATCTCGCTGGGCCAGAACAAGTTCCGGGTATGGCCGCGGCTCACGACTCAGTTGGAGGCGGACCTGTTCGACGTGGTTGTCGTAGATGTGGCAGTCACCGCCCGTCCAGACGAACTCACCGACCGACAGCCCGGACTGAGCCGCCATCATATGGGTGAGCAGCGCATAGCTGGCGATGTTGAATGGCACGCCAAGAAATAGATCTGCACTGCGCTGATAGAGCTGGCAACTCAGCCGCCCGTCGGCCACATAGAACTGGAAGAACGCGTGACATGGCGGGAGTGCCATCTGCGGGATTTCGCCTACGTTCCAGGCCGATACGATGATGCGCCGCGAATTCGGGTCGGTGCGCAGCAGCTCCAGCGCCGCGGTGATCTGGTCGATGTGCTCCCCCGTCGGGGTCGGCCAGGACCGCCACTGCACGCCGTAGATCGGCCCGAGATCGCCTGTGGGGCTGGCCCACTCGTCCCAGATGGTGACCCCGTGCTCGTGCAGCCAACCGACGTTGGAATCGCCGCGCAAGAACCACAACAACTCGTAGACCACCGACTTGAAATGCACCTTCTTGGTGGTGAGCAGCGGGAAACCGGCCGACAGGTCGTAGCGCATCTGCTGGCCGAACAGGCTGCGGGTTCCGGTGCCGGTGCGGTCGGCTTTGGCGGCGCCCCGCTCGAGCACCAGGCGGAGCAAGTCCTCGTAGGGCGTCGGGATCGGCACGGGGTCAGCTTAGCGGCGATCGCAAGCGCGGCGAAGCCGGGCGCGGCGGGTCGACGCCGGTAAATCTCGCGACGATCGCAAGCGCGGCGAAGCCGGGCGCGGCGGGTCGGCGCCGGTGAATCTACCT
>CAYNLB010000043.1:20718-34238 GCA_964397935.1 uncultured Mycobacterium sp.
CGATCGCAAGCGCGGCGAAGCCGGGCGCGGCGGGTCGGCGCCGGTGAATCTACCTCGGGCGGCCAGGAGTACAACGGAGTCCATGCCGAAAATCACCGACAGCATCACCACCCCCGACGGCACCTGTGCAGTCGGCCTGTTCACCCCCGAAGGGCCCGACGGCCAGGGCCCGGGCCCCTGGCCAGGAATAGTCATGTACGTCGATGCCGGCGGGGTTCGCGACACCTTCGAGGAGATGGCCGCCAAGCTGGCCGGCTACGGCTACGCCGTGCTGCTTCCCGACGTGTACTACCGCAGCGGCGACTGGGCCCCGTTCGACATGGCTACCGTGTTCGGCGACGAGGGTGAACGCAAGCGCCTCTTTTCGATGATCGGCAGCATCACCCCGGACAAGATGACCAGCGACGCCGGTGCCTTCTTCGACTATCTGGCCGCTCGCCCCGAGGTCTCCGGGGACCGGTTCGGTGTGTGCGGCTACTGCATGGGTGGGCGGACCTCGCTGGTGGTGGCCGGCCGCGTGCCGGACCGTGTCGCCGCCGCGGCGTCCTTCCACGGCGGCGGTCTGGTGACCGACACCGCCGACAGCCCGCACCTGCTGGCCGACCGAATCAGCGCCACGGTGTACGTGGGTGGCGCCGAAAACGACCCGTCCTTCACGACCGATCATGCCGAACAGCTCGACAAAGCGCTGACGGCGGCCGGCGTGCGGCACACCATCGAGTGGTATTCGGCGGGCCACGGGTTCGCGGTGCCGGACAACCTGCCCTACGACGTTGCCGCCGCCGAGCGGCATTGGGTGGCGATGGCCGACCTCTTCGGTTCGGTACTGCGGGGTTAACTCACCGGCAGACCGACCAGCTCGGCCAGCCGGGCGCGGTGGCGGTAGGCGGTGCCGAAAGCCAACTGGTCGCTCTTGGCCCGCTTGAGGTAAAGGTGCGCCGGATACTCCCACGTCATGCCGATGCCGCCATGCAGCTGTATGCACTCCTCGGCGGTGTGCACGGCGATACCGCTGCAGTAGGCCTGGGCAATGGCCGCCGCGATACCCGCGTCGTCGTCACCCCGGGCGCACGTGTCGGCGGCGTAGCGGGCTGCTGCCGCCGCCGCACCGACCTCGAACCACAGATCCGCCAACCGGTGCTTGATCGCCTGATAGGAGCCGATCGTGCGGCCGAACTGCTTGCGCTGTCTGGCATAACCCAGCGTGGTGTCGAAACACCACTGCGCCACCCCGAGTTGCTCGGATGCGAGCAGAGCCGCCCCCGTCATCAGCGCCTCGGCGATCGGCGCGTCCGCGGGCCCGACCCGTGACGAGGGCGCCCCCGAGAACCGCACGTCGGCAAGGGGTCTCGTCATATCCAGCGCCTGCAGCGGCGACACCTCCACCCCCGCCGCTCCGCCGAAGACGGTATGCAGCTCGAGCCCATCGGACCCGGCGACCGGCACCACCAGCACATCGGCTTCGCCGGCACCTGCGACGCTGGTGACCGATCCGCTCAGCCCGCCGATGCCGTCGCCCACCCCAACGATCGGATCGCCCGGCGCGGTCGACAGCGGCACCACCAACGCCGCGGTTGACGCGCCTCGCGCCAGCGCGCAAACGGTTTCGGTGTCACCTGCACGCAGCAGCGCGACCGTGGCCAAAACCGCGCTGGACAGAAACGGCACCGGCGCAACGGCCCGGCCAATCTCCTCCATGACGACCGCCGCCTCGCGGGCACTCGCGCCGGCGCCGCCGAGCGACTCGGGAACCAGCAGCCCGGCGACCCCCAGCTCGGTCGACAGTGTCCGCCACACCTCTGAAAAGTCCTGCGGCGCGGGGTCGTAGGCATGTGCCACCGATTCCGGAGGGCAGCGGTCGGCGAACAATTGGCGGACGCTGTCCCGCAGCGCGTCCTCGGTGTCGGAGTACAGCAAGTCGGCACTGCTCATCTGGGTATGTCCTTCCAGGCAACGTCTTTGTCCACGCGGTGTTCGCCCGGCAGGCCAAGGATCCGCTCGGAGATCGTGTTGCGCAAAATCTCCGAGGTGCCGCCCTCGATGGAGTTGCCGCGTGCCCGCAGGTAGCGGTACCCGGGCTCGCGTCCGATCAGGTCTACGACCTCTGTTCTGCGCATGGTCCAGTCGTCGTACTGCAGCCCGGACTCGGCATGCAGCTCGATGTCGAAACCCGATATCGCTTGTGCGAGCCGAGCGAAGGCAATCTTCATGCCGGCGCCCTCGGGCCCGGGTTGACCGGCTTGGGCCTGCTGTCCCAGCCGTTCACCGGCCAGCCGGAGCACCTCGGCGTCGACCCACAGCCGCATCAGCTCGTCGTGCATCGCGGGGTTGCGCAACGCCGGCTCGTTCCGCCAGGCTTCGGTGACCTTGCCGATGATGCCGCCCTCCCGCGGGACCCCGGGACGAGAACCGATCGCGACTCGCTCGTTGTTGAGGGTGGTCGTCGCGACTCGCCAGCCCCCACCCTCCGGGCCGAGCCGATTGGCATCGGGCACCCGGACGTCGGTGAGGAACACCTCGTTGAACTCCGCCTCGCCGGTGATCTGGCGCAGCGGCCGGACTTCGACACCCGGTTGCGTCATGTCGCACAGAAAGTACGTCAGGCCGGCGTGTTTGGGCACCGCCGGGTCGGTGCGAGCGACCAGGATGGCCATCTGCGCGTGCTGGGCCATCGACGTCCAGACCTTCTGGCCGTTGACAATCCAGTCATGACCGTCGCGGACCGCGCGGGTGGCCACCCCGGCCAGGTCCGATCCCGCGCCGGGTTCGCTGAACAACTGGCAATAGACCTGCTCGCCGGTGAATAACGGGCGCAGGAACTTTCGCTTCTGCTCGTCGGTTCCGAAGGCTGCGATGGTCGGTGCCGCCATGCCCATCCCGATGAAGTTCTTCACGGTGCCACCCACCGGTGCGCCCGCAGCGGCCAGCCGCGCGTCGACCCTTTCCTGGGCAGCCCGCGGCAGGTCCAGCCCGCCAAAGCCATGCGGCAGATGTACCCAGGCCAGTCCCGCGTCGTACTGGGCCCCGAGGAATTCTCGCGGCTCGGTGGTCACGGGGTCGTGCGCGTCCAACAGCGCCTGGATCCGAGCGTCCAGGTCCGCCGTGTCGACGGCGGTCATTGCCCACCTCCTGGCTGCGCGCGGAATCCCCTTGCGTCACCCAGCAATAGGCCGCCGTCGATCACCATCGTCTCGCCGGTGATCCAGCTCGCCCCGTCGGAAACCAGGAAGGCGACCGCGGCGGCCACGTCGATCGGTTCACCGATGCGTCCCAGCGCTATGGTCGACGCCAGCGGATCCTCGTTGTCCTTCCACAGCGCCTCCGCCAACCGGGTGCGCACCACGCCCGGACATATCGCGTTGACCCGGATACCCGGCGAAAGTTCCAGCGCCAGTTGCTTGGTGACATGGATCAGCGCGGCCTTCGTGGCGTTGTACATTCCCATGGCCGGCGACTGGTGCAGACCCCCGATGGAGGCCGTGTTGACGATCGCACCGCCGTGCTCGCCCATCCACGACTTGACGACCAGCGACGTCCACAGCAGCGGGGCCCACAGGTTGACGTCGAAGATCTTGGTGAAGCGGGCGTGGTCCTGGTCGATCAGCGGGCCGAAAGCCGGATTGGTTCCGGCGTTGTTGACCAGGATGTCCACGCTGCCGAAGCGCTCCAGCGTGAGGTCGACGCAGCGGCGTGCGGCATCCTCGTCGACCGCGTGGGCGCCGATGCCCAGGGCCTTCACCCCCACCTGCGCCGCAGCGTCGTCGGCAGCCTCCTGTTTGCGCGCGGTGAGCACCACATTGGCCCCGGCGGCTGCCAGCTGCTGGCCGATCGCCAGCCCGATTCCGCGCGATGCACCGGTGATGATCGCGGTACGGCCGGTCAGGTCGGGTGAGGTCATGTCGGTCTGCCTCCTGTTGCGTTGGTGGCCGGGCTCCGCCGGCAACGGGCATCGGTTGCCTGCCCGTCCCGGTGATGTTTTAGACACGTGCTTATGTGGTATGCGAAAGGCATGTTAGCGAAACTAAACCTCATGAAAACCCTGGTGGTGGCCGGGGCTGCTGCAGCCACGGTCGCCGTCGCACCAGCGGCCGCGCCTGGCTCCGTTGAGGTTGCCCAGGCGACCCCTGCGGCGCTTACGCACGTGGTCGTCAAGGACACTCCAGGTGGCGGTGGCTGCGACGCCAACGGCAATTGCGGTTGGGGCGGCCAGAACGGCGGTCCCGGCGGCGGTCCGGGCGGTCACGGTTGCGTCCCGGGCGTCGGTTGCGGTTCCGGAGGCCAATTCGCCGGTCCCGGCGCCGTGCCAGGCGGCCAAGGATGCCTGCCGGGCGTCGGTTGCGGCTCCGGCCACGGCTGACTAAGTCGACCCTCAGACCCGCGGCAGCCTGGTGATCCAGGCCCGCGAGTCTGCCGGGTCGATGACGTCGTCAAGCTCGAACGTGGTGGCCGCCCGCAGCGCCTTACCGTGTTCGTATGCCGCCGCCACCAGCTTGTCGAACAGCTTCTGACGCTCAACGGGATCCGCCTCGGCGGCCAGTTCCTTGCTGAACCCGAGCCGGACGGCGCCTTCCAGGCCCATGCCGCCGATCTCTCCGGTCGGCCAGGCAACGGTGAATTGCGGTGCCCGGAAAGAACCGCCGGCCATCGCCATCGCCCCCAACCCGTAGCCCTTGCGCAAGATGATCATTCCGAGCGGCACGGTCAGGCGCGCGCCAAGGACGAACATCCGGCCGAACCGGCGAACCGCGGCCTCTTTTTCGGCGTCCGGCCCGACCATGAAGCCGGGGGTGTCGCACAGCGAGATCATCGGCAACCGGAACGACTCACACAGCGTGAGGAAGTCGCCGACCTTGTCCGCCGCCTCGGCGTCGATGGCACCGCCGAGATGGTGACTGCTGTTGGCAATCAGCCCGTACGCCGCCCCTTCGACGCGCACCAGCGCGGTGACGACCCCGACGCCGTAGTCGGGTCGCAACTCCAGCACCGAGCCGGCGTCGACGATCGCCTCGATCGCCCGGTGTACGTCGTAGGCACGTAACCGGTTCTGCGGCACGACATGTCGTGCCAGCCGTGGATCGGGCGCCTCCCAGTCACCGAGGCTGCCCTGGAAATATGAAAGATACTGCTTGGCCAGCGAAACCGCATGCGCCTCGTCGCGGGCCACCAGGCTGACCACGCCGTTGCGCCGCTGTACCGCGATCGGTCCGATTGCTTCCGGTTCGTACACCCCCAGCCCGCCGCCTTCGATCATGGCCGGCCCGCCCATCCCGATGTTGGCGTCCGGGGTCGCGATGATCACATCACATACCCCGGCCAGCGCCGCGTTGCCGGCAAAGCAGCGGCCGGAGACGATCGATACCAGCGGCACTCGGCCACGCAGCCCCGCCAGCATCCGGAAGGTCGGCACGTCCAGCCCGGCGGCACCGCCGACGTCGGTGTCCCCCGGTCGGCCGCCGCCGCCCTCGGCAAAAAGCACCACCGGCAGGAGCTTCCGAGCGGCGAGATCGAAGACCCGGTCGGTTTTCGCATGATTGCGCATGCCCTGCGTACCGGCCAGCACGGTGTAGTCGTAGGACACCACGACGGCCTCGGCCGCCGCTCGTCCGAAGCGGTCCGCGCCGATCGTGGCCAGCCCGGCGACCAATCCGTCGGCCGGCGTGTTGGCGATCAAGTCCGCTTCCGAGCGCCGGCTGCGCTGGGCGGCAATGGCCAGCGCGCCGTATTCGACGAAGCTGCCGGCGTCGACGAGATCGGCGATGTTCTCCCGCGCGGTCCGGCGACCCTGCTTGTGCCGCTTGGTGACGGCGGCCTCGCGGCCCTCGTCGCGGGTCAATAGCTGCCGCCTGTGCACCTCGTCGAGGTCGGCACGCGGCCGGTCGAGATCCACTGCCAACGCGGAGGATTCGCCGCCGGCGCCGGCACCCGTGCGGTTGAAAACCAGCAACGGGTCTCCGGTACCGACGACCTGGCCGCGCGTCACCAAGATTCGGACGGTCCGCAACGCGTCGGGCGCGACGAGCACGTGCTGCATTTTCATCGCTTCGAGAACGATCAGCTGGTCACCGGCGCCGTACTCGGCGCCCTCGGGCACCACCTCGACCACGGTGCCCGCCAGGTGCGCGCGCAGCACGTCCTCGCCCGGGCGAAGCTCGACCGCGGCGACACGGACATCGTGCTGGTGAGACAGCGCCGCAGCGGCCAGCTCGGGAATCTTCTCGTCGAGGAAAGTGGTGCTCACCCAACCGGATTCGAGGTGGGTGTCCGAGAGCAACTCGCGCAGGAAGCCGATGTTGGTGCGAACGCCCTCGATGCTGAATTCGGCCAGAGCGGTCCGCGCTTTGCGCGCCGCCGCCTGCACCGATGATCCGTGCACACGGGCGATGACCTTCGCCAGCAGCGAGTCGTACTGCGGACCCACGACCAGCCCCGGCCTCCCGTAGGTGTCGACGCGCACCCCGGGACCGCTCGGTGGGGAGAACACCGTGAGCGTGCCCGCCGCGGGCAGCACGGAGAAGTCGGGACCGAATGTCTCCATGTTGACCCTGGCCTGAACCGCAGTGCCTTGCTGCGCCGCCGGCTCACCGATGACTTCGTTGCCATCGGAGGCGATTCCGGCCGGAAGCCCCAGCTGGTAATAGGACGCACCACCGGCGATCGCCAGCTGGATGGCGACCAGGTCGAATCCGGTGGTTTCCTCGGTGATGGTGTGCTCAACTTGGATGCGGGGGTTGACTTCGAGGAAGACGAATTTCTCGTCATGGACCAAGAACTCGACCGTGGCCAGTCCGCGCAGCGCAACCCGCGCGCATAGGAGGGCCGCAGCCTGGTGTAGTTCCCGGCGCATGTTGTCCGAAAGCTTCTGGGCGGGCGCGATTTCGATGAGCTTCTGGTAGCGCCGCTGGATGCTGCAGTCTCGGTCGCCCAGAGCGAGCGCGTGCGTTTGGTGCCCGGCCGGTGCGGCGACGACCTGCACTTCGATGTGCCGCGGTTCGTCGAGGAGAGCCTCGGCGAACAGCGCCGGATCACCGAAGCCCAGTTGTGCTTCCGCGGCGCATTGCCGGTAGGCGCTGTCGATCTGATCGACGCTGTATACCTTGCGCATTCCGCGGCCGCCCCCGCCGGCCAGCGCCTTGATCATGATCGCTCCGCCCTGGGCGGCGAAGAATGCTTTGATGTCGGCGGCGCTGCTCGGACCTTCGGTGGCGGGCAGCACCGGCACTCCGGCGGCGATGGCGGCACTGCGGGCGGACGACTTGTTGCCGACCAGTTCGAGCACATCGGCGTCCGGCCCCACGAACGTGTAGCCCGAGGCGGCGCAGGCGCGGGCGAAGTCGGCATTCTCGCTGAGGAACCCGTAACCCGGATGGATCAGGTCGGCACGAGAGTTCTTGGCGGCCGCTAGCAGGGCGGACCGGTCCAGGTAGGCTTGCGGGCCGGTCCCGGCGAGTCCAATCGCTTCGTCGGCCGCGTGCACGTGCGGGCTCTCGGCGTCGTCTTCGGCGTAGACCGCGATCGTCCGAATGCCCAGTTCTATTGCCGTGCGGACGATTCGAAGCGCGATCTCCCCGCGGTTGGCGATCAGCAGCGTCTCGCTCATCGCAGCGGATCGCCCCACTGCACCCGCTCACGGAGTCTGCCCTTGAGCAGCTTGCCGCCGGCGTTGCGCGGCAGCGCATCATCGAGAACTGTGACGTATTGCGGAACCTTGAAGTCGGCGAGCTGCGTGCGGCAGTGGTCGAGCACCGCAGGCACGTCGATCTCATCGGCACCACCGAACAACACCGCGCCGACCTTCTCCCCCATGACGTCGTCGGGAACCGCAAGCACACAAGCATCTGCCACATTGGGCGCCGCCAGCAACACAGCTTCCACCTCGACGCTGGAGACGTTCTCACCGCCGCGGTTGATGATGTCCTTGAGGCGATCGATGATGTGCACCCGGCCCGCATCGTCGACCCGCACCACATCGCCGGTGTGTAACCAGCCGCCGGCGAAGGTGGCCGAAGTGGCGTCGGGCCGGTTCCAATAGCCGGCAGTCACATTGGCTCCGCGTGCGACCAACTCGCCCACCGCGGGATCGTCGCCGAATGGGATCAGCCCGAGGTCCACCGAGGGGACCGCATACCCGACCGAGTCGGCGTGCTCGACGGCGTCCTGGTCGGGCAGCACGGTCATCAGCGATGCCGTCTCGGTCATGCCGTACCCGTTGAACACGGTGGCGTGCGGGAACGAGTTCTTCACCGACCGCACCAACGACGGCGCGATCGGTGCGCCGCCGTAGCCGACCCAGCGGACCTCGGAAACGTCGGTAGCGGCAAACGCATTGTGTCGCAGCAGCAACGAGTAGATTGCGGGGACGGTTACCATGACGGAGATGCGCTCGGCAGTCAGCGTGACGATCAACTCGTCCAGGTTGAGCGCGGGCATGATCACCGAAGCGCCCCCGAGGCGAGTGGCGGCCAAAAGCTGTGAGTTGCAGCCCGTCACGTGGAACAGCGGCACCGAGATCAGCGTGCGCATCTCCTCACCGAGATCTCGTGGCTGCCCGAGACACCGGAGCGCATTTTCGGTATTGGTGAGGAATGCCTCGTGGGTGGTGGGCACCCCCTTGGGGTGGCCGGTGGTGCCCGACGTATAGAACAGCGCGGCCATGTCCGAGCTGCCGAGTTGTTCGGTGACATACGGTTGGCCGTCCGGCAGCGCGGCGTCGGCTGCGAGATCCACCCGAGCACCGGAGTCGGAGAGCACGAACTCGACCTCCGGTTGCGCTGACCGGGTATTGACCGCCACCGCAACGCCACCGGCCATCACGATGCCCCAGAAGGCCAGCACCCAGTTGATTCCTGCCGGGTGACGCACCGCGACGCGATCGCCGGCTCGCAGACCGATCGCGCGCAGTCCGCCCGCGACCCGCGACGCACGCTCCCACAGCCTCCGATAGGTCAATCGGCCTGCACCCACCTCGATCACGGCCTCGCTGTTCGGGCGGATGTCGACCTGAGCGGCGAGCATGTCCAGCAACGTGGCCGGCAGATCGTCATAGTGCGGGACGCCGTCGGCATCGCGGGACACTCCCACTGCGGCGGATGCCGGGAACGGGTTGTGGCCGCGCGGGACGTCGATCACTGGAGGCATGCCCGGTCCTTACTATCTCGTGTCCTATCGTGATAGCGGTGACGCTTGAGGACTCCGCCATCATGCCCGAGGCGTTCTTCACTGTCGACGGCGACTCCTATCTGCCGGGCACGATGACTCGAGGGCCGTGGGGTGCCGCTATGGGTGGTCAGATCGTCGGCGGCCTGTTGGGTTGGGGAATCGAACAATCGGGTGTCGATCCTGGTTTTCAGCCCGCACGCTTCACGGTCGACCTGTTGCGTCCGGTTTTGCTCGAGCCGGTGCAGATTCAGACGTCGATACAGCGGGAGGGCCGCCGCATCAGGCTCGTCGACGGCGCGCTGGTGCAGAACGGGCGGACCGTCGCGCGGGCCAGCGCGCTGTTCCTGCGCCGCGGCGAGCATCCCGACGGGCAGGTCTGGTCGGCCCCGGTGAGGATGCCGCCTCTTCCGGTGGGCTCGGACGGCTTTCCGGCCGATATGCCGTTTCTCATCTGGGGTTACGGGGCCACAGCCGGAGGCAGTCCCGGCATCGCGGCGGGCGAGTGGGAGCAGTCTCACTCCCAGAAGTTCGCGTGGGCGAGGATCTTTCGTCCAATGGTGCACGGCCACCCGCTGACACCGTTTACTCGGCTGGCATTCGTCGGTGATATCACGAGTTCGCTCACCCATTGGGGCACTGGCGGATTGCGCTACATCAACGCCGACTACACCGTCACCGCGAGCCGACTGCCCGACGGTGAATACCTCGGCCTGGCGGCCCAGAGCCACTTCGGCGCGGCCGGTGTCGCCACCGGCGCCGCGACCCTGTTCGACCGGCACGGACCCATCGGCACCAGCTCGGCGCTGGCGCTGGCCCAACCGGCCGAGGCGTTCCAGCCGGCATCTATCTGAATGGGCCTGAGGACCCGTCCCACAAGTTGGAGCGGCAGCCGTCTCCCCGAGTTCGCGGCACGCCGCCGGGCCGGTCTCGCTTGGCTCGACCGAATCCACCACGGTCGCTGCCGCATCGTCCCACCCGGTAGCGACGAGGGCTCCGGCACTACGCCGGATCGGATGGACGACTTTTGAAGTCGGGAAAGAAATCCCGGATGGGGACGACGTTTCACCAGATCAGGCTTTCTTCGCGGCCCGCTACGTCTCCTCCGCGATGCCCATCAGGTCCGGCGGTTGACGGGTCAGCCCGCGGGTGAGCCAGAGCAGGTAGAGGAAGCCGATCCCTGCCCAGGACAATCCGATGATCAGCGCATCTGATTCCAGGTGGCTGAGCAGGTATACATCGACGGCGGCGCCGAAGACCGGTAGCACCACGTAGCGCCATCGTGGCAGCCCGGCGCCGCGGTTGCGCAGGAAGTACACCACCACCGACACATTGACCAGCGTGAAGGCCGTGAACGCGCCGAAGTTGATAAATGACGTCGACGTCGCGACGTTGAGCACGATTGCGATCAGACCGATCGCGCCCGTCACTGCGATGTTGAACACCGGGGTGCGGAATTTCTCGGACAGCATGCCGAACGCACGCCGAGGCAGGACGCCGTCGCGGCCCATCGCGTAGAGCAGGCGAGAGACCGCCGCCTGCGCGGCAAGGCCAGAAGTGAACTGGCCAACGATGAGTGCGGCGAGGAAGACCGCACCGAAGAGGTTGCCGCCGATGGTCTTTGCGATGACCTCCGAAAGGGAATCGGCGTCGGCAAACGAACCGCCCGGGGCGACCAGGCTGACGACGTAGGCGACCGCGACGAAAATGGTGCCACCGACGAGCGCGATCAGCAGGATGGCCCGCGGGATGGCGCGTTCGGCGTCGTGGGTTTCCTCGGTCAACGTGCTGACCGCGTCGAAGCCGAGAAACGAGTACGCGGCCACCGCCGCGCCCGCGACGATCGCCGGGAACCCGCTGTCACCGGTGAAAGGGCCAAGCGAAAGCAGTGACTGCGAATCGCCTATGAGGTGGGCGATCGTCAGAGCCACAAACAACGCGAGGATCAGAAGCTGAAACAGCATCAAGACGAAGTTCGCGCGGTCGGCGACCCTGAGGCCGACGACGTTGAGTGTGGTGGTGATGGCGGCGAAGCACACGATCCACAACCAGAACGGCAGCGCGGGAAACTGATTTTGCAGATATGAGCCACCGATCAACCAGATCACCAGCGGCAGAAACAAGTAGTCCAGCAGGATCGCCCAACCGACGATGAAGCCCACCCGGGCGTCCAGCGCTTTACGGACGTAGGTGTAGGCCGATCCGGCAACCGGAAAGTGCCGTGCCATAACGCCGTAGCTCTGCGCGGTGAACAGCATCGCGACGGTGGCGAGCAGATACGACCCGGCGCTGCCACCCCGCGACCGTTCGGCGATCACCCCGAAGATGCCCAGCACGATGATCGGTGTCATGTACGCCAGGCCGAACAGCACCGCCGATCGCACGCCCAGCGTCTTGCGCAGGCCGGCATGGGTGCCGGTTGTCACCCCCGTCTCCGGGGTGGCTCGTGCGTCCTTTTGATCCGGCCCACGTGCACAAGCTACGTGACGCGGCGATTTCGCGTCTACGGAACTATGAAGCGGGAAGACTGCTGCCCGTCTCCTGGACACCCTGACCGAACTTGGCGCTCCGCGGATTGCGCCGCCGCGACGCCGGGGGCGCTCGCCCATCCGCACACCGGTCGTTATTGTGTTGCGGCGCTTCCGGTTTAACCGGTCCTATTGAGCTATTCCATCAATTGCGCGGCGACCGTCGCCCCGAGGTTCCAGCATGCTTCAATATCAGCCTTGCTCGGCTTGCCCATCACCACAACCGTCTCAACGGCTTTCGCCCAGCCCAGTCCGGTCGTGATGGCCATGACGCCCCGTTCGGCGCCCTCGGTGCCCTCGTTGCCGTGCAGGTACAGGCCGAACGGGCGCCCGCGGGTCGCGTCGAGGCAGGGGTAGTAGCAGACGTCGAACGCGTGCTTGAGCGCGCCGCTCATATAGCCCAGGTTGGCCGGGGTGCCCAGTAGATAACCGTCGGCCTCGAGGACGTCGGCCGGCGCGAGGGTGAGAGCGGGCCGCCGTAGGACCTCCACCCCCTCGATCTCGGGGTCGGTGGCACCGGACAGAACGGCTTCGAACATCTCCTGCGTGTGCGGGGATGGCGTGTGGTGGACGATCAGCAGCGTCTTACTCATCGGCGGCTCCGGACTGCAGCGTCCCGTGTAATTCGAGGGCTGTCTTCATGGCCTCTCGCGCTCGCCGGCGATCCCCCGCGTAGTCGTAGGCGCGGGCCAGCCGGTACCAGCGTCGCCAGTCACCGGGGTGGTCTTCCACCTCGGTGCGCACGGTCGCGAACAGTGCGTCGGCCGCGTCTCGCTCAATGCGGCCGGACGGCCGCCGCGGCAACGCGCTGGTGTCGAGTTCCATTCCGTCCGAGGCGATCAGACGCGCAAGCTTCTGGTGCGCGAACCCGGACCGTAGCGTGGCGACCATCGCCCACAGCCCGATGGCAGGCATGATCAGCACTGCCAGCCCCAAGCCCGCGGCTGCGGCACGCCCCGAGGCGATCAGTGCGATGGCCGTCCGCCCCAGCAGCACGAAGTACGCCAACATGGCCACGCACATCACCGCGATGAGCAGTTGGATGCGCAGAGTGTCGTTCATTGCAGATCGAGTAGAGGCTCGAGTCCAACCGTGAGGCCAGGGCGTTCCCCGACGCGTCGCACCGCCAACAAGACACCCGGCACGAACGAGGTGCGGTCCAGGCTGTCATGGCGGATGGTCAGCGTCTCCCCCTCGGTGCCGAACAGGATCTCCTGATGGGCGACCAGCCCGGCCAGCCGCACCGAGTGCACCGGAATGCCGTCGACGTCGGCCCCGCGGGCACCGGAAAGGCCGGTGCTGGTGGCGTCCGGGTTGGGCGGCAATCCTTTTCGTGCTTCGGCTATCACTTTGGCGGTGCGGGCAGCGGTGCCCGACGGAGCGTCGGCCTTGTGCGGGTGATGCAGCTCGATGACCTCGGCCGAGTCGAAGAAGGGAGCCGCCTGCTTGGCGAAATGCATGGAGAGCACCGCCCCGATCGCGAAGTTCGGCGCGATCAGAACGCCGGTGTCCGTGTCGGCCAGCCACGACTCCACCCGCTGCAGACGCTCGGCGGTGAAGCCGGTGGTACCGACCACGGCATGAATCCCGTTGCCGATGAGGAACTCGAGATTGCCCATCACCACGTCGGGGTGGGTGAAGTCGATGACCACCTCGGTGCTGCCCTCGGTCAGCAGGCTCAGCGGATCACCGGCGTCCACCTCCGCGGACAGGGTCAAGTCTTCGGCGGCCTGCACGGCCGCCACCATCGTCGACCCGACTCTGCCCTTGGCTCCCAGCACGCCTACCCGCATGACGTTCACCCTAGACCGGAGCCTTCCATCCACAGTCCGGCCTTTG
>CAYNLB010000044.1:0-5636 GCA_964397935.1 uncultured Mycobacterium sp.
CCTCGGGGGTGGTCTTGACCAGTTCGCCGCGCAGCACCGCCGCGGCGAAGGCGTCAGCCATTGCGGCCACCGGATCCTCGGCGGGCGAATGCCGGTGCATGCTCGGGCCGGATTCCCACGCCGACGAAATAGGCGGGGACGGCCGACAACCAGGGCAGCCGATCCACCAGGCCGAGCAGCGCCGCCGGAGGGGTGGGATCCGCGCCGCGCAGCAACGGTCCGGCCAGCCCACGGCCCAGGACCCGTTGCACCGCCTGGGTCACCGCGGTGGGAAACACGCGGCGGCGGCGGACCGCGGCCAGATCGCGGCCCGTGACCCGGTGCCGCCGCAGGGGTTCGGCCAACAGCGTCGCGGCCGCGACGGCATCCTGGATGGCCAGGTTGATGCCGACGCCACCTATCGGCGACATCGCGTGCGCGGCGTCGCCGATGCACAGCAAACCGTCAATGTGCCAGCGCCGTAGGCGATTTACCCGGACGTCGAGGTGTTTGACGTCGTCCATCGACGTCAGCGTCGCCACCGACGCGGGCATGTCCGGCAATAGCGCGGTGACCTCGCGGCGGAATGCCTCGATGCCCCGTGCGCGCAGCTGGGCGTCGCTGCCTTTCGGACCGAGGTATGCGATCTGGAAATAGCCTTCCCGCGGAATCACGGCGAGGGCCTTGCCGGGGCCGACCCGGGGCAAGAAAGAGAATTCCGTATCTTGCTCGCGTGGCAGCCTGAACCACCAGACGTCGAAGTTCACCGGAAATTCGCGGGCCTTCAGTCCGGCTTCCCGGCGCGTCGCGGACCAACGGCCATCGCACGCCACGGTCAGCTCGGCCCGCAGCTCTCCGGCGCCGTCGGGCCCTTGGTAGCGCACTCCGGCAACGCGGCCGCCGTCCCTGAGCAGACCGGTGACCTCGGTGTTCATCCGGAGGGTGAAAGTCGGCTCCGCCTGCGCGGCCTCGGCAAGCAGGTTCAGCAAGTCCCACTGCGGCACCATTGCGATGAACGGATAGGGCTGGCGCAGGCGCTCGAAGTCGATGTAGGTCACCGAGCGTCCATTCGAGTCGAATTGGCCCTTGCGAATCTCGCTGTAGTGCAGCGCCGCGAACTGCCTCGCCAAGCCCAGTTCGTCGAGCAACCGCATCGTCGTCGGATGGACCGTGTCGCCGCGAAAGTCGCGCAGGAAGTCGCCGTGCTTCTCCAGCAGGGTGACCTGCACACCTGCCCGAGCCAGCAGCAACCCCAGGACCATCCCGGCCGGGCCGCCGCCTGCGATCGCGCACGTGGTTGTCTCAACCATGAGCGCTCAAGCATAGAGGGCGGCCCAACATCTAGAGATCGGCGTCGAACGCAGAGACGGGTTCGAGGAGCACACCGTTCTCCTCGACGTAGCGGTCCCACAGCGCCAGCAGCTCGGCCAGCTTGTCGGGGTGCGAGGCGGCCCGATCGTGGATCTCGCCCGGGTCGGACGCCAGGTCATAGAGTTGCCAGCTGCCCGAACCGTACGGTGCGGGCAGGTAGACCGCCTTCCAGTCCCCCCGGCGAATGGCGCGGCGGCCGAACAACTCCCAGCCCGTTCCGGTATCGGGATCGTGTACGGTTTCCGCGTCGCCCGACAGGTATGCCACCAGCGAGCGGCCGCGCATGGGGGCTACCTCGCGGCCGCGGTAGGCCGTGCCGGGATGCGGGGTCCCGGCCAATTCCAGCACGGTCGAGGCGATGTCCATGACGGTGACGAACTCCGTGCCGATCTGGCGCTGCCGGTCAAAGCCCGGCCACGTGACGAATCCGACGACCCGGATCCCGCCTTCGGTGGTGAACGCCTTGTGCAGGCGCGATGGTGCGGTGGCCGCTTGCGCCCAGCGCGGGCCGTACCAGATGAACGAACTCGGACGGCCGAGGTTGTCGAGGCTGTTGTCGCAATACTTTTCGATCTGCGCGGCGATTTGGGCGCCGAGCAGCGGCATCGCCTCGACGATCGCACCCTCGGCGCCGTTGTCGGACAAAAAGATGACGACCGTGTCGTCGAGCTCGCCGGTGTCGGACAGGTAGTCGATCACTCGGCCGACGTTCTCATCCATCCGGTCCACCATTGCGGCGTAGACCTCCATGCTGCGAGCTGACAGCGCGCGCTGCTCGGCCGTCATGTCGGCCCACTCAGGGGCGCCATCGGGCACGACGGGGTGCGCCTCGACATCGGGCGGGCACAGGCCCAGCCGCATGAGCGCCGCGAGACGCTCTTCCCGGAGCGCATCGGGTCCGTCGTCGTAGCGGCCGCGGTATTTCGCGATGGATTCGTCCGGCGCCTGCAGCGGCCAGTGCGGCGCCTGAAACGGTAGATAGGCGAAAAACGGCCGATCATCCTCGGGCGCGCGGTCTCGCAAGTAGCGCAACAGCGTGTCGGTGTAGAAGTCCGAGGAGTAGAAGTCGTCCCCGACCGTTACGAACCGGTCATCCTCGGTGTAGAGCGACGGCATGGGCATGTGTCCCGCGGTGGCGCCGCCGAAATGGCTGGCGCCTCCCGGCAGCAGCGCGAACGAACGCTCGAATCCGCGCGCCCACGGCGACGTTTCAATGGTGTTGCCCAGGTGCCATTTGCCTGACATCAGCGTCAGATATCCGGCGTCGCGCAGCAGCTCGGGCAACGCGACCACCCGGTCGTTCAGGTGGCCCTCGTAGCCCGGGGCGCCGGCGAAGCCGGGGGCGGCGACCTCGAGCATCGTGCCGATGCCGGCGACATGGTGGTCGGTTCCGGTCAACAGCATCGCCCGGGTGGGTGAACATGTTGGAGCGGAGTGGAAGTCGGTGAACCGGATCCCGGCGTGGGCCAGCCGATCGAGGTTGGGCGTGTCGATCTCGCCGCCGAACGCGCCGATGTCGGAGTACCCGAGATCGTCCGCCACGATTACCAGAAAGTTGGGGCGCTTCACGATCAAGCATCCTGTCAGGTCCGGCGTCCGGATGGAACGGCTGCGGGCGTGTCAGCCGTGACAACGCTATCGTGGGCTTGCCGCACGGGACAGCGAAGGGGACTCAGATGTTGGCACAGTTTGGCATGTCCATTCCCCTGGTCGCTGCCCCGATGGCGGGTGGCCCGACCACGCCGGCGATGGTGTCGGCTGCGACCAGCGCGGGCGGCCTGGGCATGCTTGCCGCCGGCTACAAAACCGTCACGGCCGTCGAAGCCGAGATCAAGAGCGTTCGCGCCGAAGGAATCGCCTTTGGCGTAAACCTGTTTGCGCCGAACCCGGTACCGGTCGACCTGGGCAGCTACCGAGCGTATGCCGCAGTCGTTCAGAGCGAGGCCGACCAGTTCGGTCTCACGCTGCCCGTACAGCCGATCGAGGACGATGACACGTTCGATGAGAAGATCGCGCTGCTGCTCGACGACCCGGTTCCGATGGTGTCCTTTACCTTCGGCATTCCGCCGCGCCACGTGATCGCCGCCCTGCAACGGGCCAATAGCGTTGTGGTTCAAACGGTGACCACGCCCTTGGAAGCGGCACAAGCGCGCGACGCCGGTGTCGACATCCTTGCCGTGCAGGCCTCGGTCGCCGGTGGGCATTCCGGCACGCTGTCGCCGCAGCAGCCGGTAATGCCGGTTCCACTCATCGACCTCGTCGAACAGATCGTCGCGACGGTACCGCTACCCGTGCTTGCCGCGGGCGGCCTGGCCACTCCCACCGCGGTAGCCGAGGTGATCCGTGCCGGTGCTACAGCGGCTGTGGTCGGAACGGTCCTGCTCCGTGCGGTGGAAAGCGGCGCCTCAGCCACCCACCGTGCGGCGCTCACCGATCCCGCCCGCACGCAGACGGTGCTTACCCGAGCGTTCACGGGTCGCCCGGCCCGCGGCCTGCGCAACATGTTCATCGACACCCACGAGGCGCAGGCGCCGCTGGGCTACCCGGCTATTCATCATCTGACCAGCCCACTGCGTAAGGCGGCGGCCGCGGCGGGAAAGCCCGACTATGTCCATCTGTGGGCGGGCACCGGCTACCGGCACGCGACCGCCGAACCCACGTGCGACATCATGCGACGACTGGCTTGCGATCTTTGAGTGGCCAGCTTTGCTGACGTGCCGCAAAATACCGCCGCGGGTCCACGTCCGGGGTGGCCGTCGATTTCGGGTACGAAGCGGTTTTTTGGCCGACTCCACCGGTCCACGGCGAAGTCGACCTTGCGCGACGTCATATCTCAGAATGCTTCTGGATCCCGCTGTATCTCAGCCGGCACCGGGTGCCTATACAACCGCGAGGCGTTCTCCCAACTGAACTTACGGATCACGTCGGCCGGAAGGTCGCCGATTTGTTCGTGGATCGTCTGTTGGGTGTGCGGCCACGTCGAGTCGCAGTGCGGATAATCGGATTCCAACATGATGTTGTCGACGCCTATCCGGTCACGTTGTACGAACGACGATTTGTCCTCGACAGCGCAGAACCAGAAGTTGCGGGTGAGGACTTCGGCGGGAGTCAATCGCTCGCCCAGCGCCTGCCAGGTTCCATACATCGCGTGATAGCTGAGCATATGGTCGAGGCGATCGAGCAGCCCGGCAACCCAGCCGATTCCGCCTTCGGACAAACAGATCTTCAACTCGGGGAATCTGCTGGGCAGGCCGGAGTACAACCAGTCGACCGCCGCCGAAATGGCGTAGGCGAAGAACAACACACCTTGTACATCCGGCGGCGCATCCTCGGTGGTAGACGGGGACGATCCCGACGATCCGATGTGCAGATTCACCACGGTTTCGGTCTCCGCGCATGCTGACATCACCGGATCCCAGTGACCCGAGTGGATGCTCGGCAGGCCCAGCATCGCCGGGTTTTCGCTGAACGTGACGGCGTGAAAGCCGCGTTCGGCGTTCTCATAGATCATCTTCGCGCCGAGCTCGGGGTCGAGCAGCCACGGCAGTTGGCATGCGATGATGCGGTCGGGATATGAACCCGCCCAAACGTCGTGGTGCCAGTCGTTCCATGCGCGGACGCAGGCCAATGCCAACTCGTGGTCCGTGGTCACCTGTTGCAGCCGCTGGCCGGCGAAACCCGGTAGGAACGAGGGAAAGTTGAGCGAGGCGTATATGCCGTTCAGGTCCATATCCTTGACACGCTCATGGATATCCCACGCGCCCCTGCGCATTTCGTCGAATCGAACGGGTTCGAAGCCGTACTCGGTCACCGGGCGCCCGACCACGGCATTGAACCCGACATTGGGCAATTCCTGGCCGTCGTAGACCCAGGTCTGCCCGCCGCTTTCGGTGTCTACGACTTTCGGCGCCCGGTCGGCGAACTTACGTGGAAGGCGTCCGGTGAAGGTGTCCGGCGGTTCGACGATGTGATCGTCTACTGAGATCACCGTGTAACGGCGGTGTGCCCGGGGCGGGTCCGGCAATAATGTGACCGAACGGTCCTCGCCGGTCCGGGCGGTGGTGAAAGTCAGGTTGGCTGCCAACTCGTCGATCGATTTCACTCGTCAACCTCCTTGCGGGGACGTCGCGGTCGAAAGCGCGGTGACGGCTTCGCGTGTGCGGCGACGGCGCAGCCCCCGGCGTGTCGCGGCCCTGGGTGCACACTCGCCGAACGAGGGCGATGCTCACTTGAGCACATCGGGATCGGCCTTGATGGTCATCCGCGCTGCCCCGGCCCAGTACACG
>CAYNLB010000044.1:5736-22610 GCA_964397935.1 uncultured Mycobacterium sp.
GAGCACATCGGGATCGGCCTTGATGGTCATCCGCGCTGCCCCGGCCCAGTACACGTCAGCGGCCCGTTCGATGAGGGACCGCTGCATGCCCGCCATGTCCGACCAATTCATGGTCACCGGTTCCCTGGCGGTGAGCAAGACGTCATAGGCCAGCTTGCACACCCGCTCGATCGACGCCGCTCGGTAGACCGCTTCGGACAGGTTACGGCCCGTCGCGATGACACCGTGGTTGGCCAGAATGGTCAGGTTGGCACCGCCGATGCGAGCGGCGAGATCGGCTGCGCGAGCGGGACTGTCGATTTCGCCGTCGTATGTCTCGACCAGGCACAGGTCATCGAGGAACAGCGAACCGGTTTGGTGCACCAACTCAGGCAGCCTGCCCAGCGCGGCGAGCACACAGACGTGGTACGGGTGATTGTGAATGACCACGCGGGCGTCATCGCGGACCCGGTGCAGCTCGGTGTGTATATGGATCGCCGGAGTGACATCCCAACGGCCGCGGACAACCCGGGCATCGCTGTCCACCACGCAGATATCGGATGCGGTGAGTTCGGCCCACCACAGGCCCCACGGATTGACGAACATGTCCGTCTGTCCATCCAGCTGCCAGGTGATGTGCCCGGCCATGTTCTCCGCGAATCCGATGGCGGCAAGGTGGCGGAAGGCCACGGCAAGCGCCTGCTCGTCGGACAGCTCGACTCCGATTGGAGGAACCACCGACGGCGCCCACACGTCCAGGCCACCTTGGCGTGCGTTAGGAGCGTTCATGATCTGCCCTCCATTCTGGCTCGGATATCTTCGCGGAGCCGGCCTTTGGCTATCTTTCCGCCGGATGATCGGGGAAGTTCGTCGACGACGATGAGCCGTTCGGGCAGCAGTTCTTTGGAAACTCCCAACCTCAGCAGATGTTCGACGAGTCCGGCCAGCTCGATCGTGGCCGATTCGGCGAGTTCGGCATAGAGGCAGACCTTTTCACCGAACACCGGATCGGGCATCGCGACCGCCGCGGCCAGGGCGATCGCGGGATGGGTCGTGACGGCGTCTTCGACTTGGCTTGCGCTGATGTTCTTGCCGCCCCGGAGAATGAAGTCGGAGGTTCGGCCGGTTACGCTCAGATAGCCGTTCCCGTCGATCTCGCAGATGTCGCCCATGCGCATCCACCCATCGTGGGTAAACAGCTTGTCGTGATCGGTGCCACCGAGGTAGCCGAGGCTGGTCGCGGGTCCTCGGCATGCGGGCTGGCCCCGCCCCGTCTCGGTGACGTCCCGGTCCCCGTCGAAGAGCCGGACCGCCATTTCGGCGACGATTCGGCCCCCGGTGCGCAGCCGACGGTCGCGGGAGTCCTCGACCGTGGTGGCGCTGAGCAGCCCGGTCTCATTTGAGCCGTAGAACTGCAGGATCTTCGCCCCGGTAAGCTCCTCGAACTCGGCGGCGGGCCGAAACGGCAATGCTTCCCCGCCGGCGAAGACGACACGCAACGAAGTCAGGTCATAGTCGCGGCGCGCGGGATCGGCCATCAGCATGTTCAGCTGGGTGCTGACACAGCACAGCACGGTGGCCCGGTACCGGGCTATCGCCTCGCACGCCGCTTTCGCGGTGAACCTCTCCAGGATCACCGCGGTGGCACCGAGGTAAATCGGTGTGGTGTGGCTGGTCCAGATCCCGAAGCCGAACGGCGTCGGGATGACCGGCAAGAACACGTCGTCCGAAGTCAGCAGCCCGTTGGTGACGGCCTTCTGGTGAAAGTAGTGCCAGCGATTCTGAGTGTGCACCACACATTTGGGCAGGCCGGTAGTTCCCGAGGTGGAGTTGATCAGGAAGACATCGTCGGGACCGAGCCGGGAGCCGCCCCCCAACGCCTGGGGCGGCACCTCGACATCGAGCCTCAGGTGGTTCAGGACCAGCGATGACACCGCGGATTCGTCGGCCACGGCGGCGGCGGCGCCGCGGCGACGGTGATCGCTGATCAGAAAGCGCGGCTGCGCACCACGCAGCAGCGCAGTGACTTCGCGGGTACCGGCGCGCGCGCCGATTCCGACGACGACGGCGCCACAGCGTTCGATAGCGACGAACAGCACGTGGATGGCGGCGGAATCGCCGTGCCATACTGCGACTCGATCACCCCCGGCGACTCCGACACCGGCCAGCTGTGCAGCCAAATCGCTTGCTGCATGGTCGAATTCACGCCAGGTCAGCGACATGCCGGGATGGTCGACATAGGCACGGCGGTCCGGTGACTGTTCGGCGTTACGGCGCACCGCGTCCGACAGCGTCGAATCAGACCACCAGCCGGCAGCACGAAACCGGGCCGCTTCCTCATCGGAGAATGCCGGCGAGCTCACAGCATCCAGGCCACCGGCGGTCATCACCAAATGATAGGGAAGCCCCGCTGCACCCGATCAGGGGACGAGCACGACCAGAACAATTACGGATTCTTGGGGGCGGGAGGAGGAGCAGCGTGTTGCGGATCACCGGCAAGGTTCGGAGGTCGGTGGTGATGGTGTCTATGACACCCGTGCAAACAACCGCAATTGAGACCGATGATGCAGCCACCCCCGCCGGCGGGTTGAACCGGTAGGGCGCCGCCCGGGCTCGGCGGGGACGGTGGTGCGGGCGTCAGGACGGTCGAAGCGGCCCTGGTCGTCGCTGCCGTATCGTCGAGAAACGGCCAACCGAAAGCCAAGACAAGCGCAGCCGCACAGGCGCACAGCCGGGCCGCTGTCCTAGCTTTTGGACTCGTCACTCCTTCGACTGTAGTTCGTCACCTCGATATATGCCGAACCACGCCCCGGACTCCGAGAAGACTCCAAGACTTCATCGAGGGCCCTGCCAGGATGGCCTCGGGTAGCACGAATCCCGGCTTTCCGGGCAGTCCCGATGTCGGGAACGGTAGCGATCCGGCCGGTTGCCACCTGCCCCACCAACGCTGCCAGCTGCAGCGCAGCGCCGATCTCTCCGCCGTCAGGGCCCTCGCTATCTGCACGCCAAGGGCGCCATCGCCGACAGGTAGTCGGGCGGGCGGCCATGTTCTACCCCGCTCTTCTAATGCGGCGACGGCCAGGTCGAACGCCGCTGCCGATGCGCCGTTACGGCGGCGCGGATGGCGTAGAGACCGGCGCTGGCCGCGAACATCGCCGCGGTCAGCAGTAGCCACCGACCCAGAAACGGGTCCTGGGTCTGGCCGGTCGCCGCCGAGTAGGTCGAAGCGCCCTGTTTGATGATGCCGGGCAGGAACACCAGCAGCGTCAGGCCTGCACCCAGCGCCGGCACTCGTAGGTGGTTCAGCACCGGTACCCGCGGGTGAGCACCCGCCCGCGCTGACGTGATACGGGCGTGCGACAGCAACCGATCGAGCAGGGCATAAACGGGGAACAGCACCAGGTCGTGGGCGACGATGGCCGCGGCGAACCACACAACGATCGACTGCCACCACACGTGTGGGTTCCACAGCGTGACGGGCTTGAAGGTGGCCAGCACATAGCCGAACAACGCGAACCCGGCGACCAGGGTCAGCAGATTCAGCGGATGCGCCCCGTAGAGCCGGACGAAACCGCCCAGTGCCCTACGCATTAGCGCTCGCCCGGAATTCAATGGACGCCACCCATTTGGTGCTGTGCACCCCGGGCAGCGCGGGCACGATGATCCGCGCGGGATAGCCGTGATCCGGGGAGAGATCGGTGCCGTTGACGCGCAGCGCCAACAACGCATCCGGGTGCAGCACCTGGCTTCCCTGCAGCGTCGCACGGCCGAATGGCCCGGAGCGCTCCAGCGACGACACGTGCGCCGACTGCGGTTCCGGCACGCCGGCCAGGTGGGCCAGATCCGCCAACCGCACCCCGGTCCAGGTCTGGGTCGTCGACCAGCCTTCTACGCAGGCGATCGGCAGCACCGCAGTGTGTTGCGGCATGGCCAGCAGGCTCGCGCGGTCCAAGACCACGGGTTGCGGGCCACCGCTCGCCGTAAGCCGCCACCGTTCGCCGGCGTCGTCGGGGGAAATGCCCGCCGCTACGGAAGTCCGGTTGACCTCGAAGTCGTTGGGGCCGTTCCCCCGAGTGCGCCCCCGGGGCAGCAGCAGAGCAGCCGGACGGGCGCGGCCACCCAGCGTCTGGCCCGCGGTAATGCTCGCCATGAGCAGCACCCCACCGCCCACGAGCGCCAGCGCGCCGCGGCGGCTCATCGTTGCCGGGCCGGGGTTTGCCGCGACGAGCCCGTCGGGCTCCCAGGGCTCCGCCCGGGTGTCGGCGCACCCGGTGCGCAACACGTCGCGCGGCGACATCGAACGCAGACCAGACCACATGGTCGGCAGCTTGAGCACGACATGAACGACGAATCCGGCGATCAGCACCCAGGCACCGAAGTAGTGCGCGGTGTAGAAGCTGAATCCGAAGATGTAGTCGTACTGGATGTTCAGCACGCCGGTCACTATTTCGAACAGCATGCCCCCGACCAGCATAAGTAACGAAACTCGTTCCAGCAGTTGGGCAATCGACCGGGCCGGCGGCCATACGAACAACCTGGGAATGACCGACCACAGCTTGGCCAGCACCACCGGGATCAGAATCAGACCGAGTCCGACGTGGAGTCCCTGGGTCAGCCGATACAACCAGGAAGGTTTGGTGGGCCAATCGAACGTCGGCAGTTTGAGCCAGCCGACGTCACCGGGGATGGCCTGGCCGAACCGCGGCCCATAGGCGATGTAGGACAGTAATCCGGTGACGATGACGACGGGCAGCGTCACCAACAACACCGAGCCGAATACCGATGTCAGCCACGGCCCCCGCAGCGGGCTACGCCACCGCTGGGCCTGCCTGACACCGGGGGGCGGACACCTGTCCAGCATGCGCCACAGTCTCGCGGGAAAGCCGTAGCCGGTCCCGTCGCTCGTCGATTCGGTGTCGCTCGGGCAAGAGATGCTTCGCACCATCGATGATCATCCACGACGGGGCGATGAAAATGGTTCATATCTGAGGATCAGCGCCGAGTGTGGGCGAAGTCAGGATCGTGGAGGTCATCGGGTCCGATTGCGCGGGCTTTGGGCCCGGCAGATTCGTCGAGGGCCCGAAGTTGGGCCTGGGCACTGTCTGGTGTCCGCCCAGGAATGGGCCGCCACCTAGAGGTCGCCCGTCCGAATGGTGTGGCCGGCGACCGGGCCCGCCAAGGGTCAGGACACCGATATCGCGGCCGGGCCGTCCCCGCGGTCGGTGTGCTCGACCGTCGGACGATACGTCGTCCCCCGCGCCGGGCGTGCCCACAACAATCCGCCCTGTGCGCTGGCGCCCGCCGCCATCAGCGCGCGTTTGAGGATCTTGTGGGTCGCGGTCGTCGGCAGGTCGTCGTTGATGCGCACGTACCGCGGCCACGCTTTGGGCGACAGGTCGGGTTGCGCGGCCAGAAACTTCTCGAAATCAGCGGGTTCCAAACGGGCGCCGTCCCGCAGTACCAGCGCGGCCATCACCTGGTCGCCTACCCGCTCGTCGGACACCGCGTAGACCGCAACCTGACTCACCTCGGGTAATCGCTCGAGAATCCGCTCGATCGGTGCCGCCGCCAAGTTCTCGCCGTCCACCCGCAGCCAATCCACGGTCCGGCCGGCAAGGTAGATCCAGCCGTCGGCGTCGCGGTAGGCCAAGTCGCCGGACCAGTACATCCCGTACCGCATGCGCTCGGCCGTGGCGGCCGGATCGTTGTAGTAGCCGGCGAACGGCCCCGCCCCCTGGGTGTTGACCAGCTCGCCGACTGCTTCGTCGAAATTGGTCAAAGCGCCGTGCTCGTCGAATTCCGCGATGGCGCATTCTTTGAGGGTCGCCGCGTTGTAGATGCGGACTCCGGGATACGGCTTGCCGATCGAGCCGGGCGGGGTGCCGTCCTCCCGGACGACGATCACCGCGAACTCGCTGGAGCCGAAGCTGTCCACGACGCGGCAGCCGAAACGGCGGGCGAACTCCCCAATATCGCGATCGGTCGCCTCGTTACCGAAGGCCACCCGCAAAGTGTTGTCGGCGTCGTCGGGGCGCTCGGGGGTGGAAAGCAGCAACGCGAGGGGCTTGCCGACGTAGTTCATATACGTCGCGCGGTAGTGGCGCACGTCGTCGAGAAAGCGTGATGGCGAAAACCGGACCGGAACCATGGTTGCGCCGCAGCCGATGCCGACCGCCCACCCGGCGGCGACGCCGTTGGAGTGAAACAGCGGCATCGACAGGTAGCAGACATCCTCGGCGGTGACGTCGTATTGGAAGATCAGGCTGGCCCCGCACATGATCGCCATCCCATGCGCGAAGCGAACCGCCTTGGGGTTACCGCTGGTGCCAGAGGTGAAGATCATCATCAGGGTGTCGGCGGCGGTGACCTCGCGATGGGGAGCAAGAGGTGGTGCCGCGGCGACTGCGTCGGCGTAGCGCTTCCCGGTCACCTCGAGCACCTCGATCCCGTGGAGGTCCAGGCCGTCCAGCAGGGCCAGGTGCTCGCGATCGATAAGCAGGATCTGACAGTCGGAGCGCCGGATATCGGCGAGCAAGCCGGCTCCGCGCCGGGTGGTGTTGATCCCGCACAACACGTAGCCGCCCAGCCCGGCGGCCGCCATGGCGCGAAGCATCGCCGGGGAGTTGGGGAGCGCGGCGCCGACGTGCAGTGGCCGTGCCGCGTCGGCGAGGGCGATCAGCGCGGCGGCCTCCGCTTCGGCCTCGGCGAGATGCTCCCGCCAAGTCCAGACCCGCTCGCCGTGGGCGACCGCGGGAGTGTCGTCGTGCCTGCGCTGCCGCAGCAGCTCTTGAACTGTTTCCGGCACGGTGTCACTCCCCTAACGCGTCGAGTTCAACAGCCGCCGCAGATCGGCGCACACCAGGTCACGCGCCGAGGTTGCCGGAGGAAAAGACTGAATCGTCGCGAAGCCGTGGAACAAGCCGGGGAAGTCCCGATGGATGACGTGCACCCCGGCACTGCCCAACCGGCGTGCATAGTCGCAGCCCTCGCTGTGCAGTGGGTCGAGTCCGGCGGTGACGATCACCGCGGGCGGCAGATCGGCATGCGAGTCCGCGCGGGCCGGGGCCACCAGATAGACCTGATCACAGAGCCCTTCGTCGCCCAGGTACTGGCGCCAGTACCACTGCATCGCGGCGCGGGTGTTGAAGTATCCGGTGGCGTATCGGTGGTAGCTATCCGTGTCGAACGAGGGATCGATGACGGGATAGAGCAACACCTGCGCCGCGGGCCGGGTGACACCTCGTTCGCGGCACAGGATGGCGGTCACCGCGGCGAGATTCCCGCCCGCGCTGTCGCCGGCGACGACCGTCCGTCTCGGGTCGATGCCGAGCTCGGTTGCATGGTCTGTCACCCAGCGGAACGCCGCGAAGGCGTCGAGCGCGGCCGCGGGGGCACGGTGTTCGGGTGCGAGGCGGTAATCGACCGACACGACCACGGCTTGGCTGCCGCGAGCCAGGGCGCGGCAGAAGCCGTCGTGAGATTCGATGTCGCAGAACACGAATCCACCACCATGGTAGAACACGATGCCGGGGCGGCTGCCATCCGGCGCTCCGTGCGGCCGATAGATCCGCACCCCGATGGCGCCGGCAGCGCCCGGAACCGAACGGTCTTTTGTGCTGCGCACGTCGTCGGTGTTGTCGACGGGCACGCGCCGTCCCGCGACCGCGGCGCGGGCCTGCGGGGCGGTCATGGTCTCGACCGCAGGAAACCCGGCGTTCAACTCGCGCAACATCGCCCGCACGGTGCTGTCAATGCCGTCGTCCATGTGCAGCTCTCACGCGGGCCGGTATTTCAGTAGGGTGATTCCGTCTTCGGGCAGATCGTAGAACACCGGCTCAACCCGCATACCGATCCGGATGTCGCTCGGATCGACGTCCACCAACTCGGTGCTGATCCGTGGCCCGGCGTCCCACTGCACTATCGCGAGTAGCTGCGGTACCGTGTCGTTCCACGGCGGGCCCGTGGGCCGGCGAGCGACGGTGAACGTGTACAGCGTTCCCGCGCCGTCGATTTCGCGCCATTCCAGGTCATCGGCCAATGTTCCCGGGGCAAGGGTCCGCGGATAGAACACGTAGCGCTGCAACGACTGCGAGTACTGCACCACAATGCGGTGCTGGGCCAGTCCGTCCCAGAATGGCCGCGACACGGGTGTGGGTTCGGGGATGGGTCGGGCTTCCGTGGTCATCGTCAGTCCCCCCGCACCAGCAGCGCGACCTGCTCGCTCATGATGCCGCCATTGCCGGTGACGAACGCGGTGTGGCAGTCGGGCACTTGCGCGTCACCGGCGCGGCCCATGATTTGGCGTGCGCCGTCGACGACGTGGTGCATACCCCCGGCCATACCGGCCTGGCCGAACGACAGCTGACCACCCGCGGTGTTGAGGGGAAAGTCACCGCAATAGGTCAAGTCGCGCTCGGTAACCCACGACATGCCTTCACCTTTGGCACAGAAGCCGGAATCTTCCAGGGTCATCAGCACCGTGATGGTGTAGCAATCGTAGATCGAAGCGACGTCGACGTCGGATCGGCTCAGCTCGGCCATCGCGAATGCCTTTTCGGCGGCCCGGGCGATCGGTGTGCACAGCAGGTCCTCGGCGTAGGTCGGGGTCTTGAAGGCGATATGTTCACCGAAACCTTTGACCCACACCGGGCGGTGGCGACTGCGACGCGCGATGTCGGCATTGGCAACCAACACACCCGCTCCCCCGTGCACCCGCATCACCGTTTCCAGCATGTGGATGGGATCGGCGATCATCGGGCTGGCGAGAACATCGTCCACGGTGATCGGGGTGCCGTGGAAGACCGCACCCGGATGCGCGCACGCGTTGGTGCGCTGGTCGACTGCGATTTTGGCGACCGCGGCGGGGTAGTAGCCGTATTCGGCCGCGTAACGCTGCGCGATCTGCGCGTACGGCGCGTTCTGCCCCACGTTGCCGTATGGGATCTCGAACTCCGCTTGCGGCGACCCGTAGTTGTTCGATGACGCCCCATACCAATTCGGGCCGGGCGGCGGCCTCCGCCGTGACCGCGGCAGCGATGCCGATCCGGGCACCACGGCCAGCGCCGCGTCGCAGATGCCGAGCTCCACCGCGGCCGCTGCCCGCCAGACCATTCCAGCGGAAGTGGCCCCACCCAGATCGACTCGCTCTCCGAAATCCAGAGCCAGACCCAGGTATTCGCACAGTGTGGCGGGCGCGAACATGGCCGACTCGGCCACACCGTGCGTCAGCAGCCCGTTGACACAGGCGGGATCCACGCCGGCGTCCTCGATCACCGTCTTGGCCAACAGCGCGTATTGGTCGAGAGTGAACCGCGGCGGCCCGCTCGGTCGACGTTCGGCGGGCAGCTCGGCGATGCCGATGATCGCCGCTTCCCCGCGCAGCCCCGTCACGACGGCGTTCCGCGCCGGGGCAGCTCGACCGTTGCCGTTCCCGGCATCAGCACGGTGGCGTCGCGGCGGCCGGCGATGTCGAGATCCACCAGCCCGGCGCCCGCGTCGGTGAGGCGTTTGGCGGTGACTTCCCCACCGAAGCTGAGCAACTCGCCGGGATAGGCGATCGCCCGGTTCTGCACCGAGAAGGACACCAGACGGCCGCGGCCACCGATCCAGTCCCCGATCGCCCGGGCCAGCAGTGCCGCCTGAAGTGGGCCCTGCACGAGCACGTCTTGATAGCCTTCCGCCGTACGGGCCCAGTCTTTGTCGTAGTGAATGCGGTGGCCGTTGTAGGTGGCGGCGCTGAAAAAGAACATCTGGGTTTCGTCGACGGTGATGGTCAGCGCGGGCAGCTGCTCCCCCACCGCGACGTCGTCGTAAAACACCTGCTGATCGGCCATGGAGCTGCTAGGGACGGGCGATCATCGACGTCGACGCTTCGGCAAGCAGATCGCGGTGCTGGTTGCGGTAGACCGTGTGCCAGGTGACCAGAACGAATCTGCCTGAGCGGCCCTGTTTTTCGACGATCGACTCGATCGTCCGCACCATTTCGATTTCGTCGCGGTGGTAGGCGGGCAAGTGGAAGCTGAAGCTCTCGCCGCCCGCCATCCGTTTGGGGGCACGCGGAAACGCGAGACTGCCCGAGACCGCCCCAGAGGAACCGTCGGGCCGCAGCGCTTCCAGGTGGGTAACACCGAGCACGGCGTACTGCAGGAAAAGCGGGGGACAAATGGTGTCGCGAAAGCCGTTGACCCGGGCGTAGTCCGGGTCGAACCATAACGGGTTGCGGTCGCCCACCGCCGCTGCCCACCGCTGCCAGTCGCGCCGGTTCACCTCGCCCGTCGCCGAGGCGGCGACGGTGCCCACGCGGGATGCGGATTCGGCATCGATCAGGGTGTCATTGTTCATTTGGCCTCACCGATCATCCTTTCCAGCCATGCAGTCCTCCAGCCACGATGCGGCCACGTCAGCTCCACCACCGAGCGTGGAGCCCAGCCTCGCCCGTTCGGTCCACAGATGCAGGTCGGTCTCGGTCACGTAACCCATCCCGCCGTGCAGTTGATGAGCGTCGAGCGTGATCAGCCTGGCGGCGGTCGCCGCATGCAGGCGTGCGATGGCGGTTTCCCGGGTCGCCGGGTGCCCCCGTGCGATCCAGAACACCGCTGAGTGCGCGGCCAATCGCGCTGCGGCCAGGGCGATGTGCATGTTGGCGACCAGATGCTGGGCCGCCTGGAACGACGCGATCGGCCGACCGAATTGGTGACGCAGCTTGGTGTAATCGACGGTACGGTCCACCACGGCCTGCCCGATGCCCACCAAGTCCAGCGACCCCAATGCCACGGACGTGTTGGCCGCCCGGCGCAGCGCCGCCCGGTCGGCCTCGCCGAGCAGTGCCTCGGCGGTCACAGCGACGTCATCGAAGCGCACGGTGAACGCGCGGTGCCCGCCGGCCATGGCGAGCGGCTCCATCGTGACACCGGTCGCACAACAGCCAACGGTCAAGACCAGCGTGCGCTCCTGTGTAGCAGCGGAAACCACGATGACATCGGCGACGTCGGCGTCAGGCACGTAGTCGGCGGTACCGGTGAGCCGCCAGCCGCCGCAGACGGGATAGGCCCGCAGTACGGCCGAGATGTTGGCGGCGTCGCGAGCACTCCATAAGGCGGTGGTGCCCCGAACGCTCCCACCTGCCAACGGGGGCAGCCACACGGCCTTGGCGTGCGGGGAGCCGAGCTGGTCGATCGCGAGTGCGGCTTGGACACTGGTGTGCACCGTCGTCGGACACAAGGCGCGACCGGCTTCGGTATAGAAAACGGCGAGATCATCGAGCGAGCCGCCGGAGCCGCCGTACTCCTCGGCGATGGCAAGCCCGAAGACACCCGCGTCGGCCAGCGCCTTCCACAGGGCCGGGGTGCTGCGGTCGGCGCCGGGTTCGCCCAGCGTGCTCACCAAGCTCACCGGGCTCTCCGCAGCCAGCAGGGCACGCAACATCGAGGCGAACTCGCGCCGTTCAGCGGTTGGTATCGCTCTCATCGGCTTCCGTCAGCGTCCGTACGAGGGCATGCCGTGGCCCCGCTGGGCAATGATGTCACGCAGGACCTCGTTGGTCCCGCCACCGAAGCGCATCAACGGGGCCGCCCGGTACAGCCGCTCGAATTTGCCGGACAAGGGGGCCTGTTGGCTGCGATGTGCCAACAAGCCGTCGGGGCCGAGCAGATCGAGTGCCAGATCGGCGATGCGCTGGCGCAGTTCGCTGGTGAAGACCTTCTCGACGCTGACTTCCACGGTAGGAATGACGCCGCTATCCAGGATCGACGCGGCCTCATATCCCATCAGTGTGGCCACCGCCACGTCGGCTTCGGCCTGCGCCAGCCGACGCCGAAGCGCCGGGCTCTCCGCCGGCACCGTACCGTCACGACGCGGCCTGAGCGCGAGCTCACGCAACTCTTCCACGGCGCGACGCAGATCGCCCGCGTTGGTCAAGGCGCCACGTTCGAGATCGAGCGCGCCGGTGATGTAAGTCCAGCCGCGGTTGACTTCGCCCACCAGATTGCTGACCGGCACCCGTACGTCGCGGAAGTGCACCTCGTTGGTGCGATAGCCAGACCAGGCGTACAGCGGGCGGATATCGACGCCGGGGCTGTCAATCGGGACGATGATGACCGAAATCCCCCGATGGCGAACGGCGTCCGGATCGGTACGTACGCAAAGCCATTCATGGGTGGCGCGCTGCGCACCGCTGTTCCAGATCTTGGTGCCGTTGATCACCCATTCCCGGCCATCACGGGTTGCACTGGTACGCAGGTTGGCCAAATCGGTTCCGGCCTCGGGCTCGGAATAGCCCACAGCGCAGATCATTTCCCCCCGGGCGATCAGGGGCAGCCACTCGGTTTTGTTCTTTTCGGTGCCGTGCCGCATGATCATCGGCGCCACGGACGTGACCGTGAGGTCGGGCCCGGGCACGCCCCAATATTCGAATTCACTCATCAACAGATGAAGGTGAACCGCGCTCAGCCCGAGGCCGCCGTACTCGCGCGGCCAGTTCAGCCCGAACCAGCCTTTCGCGCCGAGCTTGCGGCGGAACCGCGCCACCTCACCGCCGGGAAACTCGAGATCGTGTTCGGCCAGTTCGGCCTTCAGCTCTGCGGTGACGTTGTCGTTGAGGAACTCGCGGACCTCCGTCAGCCAGGCGCGTTGTCCGGCGTCGAGTTCAAAGTCCATTCCGTGCCACCCCACCTCAACTTTCACCGGGCAGCGCCAGCGTAACGCGCTGGCGAAATCGCGCACGGCGTTCGGCGATGACGCTGCACTCGGCATGAACTCGCTGACATGCGTCATTGACGTCCGTTAATGAATTGGGTAGGTTTGCTGCCGTGCCTTCGGCATCGTCGACCTCAGCAGCTGCCGCCCCTGCGGTCGGCACCCGGGAGGCCCAACGACTGCAGACCCGCGCCCGCCTGTTCGACGCCGCGGTGGCGGAGATCGGTCGATCGGGATTGGCGGCCACGGATGTCGCGGCGATCGCGGCGGCTGTCGGGGTGGCGCGCGGGACGTTCTACTTCCACTTCCCCACCAAGGAGCACGTGCTGGCCGAGTTGGAACGCGCCGAGGAGGCCAAGATCGTCGCGAAACTCGCTAACAAGGCCGGCGGACCCGGCGATTTGCTGTCGATGCTCAGGCGTCTGGTGCGCGAGGTGCTCGAGGCGGAGGACCGGCTGGGACCAGTTGTCTTCAGGGACATGCTGGGTCTGCATTTCTCCGCGACCAGGCCCGTCGAGGACGAGTTGGCCGAACACCCCCTGGCCGGTTTCGTCATGGCCGCGATCATCGAAGCCCAGGCCGCGGGCCGGGTGTCGCGGAACGCCGACGCGGGCCAACTCGGAGTGATCTTCTTGACCGGGCTGTTTGCGTTGCTGGCCACCGGCGCAACCGCCTCCCGGGCTCGGACGGCGTTACTCGACCGATATGTGAAGACCATCGTCAAGGGAATGGAGGCACCATGAGCGGCACCGGCATCGAGGGCTACCGCGACTACCTGACGCACCGCGATGGTGTCGCCGATCTGCTGCATCGCCGACTTGCCAATCGCGAGGAATTTTTCGCGTCATTGGAGGCCAACCCCATCCGCTCGCTCCGTTCCATCGATCGGCGTGTCTTCATGCAGAATCTGCGCCGTCGCCGGCCCGATCCAGGTGTCGGGCGCGAGACGCTGTTCCTGTTGGCCACCGCCAAGCTGAACCAGGCGGAGCGCTTCGGTGTGGACTTGGGAGACACGTACGGGCGCATCGGCGGCGAGGACCAGCCGCCGGAGCGGGTGTATCTCGCGCTCGAGGAGCACTATCACACCCGCCTGCTGGCATACGTGCTCGATATCTTCGGACTGCCCTTCCAGGTCGTGGTACCGCCGTTTGTGATGCGCCAGTTCGTCAAAATGGAGGTGTTCCTCCCCGAAAGATTCGGGTTCCCGTTCGTGGGCGCCGCGGAAATGGCGGGCTGCATCATGTTCGACGAGCTGCGCCGCGTCGGTGTCGAGTTGTTCGCCGACGAACCGGACGTAGCCGCACGGATCGAGCTGCTTTACACCGAGATCCTCACCGACGAGCTGGGCCACGTCGGCTACTGTGCAGCGCGCTGCAGCCGTGCGGAGCGAGCGCTCATGCGCCGGCTCTACCCGCTTTTCGGACGCCTATTCGCGCGCCAGACCGCCGAGATCAGGCTGCTCACCGATCCCCAGAAGCTTCGCGCCCGTCTCGACCAGCCGTTCGACGTCGAGGTGCTCGCCGCCGGCTTGTCGAACGAAACGTTCGTCGCGGCGCGGCCCTGATGCTCGAGCCGCGACGATCCGGCGCCGCGGTAATTCCGGTCACGTGGTTGCCCGACATCGGTTGCGATCGAAACCCCCGTCGCCGCAATGTCGGCCGAGATGCGACTTGAATGACCCAAATGCCCGGTTGCGCCGACGCAATCAGCCGCTGTCCATCTGTAAAAAGCCTGTCAAGCTCAGGTTAAAACGCCCCGGCACCATCGCGGATACTCCGAACGACTGCGAAAATGATGCCATCGACTGGTCCGAAGACCAGGCATTTCTTGCTCAGCACTCGGCCACAGGGAGATGTCATGCCCACCATCGAGAGGCGCCTCCGAGAGGAGTTGCGCAACTATGCCGTCGAGTTGCGGCAATTGGCGTACACCCTGCCGCAGGGGGTAGGCGAGCACGGTCTCCTTCAACTGTCAGACCGCATGCGTGCGGCAGCCGACCAGATGATCCGCAAGGGGGCCTAACCCCCGAGTGGTCAGCCGCCGCCCTTGAGACGGATCTTCCAGCGCACAAAGGCGAGGTAGAAGACACTCAGTAGCACCAGCATGGCCATGTCGAACCACCATGCGCCGGCGGTGTGACGCCAGTGAGAATCCTTCGGGGTCAGCGGACCGGGCACCAATTTGGTCAGGTCGACGGTGGAGGCCGACGCCGCGAAACCCCAGCGCGCCGGTGTTGCCCACGCCATCTGATCCAGCCCGAAGCGCCCGGTGACGGGAATCATGCCACCGGAGAACACCAGCTGTGACATCACCGCCACGACCAGCAGGGGCATGATCTGCTCGTTGGACTTGGCGACGGCCGACAACGCCAGTCCCAGCATCGCCGAGGCGACGCAGGTGAGCGCGACGTCGGCGAAGAGTTCAAAGCCGGGCCTGCCCAGCGCCACGGCGCCCTGGGTCGGGCCGCCCTTGCCGAGCAGCACGATCACGGTCACGATCGCCGATTGGACGACGGCAAACACCGTATAGACACAGATCTTTGCCAGCAGGTACGCCGTGGTCGACAGGCCAACCGCCTGTTCGCGCAGGAAGATCGCACGCTCACCGATGAGGTCACGGATGGTCAGCGCCGTCCCCATGAACACCGCGCCGACATTGAGCAGCACCAGGATCTGTCCGGGCTCGTTGGGCGCGGCGCCCATCGGGTTGGGAATACCGAAACCGACATTGCCAGGCACCGACATCGACAATGAACCCATGATGAACGGCAACACGGCGAGAAAGACGAAGTAGCCCCGGTCGGAGATGATCAGCCGGATCTGCCGCCGCGCGATCGTGGAGAACTGCCGGAACAGACTCGTGCGGGACGGATCGCCCAGCTCGGCCGGTCTCTGCGCGGGGGGAGGCGGCGGTGGTGGGCCCGTCCGCGCCTCGTACCGCGCCTTGGACCCGTCCGGGTCGTTGGCGACCGTACTGAAGATGTCGGCCCAGTTCGTTGTGCCCATGGTCGGGCCGATCTGACTGGGCGGACCACAGAACGCGGTCTTCCCCCCGGGGGCCAGCAGCAGCACCTGATCACAGACGTCCAGGTAGGTCAGGGAGTGGGTGACCACCAGCACCACACGACCCGCGTCGGCCAACTGCCGCAGCATCGTCATGACCTGGCGGTCCAGCGCTGGGTCCAGACCCGATGTCGGCTCATCGAGGATCAGCAGCGACGGCCCGGTCAACAGCTCCAGCGCCACCGAGGCGCGCTTGCGCTGGCCACCGGACAACTTGTCGACGCGGGTGTTTACGTGCTGGGTCATCTCGAGTTCCTCGAGTACCCGGGCCACCACCTGGGCGCGGTCATCCTTGGTGGTGTCCGGCGGCAGCCGCAGTTCGGCGGCATACATCAGTGCCTGTTGCACGGTCAGTTGGCCGTGCACCACGTCGTCTTGCGGCACCATGCCGATCCTGCTGCGCAGCGACGCGTACTCGGCATGGACGTTGTGGCCCTCGAACGACACCGTGCCCGTGGTCGGGTGCGTGTACCCGGCCACCAGCCGGGCGAACGTCGATTTTCCTGCCCCTGACGGACCGATGACGGCCGTCAGCGTGCCCGGCTGCGCGCCCAGCGAGATGTCGTCCAGCAGCGTCTTGTCGTTGTCGATCGTCCACGTCACCCCGCGCACGTCGAGGCCCCCGATGCGCGTCGCGACCGCGCTCTGATCGCGGCGCACCAACGTGCCGTCGGCGAAGACAAGGTCGATGTTGCCGATCGTGACGACATCACCATCGCGCAGCAGCGCCGAGATGACCCGCGCTCCGTTGACGAAGGTGCCGTTGATGCTGCGGTTGTCGTGGATCTCGGTGCCGCTCGGCGTCGGGATCAGGGTCGCGTGGTGGCGAGAGGCCAGCACCTCGGGTATGACGATGTCGTTGTCGTTGGCGCGTCCGATCTTGATCGCGCCCGGTATCGATTCCAGCCCTTTGCCAGGCCGCAGGATCCGCATCATCGATGTCGCGATGTTGGCGCCATCACCGGCCATCCGGCTCGTTTCCGGTGGCCCTGGCTCCGCGGGGGTGGCCGCGGGCGCTTTCACCGGTGGCGCCCGGTAGATCTGGGGGGCCGACTGCGGTCCGCTGGACGGTGCGACCGGTTGGCCACTGGTCGGATACCACGGCTGCGGCCCCGACGGGTGGCTCGCTTGCGGTCCGCT
>CAYNLB010000044.1:22710-30608 GCA_964397935.1 uncultured Mycobacterium sp.
CACTGGTCGGATACCACGGCTGCGGCCCCGACGGGTGGCTCGCTTGCGGTCCGCTGGGCGGCTGGCTCGGCTGCGGCCCGCTCGGCGGATGCGAGGGCTGGCGGAGCGGGGCCGGCGGTGGCTGCTGCGGCTGGCCGGGCCAGTGAGCGCCGGGCGGCGGCCCATGGGGCACCGGCCCGCTGGGTCCGCTGGGCGGGTTGACGATTGGTATCGACGTCGTCAACGGTGGCCGCCCGGCCGAACCCTGGTGGCGGCCGACCTCGAAGGTCAACGCCGGGCCGTCCGGATTGCCGATGTTGACCCGCAGGCCGTCCTGGATGTCGACGACTGGCACGCGACGGTTGTTGACGAACAATCCGTTGAGGCTGCCATTGTCGATGGCGATCCATCGGCCCTGGTCGAATCGCACGAGGAGGTGTGTTCGGGAGATCAGTGGGTGTGCAACGCGGACGTCCGCGCGAAGGTCACGCCCGATGACTACGTCGTTGCCTGCCGCGAAGGTGCGTTCGGATCCCTCGTACCGCACGGTCAGCACAGGCGGGGCTGGTCGGCTCATCAGGTGCAACTGTATCGGCACCGGCGCCATCCGGGCTGTCAGATCGTCGACCCAAAGCAGCATCCCCAGCCGGTCGCGCCGACTCTGTACGTGGCGAGCTGCAGAGGAAGCCACCGTGGCGCGCAACGACGAGTGGAGCGCCGGCCGGTTTCTGACGGCTAACCGGCGGGTAACCCGCGGCCCGTGCCCGAAATCGACGCTGTGCTTCCCGACGACATTCCCGTCGTCGATGCCGTAGCACAGCAGCGGCCGACCGGCGACGTCTTACCCGAAGATGACCGCGACAGTGGCGTGCCGCTCGAGACGACCGCCTCGGACTGGCAGGAGCAGCGTGAGACGGTGCTCATCGATCCGGACCTCGATGCTCTCGAGCAGTAGGGCGACAGCCGACGGTTACCGAATGATTCCGCGGGGCAGATGCTTTCGCGAGCTTCGTTATCCCACTGCCGCGCTGGGACGCGGGCGACACCGAGTTTTCTCTTCCCGGGTGCGATCAGGCGCTGCGGTGACGTCTTTGACGAAATCGCCGATGTATCGAAGGGCTCGCCTTCCTTCGGGCAAGACGTCGGCGGCCAACGGAAAGTCGTGAATTTGTCCGTCCCAGAGGTGCAGATCACAGCGGATCCCGCTGGCCTCCAAACGCTCCGCCATGAGTTCGGCGTCCGGGAGCAACAACTCGTCGGAGCTCGCATGGATGGCAACTGGCGGCAATGCGGACAGATCGGCGTCCACCGGTGAGACAGGCCGACATGGTCCCGGATCTTCCAAAAGCTCTGCTTGGCTGAGGTATTGAGTAAACATCGACAGCGCCCCGCGAGTAAACATGGAGCACCGGCGTGCATTGCGGTGCCTGAGTTTTCGCGCCGGATCTGCATCCGTGAAAGGTGAAACGGTCGCGACTCCGGCCGGCTTTGAGATCTCATTTCGGATGGACAACAGCGTGGTCATGAACGCGAGATATCCCCCCGCGGAGTCGCCGGCTACGACGACCCGGTCGGTGTCGAAGCCCCGATCCTGCAGCCAGCGTAGCCCGCTCATTCCGTCTTCCACCGCGTCCGCTATCTGGTGTGCCGGCAGCTTTCGGTAGCCAACCGAGAGCACGCCGGCGTCCGCGGCTTTCGACAGTCGAATCACCAGCGAACGGTGGGTATTGAGGCCGCAGGTCAAAAATGCGCCGCCATGCAGGTAAAGGATCGCTCGTTGCGCGGATGCACCGGGCGCGCGAATCCATTCGGCGGCACAGTTTTCAAGTCGTATCGGTTCGATATGTGCGCTTGCGCGAAAACGTGGTAACAAACCCGCGAATCCATCCACGTAGGCCAAAGGCCACTGCAAATTCGGCTGAATGGCCCACGCCCGCACCGCATTTTTCACGATTAACCGGCTGGCCAGCGACACCGCAACCGACTGTGGGCTATGTTGGTGGTGAATCCGGCGATTCATCGTCCGGCTCGGCAATAACTGACAAGGATCCGTCGACGTCATTGGCATCAGCTCCTAAGTTCGCACCGAATACCCCTTTCGGAAAGCCGAAAACGGAGGGTGAATCAGCCGCTAATGTCACGTTCCTCACGTTTGCCCCCCAGAAAAGCGGGTACCACGGCGTGCCCACGGCATCCGGTGGCTCAAGATATGAGCATGGAGGAGGCACGGATTGCCCCGCTGCTGACCGACCGGGTGGCGGTGGTAACAGGCGGCGGTGGCGGCATCGGCGCGGCGACCGCGCGACTGTTCGCCCAACAAGGTGCTCGCGTGGTCATCGCCGACATCGACCCCGAGCGCGCGGAACGCACGGCTGACGAGATCACCGCGGCGGGCGACTCCGCTTCGGCGGTTGTCACCGACGTTCGTGACGCCGGTCAGGTCGCCGTGTTGGCGCAGTCGGTGCTGGGGCGCCATGGCCGGGTGGACGTGCTGGTCAACAACGTGGGCCATTGGCTGCGCCACCCGGGCAACTTCCCGGACACCGATCCGCAGCTGTGGGACGAGCTCTACCGGATCAACCTGCACCACGTCTTCGTGGTCACCCATGCGTTCCTGCCGGCGATGGTTGACCAGCGCGCCGGTGCGATCATCAACGTCTCGTCTGTCGAAGGCTTGCGCGGCTACCCGGAAGATCCCGTCTACGCGGCTTTCAAAGCCGCCGTCATCGGTTTCACCCGCAGTCTCGCCGTCCAGGTGGGCGCCAATGGGGTGCGCGTCAACGCGATCGCTCCCGACGTCACCGAATCCCTTCAGGTGCCCTACTCGGAATGGCTGTCAGCCGAGGAACAGATGCGGTGGCCGCAGTGGGTGCCGGTCGGACGGATGGGCCTGCCCGAGGACCAGGCCCGCGTGATCCTTTTCCTGGCCTCGGAGCTCTCGGGGTTCGTCACCGGCCACACCATCCCGACCGACGGCGGCACCGGCGCGGCGGGTGGCTGGTTCCGCTCGTCGCGCCGGCCCGGCCGGGAATGGACGAATCGTCCCATTGCGCCCTGATCGCTCAGGCATAGCCCAAAGCGGCATTCTCCGCCCGGATCCGCACATTGAGCACCAGGGCATTGGCGCAGCTGAACACGATCGCCGTCAGCCACGCGGAGTGAACCAGCGGCAGCGCCGCCACCTCGGCGGTTACCGCGGTGTAGTTGGGGTGGCGAACCCATCGGTACAGCCCGTCCCGAACCAGCGGCGCACCGGGAATCACGATCAACCTCGGATTCCAGTGCTTGCCGAGTACGGTGACGCAGCGCCAACGGACAATAGTGCTGAGCACGACGACGGCGAACATGGGCCATCCCAGCCAACCGATGAACGGCCGGCCAAATGTCCAGGTTTCCACGATGCATGAAATCAGCAGCAGGGCATGCATACCGGCCATCGCCGGGTAGTGGCCGCGGCCGAACTCTTTGCCCCCGTGTGCCATTGACCATTTGGCGTTTCGCTGGGCTACGGCCAGCTCGACCAGGCGTTCAGCACCGATGGCGAGGATGAACAGGTAGTAGTACATGATTCTTCCTCCTCACCACTGCAGCAACAGTAGTTCGAAGCTGAAACCCGGACCCATAGCCAGCATGACCGCGAAGGCACCTTCGGGCGGTGGTTCGGCGACCGTGCGGCGCAGCACGTCGAGCACCGATGCCGAGGAGATGTTGCCGTTCTCCCGCATGGAGTTTCGGCTGTGCGCCAGCGCTTCGGGTGGCAGACCGATTGCGTTCTCGATCGAGTCGAGCACTTTGGGCCCGCCGGGATGACAGATCCATGTCGAGATGTCCGCGATGGACAGACCGTGGTCTGTCAGGAAGCCGTCGACCTCCCCGCGCAGATACTCGTCGGCCATCTTCGGGACGTCACGGGACATCACCAACTCAAACCCGCTAGAGCTGACGTTCCACCCCATGACGTCCACGGTTTCGGGGATCACGCGGCTGCGGGTTGCCAGCACCCGCGGGCATCGGCTCTCGTTGGGGGCCGAGGTGATCCGGTCGTCTCCAGCGGCCACCACGGCGGCGGCGCCGTCGCCGAACAAAGACACACCGATGAGGGCGGGAATGGAGGTGTCGTCGCGCTGCAGTGTGAGGGAACACAACTCGACCGACGCCAGTACGGCTACATCCCCCGGGTAGCCACGCAGGTAGTCGTGAACGCGCGCCATCCCCGCCGCCCCCGCCACGCAACCGAGGCCGAACAGCGGGACACGCTTAATATCGGCCCGCAGGCCGATCCGCGACATCAGCCGCGCGTCGATAGTGGGCACCGCTATTCCGGTGCTCGACACCATCACGATGGCATCCACATCGTGAGGTTCGACGTGGGCCGCGGCCAGCGCCGCACGTATCGCTTGTGCACCGAGGTCAACGGCAACCTCGAGGTAGGCGTTGTTCGCTTCGGTGAAGCCGCTCAGCCGTGGGTAGCGCGACAGTGGAAGCGCAAGGCTGCGACGGTCTACCCCCGTGGTTTGCGCGAAGCGCCGGAAGCGCGGGTCGGTGAACTCGGTGAGCTCACGTGCGACTTCTTCCTGGTTGTACCGGTGAGGCGTGAAAGCCACGGCCGTTCCGGCGATGTGCGGGGCACTGCGTCTAAGGCAACCAGCCTGGTGCGGTGATGCGGAATACGTTGTTGTAGCCATGCCCGTGCAGACGACCATGGTGCCGTCGCGGTTCATCGGATCGCCACGCGCGTGACCACAAACACACTCCGCCGAAGGTCAGTCAACCGGCAAAGGCAGTCGAGACACCGCGATCACGGTAGTGTCGGCCGCTGACGCGGTCGCCCCCTACGCTCCGCCGCCATCCGCCTATGCTCCCCTGCCGGAAGGCGATCCGCCACCCCCGCCGCCGCCGAATATCAACGTGTGCGCCAACGTCGGGCGTCGCATCAGCGTCAGCGGTTGCGTCTAGGAACAATCCGCTTGTCCCGCAGGAGCATCCACACCGTGCAACGGCTGGGCGAAATATCGGCCTTCAGCTGACCGTCACCGGAATGCCATTGAGCACGCCGTTGCCGGAAGGCTCATCGATAAACGTCGGCGGGGACAGCACATTGGTGTTGGAGCCCGGTGAGCTGTTGGCCACCGACATGCGAGTGCCCGGCTTGCCATGTCCCCACCCGTGTGGCATCGACACCACGCCGGGCCTGATCGCGTCGGTGACTTCGACCGGCACTTTGATTTCGCCGGCCGTCGATCTCACCGTCACGACGTCGTTGTTCGCGACACCGCAGCGGGTCGCATCGTCGGGGTGGATCAGCAATGTGCACCGGTCCTTGCCTTTCATCAGGGCGGGCACGTTGTGCAACCAGGTGTTGTTCGATCGCAGATGCCTGCGGCTCACCAGCACCAGCGGCTCGGCGGGCCGGTCCATGCGGGCGGCCAGCCGGGGCAGATCATCGACTAGGTATTGCGGGGCAAGCCTAATTTTCTTGCCGGCCGTGCCGAGGATGTCGGGCAGCTGTGGCACCATCGGGCCGAAGTCGAGCCCATTGGGATTGGCCTTGAGCATGTCCAACGTGAGCCCGCCCGGGTTGTCGCCGTACCGGTCTCCGAAAGGCCCGGTCCGCAGCGTGAGATCCAACATCCGCTCCGGGCCGCCATGGTCGTAGAGCTTGCGGATTTCCGCGCCGTCGAGCCCCTGGGTAAAGGCCAGGTAATCGAAGAAGCCGTCATCGATCGCAGCCACGTCGACGTCCTCGGCCGGAGTGCCGGTGCACAGGCCCGTCAACCGGATCAGGATCTCCCACTCATGCGGGCGATCGCCCGGGTCGAACACCGGTGCCGAGTAGTTCGCGATGCTGTGGATCGCGAACAGCAGAATCAGGTCGTCGTGGTGAGGTTGCTCGAGTGGCGACAGCCCGGGCAGGATCACATCGGCATGACGCGTTGTCTCGTTGAGCCAAAGATCGACGGAGATCATCGCTTCCAGCAACGGCAGCGCCTCGTCGAGCATGTCACCGCCCGGCGTGGACAACACCGGGTTGCCGGCGATGGTGATCAGCGCCTTGAGTTGCCCGTCGCCCGGTGTGGCGATCTCCTCGGCCATGCACGACACCGGCGCCTGGCCGAGAACCTCTTTGGCGCCGCGGACCCGGGTGTGCCAACGGCCGAACTCGGGCGCACCGTCCTCGAGGCCGGGCAGCGGCTGCGTGGTGATCGACCAGGCCGCCGGTTTCGGGAACATTGCTCCGCCGGGCGTGTCGAAATGGCCGGTCAAAATGTTGATCACATCCACCAGCCAGCTCGCCAGGCTGCCAAATTCCTGATTGCACAGGCCGATTCGGCCGTACACCACCGATTTCTCAGTGCCGGCGAGTTCGCGGGCCAAGACGCGGATACGATCTTCGTCGATGCCGGTGACGGCACTGACCCGGCTCGGTGGCCAGTCCGCCGCAACTCGGCGCATCGTGTCGACGCCGTCGACGTGCGGGCACGGGTCGACCAGGTCTTCGTCGAAGAGCGTGTGCGCGACCGCCAGCAACAGCGCGGCGTCGGTTCCCGGAACGATCGGGATCCACTCGTCGGCGCGGGCGGCGGTCTGGGTGCGCACCGGGTCGATCACGATCACCTTGCCGCGTTTGCGGATCGCCTCGATCAAGCCCATCACGTTCGGTGCGGCCAGCAGCGATCCCTGCGACGCGGCCGGATTGGCGCCCATGATCACCAGCAGGTCGGTGCGCTCGATGTCCGGCACCGGAAAGTTCCACCAGAGGCCGTACATCAGATGCGATGAGAGGTTCTTGGGCCATTGATCGACCGTTCCCGGCGAGTACGTGACCGGCATCCCGGACATGCCCATGAGCACGCCCGCATAGCGGGCCAGCGAAAACGAGTGTGCCAGCGGATTGCCGGTATAGGCGGTGACCGCGCCAATCCCGTACTTCTGGATCACCGGTGTCAGCAACTCGGTGCAGCGGCGGAACGCCGCCTCCCAGCTGACCTCCTGCCACTGCCCGTCGACCTTGATCATAGGGCGGCGGATGCGGTCCGGATCGTCGTGCAACGCGGCCAGTGACACACCCTTCGGGCACAAGTGACCGCGGCTCCACACATCGTCGCGGTTGCCGCGGATGCCCGCCACTTTGCCGCCTTCGACGTGAATCTCCAAGCCGCACATGGCTTCACATAGTGGACAGGTGCGCAGGTGCTTGCCGTCTTCGCCGGTCGTCATCCACCCACTGTATTCCGATACCACCGGTAGCGGAAGTGGCTAAACCGGCCCTCGGGAAACTCAGGGGCCGCCCAGGCGCACCTGGGACTGCCGTCCGGATCGGGAGCGACCAGGGTGGCGTCTCGGCAGCTCGCCACATTGACGATTTCCGGCGAGCGCCTACCGCGAACTCACGAGTCGGTCGACCGAATCCTTGGGCAGTTCACCGTCCACCACCGAGGTGATCGTCGTGCTCGTCAACGTGATGGCGCCGTGGTGGTTGTCGAGGAAGGCCGTATCGGCGGCATCTCGGCCGGTGGCGATGCGCACCATGGACTGCCGCGGCGCAAGGCACGTCGCGTCGACAACGCGCCAGGCGCCCTCGACGAACGCCACCGCATGGAAATCCATCGGCTGGCATCCTGGCGCGTAGACTGCCGCCAGATGGGCCGGGACGTTCAGTGCGCGCAACAGCGCGATCGCCAAATGCGCGTAGTCACGGCACACGCCGGCACCGGCCAGCAATGTATCGGTGGCCCCGTCGATCGGGTCGCTGGATCCGGGAACATATTTCAGGCGTGTCCCCACCCAGGACGACACCTTCTCGAGCAAGGTCAGCAAGTCTTTGTACTGACCGAATTCGGTATCGGCGAAACCGAAGAACTTGTCGGCTTCGGCATATCGACTCGGCCGCAGATAGGTGATCATGCCGATGTCGTTCA
>CAYNLB010000044.1:30708-34153 GCA_964397935.1 uncultured Mycobacterium sp.
TCGGCTTCGGCATATCGACTCGGCCGCAGATAGGTGATCATGCCGATGTCGTTCACCGGCGCCGGGTCGGCTTGGCCGACCACCGTGGCCGAGAACGCGAGGGTCAGCGTTCCCTCGTCCACCCGCACCCGGTGAATTCGAGTACGGTGCTCCCCGACGATTTCGCGGGGCGCAATTGTCTTGCCGTTCAGTGGGATTGCCAAGGATTCGCTGACATCGAGGCCTGGCTGACGGGCTGCTGCGACCTGGAATTCCAGGATCGTTGGTGCAACAATCTCCACCTCGATTTCTGCACCCACCTCACGTTTGAGATCGCTTTTGCTGATGACTGTCCCCCTAACTCGGTGCCACGGCCGGGTGCGGGCGTATGAAAATGCCTATGTTGGTAATCCAACGCAAGGAATCGCCGATACGCTCGACAAGCGGCGGTCAGCGAGGAGTCACAACGGTGCAGATGTGGGAACTGGTCGCCCGCGAACATATCCGGGACACTCTGGCGCAGTACAACTGGTGGGGTGACGCCGGTCGGCTCGACGACCTCGCGGCGACCTTCTGCCCAGACGGCATCCTCGAGATCCGCGGCTTCGAGCCACTGTGCGGGCGATCCGAGATCGCGACGTTTATCGGCGGTGTGGCCCGGAGTACCGCAAACAACGCGCAGGTCAAGCCCATCGTCCGGCACAACGTCGCCAACGTGCTGTTCACCAGCCTCGCGCCCGACCGGGCGCAGGTGTCGTCATACTTCACCGTGGTCACCCAAATCGGGCTCGACCACGTGGGAAGGTATCGCGACACGCTGGTCCCCCACGGTGACACCTGGCTGATAAAACATCGCAAGGTTGCGACGGACTGGGCGGCCCCCGACTCGGCCATGGCCCGGCCAATGCCAGGCAGCTGAGTCCCGTTCGACGTCAACGGTGGGTGAACTCTCCTGAAATGTACGGCTTGATGTTTGCCGATTCATGCCTAGTGGCTACACCGTAGAGCGCGCCGACAGACGAAGGCCGGGCTTCGCTTGCGCGCTGGTCGGGGCGAAAGCTGACCACCGGTCATCGTGACCAGCGGTCATGGTGGCATAGACGAGACGAGCAAGCATGGAGCGACTCAGTGGGCTAGACGCATTCTTTTTGTATCTGGAATCGCCGACGCAGCCGTTGAACGTTTGCTGCACCCTGGAGCTCGACCCCGCGACGATGCCGGGCGGCTATACCTTCGACCGGTTCCGTGAGGCGCTATCGGCACGCGTGAATGCGATTCCCGAATTTCGCCTCAAGCTGGCCGACAACCAGCTCAACTTCGACCATCCCGTCTGGGTCGACGACGAGCGGTTCGACCTCAGCCGTCATCTGCACCGGGTCGGCCTGCCGTCGCCGGGCGGCCGCAAGGAATTAGCCGACATCTGCGGGCACATCGCAGAGCTGGCGCTCGACCGCGATCATCCGCTGTGGGAGATGTGGGTGATCGAAGATCGTCATCACAAGGCGCTGTCCGGCGTCCTCAAGGCTCACCACGCAGTCGTCGACGGAGTGGGTGGGGCCAACCTGCTGGTGCAGTTGTGTAGCACCGCGCCGGATGCGCCGCCGCCCCAACCGGCAGCCCGCACCGGCGGGGCGAGTCCGCTGCAGATCGCTGCTTCCGGCCTGGTCGGGGCCGCGCTGCGGCCCTGGCGCCTGGCCAGGGTCCTGCCGGCAACCGCGGCAACCGTGGGACAGACGATCCTTCGCGCCCGCCGAGGTGGGCGCACGATGGCCGCCCCGTTCGCGGCGCCCCCGACGGCGTTCAACGGTCCGTTCACCCGCCGCCGCAATGTCGCATTGACCGATGTCGACCTCGAGGATGTCAAGACGGTGAAGAACCGGTTCGGGGTAACCGTCAATGATGTGGTGACGGCACTGTGCGCGGGTGCGTTGCGGCAGTTCCTGCAGCATCGCGAGGAATTGCCGGACGCCCCGATGGTGGCGAGCGTGCCGGTTTCGGTTCATGGCAAATCCGGCCGGCCCGGCCGCAACCAGACGACGTGGATGCTGTGTCGGCTCGAAACCCACATCTGTGATCCCGCTGAACGATTGAGCGTCATCGCCGAGCGAAACACCGCGGCGAAAGACCACGCCGCCTCGATGGGTCCGACCCTCCTGCAGGACTGGACGCAGGTGGCCGGACAGACCATGTTCGGCGCAGGGATGAAGCTACTCCCGCGGATCCCGCTCCCGGAGAAGCCGCCGCACAACATGGTGCTGTCGAATGTGCCGGGCCCACAGGAACAGCTGTACTTCCTGGGCTGCAGGATCGACGGGATGTATCCGCTGGGGCCGATCATCGCCGGCGCCGGACTCAACATCACTGTCATATCGCTGAACGGCCGACTCGGCATCGGCATCGTCTCGTGCCCCGACCTGGTACCGGACCTGTGGGAACTCGCCGAGGCTTTTCCCGCGGCCCTGAAAGAGTTGCTGAGTTGCGGTGAGCTCGGGCGCGGCGCAACGTGACCCCGGCGACTCGGTCAGCGGGAACCCCCCGGTGCCTCGTCTTCCCGGCATGGCAGGGTGACATCTGTGGCTAAAACTTCTCAGCTCGCCGTCGTCGAGCAAGACCTGCATGAGATCGGAACGCCGAAAGGCGCTTTGCGCTACTACGACTGCGGCCCCGATTCGCGCCCAGTGCTGCTGTTCCTACACGGCTCGGGTCCGGGTGTCACCGGCTGGCGCAACTTTCGCGGGCTACTGCCCACCTTCGCCAACCACTTCCGCTGCCTGGTCTTGGAGTTCCCCGGCTTCGGGGTCAGCGACGACTTCGGCGGCCACCCCATGGTCACCGCATTCGGCACCGTGTCGCCCTTTCTTGACGCCCTCGGTGTCGACAAGGTCCACATCATCGGCAACTCGATGGGCGGCGCCGTTGGCATTAACTTCGCCATCGGCAATCCGGACCGCATCGACCGGCTGGTGACGATCGGTGGCATCGGTACCAACATCTTCAGCCCCAGCCCCAGTGAGGGCATCCGGCTGCTGCAGGAATTCGTCGAGGACCCGACCCGGCAACGGCTGGTCGACTGGCTCAAGTCGATGGTCTACGACCAGGCGTTGATCACCGACGAACTGATCGAGGAACGTTGGCAGCTGGCCACCGACCCCGAGGCGCTGGGCGCCGCGCGCCGCATGTACGGCAAGGCGGCGTTCGCCGCGATGAACGCCGCGATGGCCGCTTCCGACCGGCCGCAGCCGTGGGCGATGATGCACAAGCTGGCGGCACCCACCTTGCTGACGTGGGGCCGCGACGATCGGGTCAGCCCGCCCGACATGGCGCTGATCCCGATGCGCACAATCCCCAACGCGGAGCTTCACATTTTCCCCAACTCCGGGCATTGGGCGATGATCGAGGCCAGGGAGGCGTTCGAAAGCACCGTGCTGGCATTCCTCTCGCGCTAGTGCGAGCGCGGCGGAGCGGG
>CAYNLB010000045.1:0-23262 GCA_964397935.1 uncultured Mycobacterium sp.
TCGGCGCTGCCGGCCGCTGTCGCCAGCCAGCGCCGCCAGGCGGCCTGGTCGACGATTCGGTATTCGTAGCCCAGTTCATCCGGCAGCCGGTGCCGGCCGTCGGGGACCGGGGTCCAGCGCATCAGCGTCATCGCGATCTGCGAGCCAAAACCGGCACCGAGCCGCAGCGCGTACTGCACGGGATAGTTGCCGCCGGTCGACAAGTTCAGGTGACCCAGCTCGGGATCTGGCTCCTTGTAATTGGGCACCGGCGGGACGAGACCGGTTTCCAGCGACTTGATGGCGACGACGTCTTCGACTCCGGCGCCCATCGCGTGCCCGGTGAAGCCCTTGGTGTTGGTGATGACCACGGCGTCGGCGTCCGGCCCGAAAACCTTTCGCAACGCATGGATTTCGGCGGCCGCGCTGCCGCCGCGGGCAGGCGTATACGTCTCGTGAGACACGAACTCGGTGTTGGGTGCGATGGCATGTCGGTCCACGCCACGAGCCTCGGCCTGGGCGAGCAGCTTCTCCATGATCTCCCCGATGTGCGCGACATCGAGCCGGGTGCCGTGGAAGGCGCTGTTGGCGGTGACCGTACTGAGAACTTCGCAGATCGGCTGCAGCCCGCGTTCTGCGGCGGACTCGGCGGACTCCACCACGAAGGCCGCGGCTCCCATGCCCAGGATCATTCCGTGCCGACGCTGGTCGAACGGAGTGGCAGCCTCCTCGACGAGGTCGTCGGTGGCGGCGGCGCCGGAGGCCAGGAACCCCGACGCCAGCCACGGCAGCAGACCATCGGAGCTGGCGTCGTCGGCGGACACGACGATCACCCGGCGGCAGCGGCCGGTGCGGATCCAGTCCTCGGCAATGGACACGGCCTGCGTGGTGCTCGCGCAAGCCGCGTTCACCTGCGTGTTGGGCCCGCGTGCGCCGATGATCTCGGCGAACTGCGAGTGGCCCATCGACAGGCATCGGAAGATAAAGCGCCGGTCGAAGACGAAGGGGTCGCTTTCGATGGCGTGGCGCAGTTCGTGGATGCGCCGCTCGACCTCCGTGTGGGCCGAGTCGTTCTCGGTCATCCGTGCCCGCACGGCTTCCAGCGCGGCCAACTGCTCGCGGTTGCTCCGGTCGGTGTAGTAGCGGTCGAGGTCGCGGGCGAAGTTGTCGAGCCCGGGGAAGGCGGATGCGAAGATGATGCCCGTGTCGTCGCGCATCGACTCAGGCAGCCCCCATCGATCCGGCAACTGGGTGCCCAGGGTCGTGGTCTTGTAGCGCATGACCAGCGGGATTCCGGCGTCGCGCAGTGCATCGAACCCCGCGCCGATGGCAAGTCGAGTCGTCGAGTCCAGCACGGCATCGCGGGCAGCGTCGACACCGAACTCGTTGACCACGTCGAGCGGTGCGCTGCGCCCGGCCAGTTTGACGACCTGGGCCTCGTTGTCGATGGTTTCGAACGTGGGATCGCCCGACTCGCGCTTGACCAGGCGGGTGATGTGCCGGTCGACCATCTCGCGGCGCAGGCGGTGCGGGATCGTGTCGATGAACTGCTGGCCGTCGAGGATGCGGGTGACATTCTCGTCGTCGAAGACCCGCTCGACCCCGGGCAGGCCGAGCGCGGCGCCGGTGATCACCACCGATTCGGCGGCCGTCGGCCGGGCGGCCGCGCCGGGCCCGGCGCGGCCGCGTACCCCGTGTTCGACGACGTCGAGGACCTGGCGGCCCAGCTCGGCATACTGTTCGTCGGTCATCTGAGCGGTCATGGCGGTCCTCTCGACGGAGACGGTGACGGCCGGGGCCGGGGCGGGGAAGCTGGTCTGCCCGTCGGGCGCGGCATAGCCCAACCCCGCGGCATACAGCCCGCACAGCGCCTGGTTGAACGAGGCCACGTCGCCGGTCTTCGGGTGGTTGGTGAACAACGCCAGCACTTCTTCGTCGCCCGGGTCGCCCAAGACGTCCTCCACGAAACCGTGCAACGCCTTCTTGGGGCCGACCTCGACGAAAACACGCGCGCCCGCCGCATAGAGCGTGCGCAGGCCGTCGATGAACTGGACCGGGGACGCCACCTGGCGGCCAAGCATATCCAGCATCGTGTCGACGTCGGCGTCGGCGGGATAGAACTCGCCGGTCACGTTGGCCACGATCGGCAGGTTCGGCGGCCGCACATCGAGCCGGCGCAGGACGGCCTTCAGCGGTTCGCTCACCGGCGCCACGATCGAGGTGTGGAACGCGTGGCTGACCGGGATGCGGGAGGCATTGATCCCGGCGGCCTGGAAAGCCCCGACCGCTCGATCGACGGCGTCGGTGGCACCGCCGATGACAGCCTGGCTGGTGCTGTTGACGTTCGCGATGACGACGTAGCCGTCGGTTTCGGTGACGATCCGCTCGATCTCGGCGAGCGGGGCGAACACGGCGGCCATCGCGCCGTTGTCCCCCACCGAGAGGTTCGCCATCTCCCGGCCCCGGGCGCTGACCGCCTCCAGCGCGGCGTTGAATGTCAGCGCGCCCGTGGCCACCAGCGCGCCGTATTCGCCGAGGCTGTGGCCCATGACCATGTCCGGGCACACGCCGTAGGCGGCGAGCATCCGGGTGAGGGCCAGATCGGTGGTCAGCACCGCCGGCTGGGTGATCTCGGTCTGCATGAGCTGCCGCTCGAGCCGTTGGGCAGCCGACTCGTCGGCGGTATCGCCGAAAATGTATTCGGTCAACGGCTTCCCGAGCAGTGGCTCCATCACCCGGTCGGCCTCGTCGAACGTCGCCGCGACGATCGGTTCGCGCCGGCGCAGTTCGGCCAGCATGTTCACGTATTGCGAGCCCTGGCCGGTGTAGAGGAACGCGACCTTGCCCGGTGCGCCGCGACCGACGAACACCCCTTGGGCGCGCAGGATCTTCCACAGTGCCTGATTGGATGCGGCGTTGTCGCCGCGCAGTGCCTGGGCCGCCTTGGTCGCTTTGGTAGCCAGCTCCGCGGCATCGGCGTAGTCGATGGCGACCCGCACCGGCGCGGCGGCCAGCGCGGGGTCGGGTGCTACCGGCTCGGGTGCGCGCCCGGCCGATGCTTCGGCGGCCAGCCGCCCCAGCTGCGCCGCCACATCGGCGTCGTCTGCGCCGCCCACCACGGCCGCCCCCCGCAGCGGCGCCTTGGCGGCGCGCGGCGCCGCCGGTGTTGTGGTGGTACCGGTACTCGCCGCCGCGGGTCGGTGCTCGCCGCCAGAGACCTTTGCGCCCGGGAATGACCGGCCCGCATCGGCGGTTCGGTGCCGCCCGGGCACGTATTCCTCGACGACGGCGTGGAAGTTCGTGCCGCCGAACCCGAAGGCGCTCACTCCCGCGCATCGCGCGCCGCTCTTGGACGCCGGCCACTCCCGCAGCTCGGTATTCACCCGGAAGGGGATTTCGTCCCATTCGACGTTCTCGTTGGGGTGTTCGAAGTGCAGGCTGGGCGCCAGCACCTTCTCGTGCAGGCTCAGCACCGTCTTGAACAGGCCCGCGGCCCCGGCGGCACCCTTGAGATGGCCGATGTTCGACTTGACCGAACCCAGCGCGATCGACCCGCTCGCGGCACCGGCCTTGCCGAACACGTCGGTCAGGCTGGCCAGCTCGGTGGCGTCGCCGACGCGCGTGGAGGTGCCGTGCGCCTCGATGTAGCCGGCCTGCGTCGGGTCGATCCCGGCGGTGTGCCATGCGCGCTCCACCGCCAGTCGCTGCCCGACCGGATTGGGCGCTGTGATGCCCTTTCCGCGGCCGTCGCTGGAGCCGGCGATGCCGAGCAGTACCGCATAGATCCGGTCACCGTCGCGCTCGGCGTCGGACAACCGCTTGAGGACGTAAAGGGCGGCTCCCTCGCCCATCACGAAGCCGTCCGCGTCGGCGTCGAACGGGCGGGTGCCGGTTGCCGAAAGCGCGCCGATCTTGCAGAACTTGACGAATCCGGCGGCGTCCATGTTGCGGTCGACACCGCCCGCGATCGCTGCGTCGAAGTCGCCGGCCTGCAACCCGCGCACCGCGGCCGACATGGCGGCCAGCGCGGAGGCACACGCCGCGTCGGTAGTGAAGTTGGGACCGCGGAAGTTGAACAGGTTCGCCACCCGCCCGGCGATCACGTTCGCGAGCTCGCCGGGCATGGTGTCCTCGGTGATCTGCTCGAACCCGGCAACAAACGAATCGTGGGTCTCGGCGAGCACCGCTTCACGCACGTCGGGCGGCAGCGCGGCGAACGACGGGGCGGCGCCCAGTGCCCGGGCAAAGGTGGGAAAACCGATCCGCATGTTGCTGCGGTGCTGCTTGTCGCCACCGATGGCGTTGCCGATGATGACGGCGACTCGCTCCGGGTCCACCGTCCAGTCCGGCCAGCCGGCGTCGAGCAGTGCCGAACGGGTGCCGGCGACCGCCCACTTTTGTCCGTCGTCCATCTGCGCGCTGACCGCCGGCGGGATCGGCAGCTTCCACGCCAGCGGCTCCCAGGCGAAGTCGCGGACCCATCCGCCGATGCGCGAGTACGTCTTGTCCGGCGCGTGTGGGTCGGGGTCGTAGTACAACTCGGGGTCCCACCGCTGCGGCGGCACGTCGCTGATGCTGTACCGGCCCGCTTTGATGTTGGCCCAGAACGTGGCCGCGTCCGGCCCGTCGGGCATGATCGCGCTGACGCCGATCACCGCGATCGGCTCTGGCCCCGGGATAGTCAGGGGGTTTGTCATGTTGATTTGGCCTCCCGTCCGTAGAGCGAATCCGCTACCAGGTTCATGTCAGCGAGCAGACCGGATTGCGCGAACCGCACCCGGTCCAGCGGCAGGGTTGCGCCCAGATCCGCTCCCGTGCCCGCCCCGGACACCCACCGCAGGCCTTCTTCGGCAACCTTGAGCGCCGCCTCGCGGGCAAACACTCGGCTGACGGCGGCCAGCGCCGCCGGCGTGAAGCGGGTATCGGCCTTGTCCGGCAATGCGCCGACGGCAGCCGCCGCGGCGCGGCGCGCCAGCGCGCCCGCGCATTCGGCGTAGGCCGTCAGTTCGCCCAGTCGCAGCAGAACATGCTGATTCCTGGTCAGGTGGCCCACCCGACAGGCCTCCAGCACCGCCGCCAGGCACTCCTGCGCCAGCGCGGCCGTCGGGCCGCCACAGTCGTCGGCGACGTCAGCGAGCCCGCGCGCCTTATCGCGGTAATAGGAACCGGACGTCTTGAGGTGCTGCTGCCAGCGGTCGCGGGCGATCGTCATCTCGAGTATCTCCGAGGTCCCCTCGTAGATGATGGTGATCCGGACATCGCGCTTGATCTTCTCCACCATGTAGTCGCGGGTGTAGCCGTACCCGCCGTGCGCTTGGATCGCCGCCTCGGCCGCCGCATTGCCGGCCTCGGTCGCCATGTACTTGGCGATCGCCCCCTCGGTGTTGAGCGCGCCACCCGCGCCCTCGCCGGCGTCGATGCGTGTCGCGGTTTCCTCCAGGAAGGCCCGCGCGGCTTCCAGGCGCACCGCGTGCGGCACGATCAGCTTGTGCGTGAAGCCCTGCTTGGTCGCCAGCGGTGCGCCTCCCTGCACCCGGTCGGCGGAGTAGGCGATCGCGCGATCCAGCGCGCTCCAACCTCCACCGAGGCCGAACGCGCCGACCATCACCCGGGTGTAGCCGAAGACCTGCTGGGCCTCGGTCAGCCCGCGGCCTTCCTCGCGGCCCACCAGATTCTCCGCCGGTACCACCACGTCATCGAGAAAGAGCGCCGCCGTGTTCGACAGCCGGATACCATGCTTGTCTTCCGGTGCCGCCGCCGAGAAGCCCGCGGTGTTTTTCTCCACGATGAACCAGGAAGGACCGCCCGGGGCCAGCGCCAGCACCGAGTAGACGTCGGCGATCGAGCCATTGCTGATCCACTGCTTACGCCCGGTGATCCGATAGGCGGTCACCTGCCCATCGGTTTCGACCGGGGTGGCGGTCGTCTTCATGGCACCCAAGTCGCTGCCCGCCTCGGGCTCGGTGGCGCCGTAGGCGAACAGGATGCCCTGCTCGGCGATGCGCCCCAGCCACTCCTTGCGCTGCTCGGCGGTCGCGCCGATCAGGATCGGGTCGGAACCGAGAAACGTGGCGAACACCGATGTGGCGAGCCCGATGTCGATGCGCGCAAGTCTTTCACAAACCCGATACGAGTCGAACGCCCCGCCGCCGAAGCCCCCGTATTCCTCGGGAATGAACACCAGTTGCACGCCGAGGTCCTGGCCGCACATCGCACGGATGGTCTCCTCGGGACAGATGTCCTCATGGTCCAGTTCGAGCAGGCGCTCGTCGGGGAGGGCCGCGGCGACGAACTCGTCCAACGAATCCAGCATCATGTCGAGGGCTTCCCGATCCAGGCCTGCGGTCGCGGTCATCGCTCTTCTCCGGTTCGTATGTATTGGTTCATATGTATTTAGTGGGAACGGGTTTCGCGATAGAAGACTCGGGCGGCAACGGTCAACCGACGAATCGGACAATGCTGCCGGGGTTCAGCCGTCTGACCTGACCTCGGCACTCCACGTCGATTCCGCCGGCACCCCGTGGATCCACGCTGATGATCACACCCCTGCCGCTGACGCGCAGGTGCAGGTGCAGGCCACGGTAGTGGATCGGCACGGCCAGCTCGCCGAGTGTTTCGGGCCAGTGCGGGTCGAGGATGATGCGTTCGCCGCGGGTCTCCATTCCGGTGAAGCAACGCTGCATAAGGTCGACACTGCCGGCCATCGCCGCCAGGTGAATGCCTTCCGACGCGGTGCCGCCCTGGACGTCGGCGACATCGGAGATCAGAGCCTGTTGGAAGAACTCCATTGCTCGCCCGCGGTTGGCCCTGGCCAGTACCCAGCTGTGCACGACACCGGAAAGCGTCGAGCCGTGCGACGTCCGCGCCAGGTAGTAGTCCACCATTTTCGGGATCCGCTGGGGTGCGAACCGATAGCCGAGCCGGTTCAGCAGGTCGCCCAACTCGGTCGATGACATCAGGTAGAGCAGCATCAGCGCGTCGGCTTGCTTGGAGGCCTTGTAGCGATTGACGTCGTCGCCTTCCGCCTCCAGGATGCGGTCCAGGCGCTGGATGTTGCCATACTTTTCGCGGTAGTGATCCCAATCCAGGTCCTCGAGATCACAGTACCCTTCGAACTGGCTGATGATGCCGTCGTGGAAGGGGACGAACATCCGCCGGCTCACCTCGTTCCAGCGTGCCAGTTCGTCGTCGTGCAGTCGCAGAGTTTCCCGAAGATCGAGTCGGTTGGGCAACGGCAGCAGTTCCAACGCGTCGAAAGCCCGCAGGATCACCCACACCGCCATCACGTTGGTGTAGGCGTTGTTGTCGATGCCGTCGTAGGGCGCGCTCGGGTACCCGGAATGGAACTCGTCGGGCCCGATAACGCCGCGGATGCTGTAGCGGTCGCGCTCCCGGTCGTAGGTGGCCCTGCTGACCCAGAAGCGGGCGAGCTCCACGAGCATCTCGGCGCCGTAGTCGATCAGATACGCGAGGTCCCCGGTGGTCTCGTAGAACTTCCACGCGTTGAAGGCGACGGCGATCCCGATGTGGTGCGCAAGAGAGCTTGCATCGGGGTTCCATCGGCCGCTGCGCGGATTGAGATGAAGCCGTTGGCTTTCCTCGCGCCCGTCGCTGCCGGACTGCCACGGGAACATGGCGCCGGAGTAGCCGGCCTCCCGGGCGGCGTGGCAGGCTTCGGGCAGCCGCCGGTAACGGTAGAGCAGCAGGGACCGGGTGACCATCGGCAGTCGAAGGTTGAGTACCGGGAAGATGAACAGCTCGTCCCAGAAGATGTGCCCGCGATAGGCCTCACCGTGCAAGCCGCGTGCCGGCACTCCGACATCGAGGTTGGCGCTATTGGGTGAGACCGTCTGCAGCAGATGCAGCAGATTCAAACGCAGGATACGTAATTCGTCGGTGAATTGGTCGAATTCGATGGACGAACGCTCCCAGAGATGGCGCCAGGTGGCCTTGTGCTGCTCCAGCACCTCGTCGAACCGGCCGAGTCGGGCCAGCCAACGTGGGGCCGCGTCGGCGGGTTCCGACGTCGCGACATCGTGGCCGGTGAACAGAGTCACCATCTTCTCCACCGTCAACGCCTCACCCATCGACAACTCGACGTCGATGTCGTGGCCGATTTCCGCCTCCTGATCCACCAGCCGGTAGCCGGCAGACGCTCCCGGGGTCGCTTCGCTCTCGTTCGCCGGGATCCGGGCCTCGTTGCGCCACAGCGTAGTTCGCGCGGCCAGGGCGATGGGGATCCGCGATTGGTTCGTCCGAACCGCCAGAAGCACTGAGTCGTCGGCGATTTCCCGCTTGTCTAGCAGCCCCAGATGCTTGTTGGCCAACTCCCGGTACCGCTCGACCAGCGTGTTACGCACGTTGCCGTCCAGCGTCGAACGGATCGCGATGCTGCCCGACCAATCCTCGGCGACGATCGTGGTGGTCAGCGCAGCAATATGAGGCATGTGCATAGCAACGAATCGTCGCTGTGTCACCGAAATCGTGTGGCCGGAGCTGTCACGGAAGCGTATTTCCCTGCTGAGTACCGCTTCGTGAAGATCGAGAGTCTGGCGATAGGAGAGCACGGCGACTCCGTCGATGTCGAACCAGTCGCCGCCGTCGATCCGGAAGGTGAGGGGAAGCCAGTTGGGCAGATTCACCAGGCTCTCGTTGTTGATCGTTAGGCCCGATACGGTGTCGAAGAGACGGTTGTACACCCCGGCGGCGTAGGTGCCCGGATAGTGCACCTGCCCGGCCTTCGATTCCGGTGCGGCGCCTCTGGTGGCGAAATAGCCGTTTCCCACCGTGCACAACGCCTCGCGCAGTTTCTCACTGGCGGGGTCGTACCCCTCGAAGGTGAGATTCCAGGCCTCGGCGTCGGCCCTGCGTTTGTAGTCCAGCCACCGCGACCCCAGATGGAGCACCTCCCGCACTTGATCGGGGCCGTCCAGGGCGAAGCGGGCGGCCGTCCTGCGGTCGCCGTCCTGTTCTTGCCGTACAGCGATCCCGATCCCGCCGAGTTGCACCTCCTCGAACGCGCTCTCGTCGGGGAGGTCGCCCCCGATATAGATCGGCACCAGGGATTTCGATTCGTCGACGTGGGACCGGATCCACGCCAGCAGGGTTCCCGTTTCCCTGTCGACGTCCGGCCGCAATTCGACCAGCATGTGCCCGCTCGTGACCCGTAGATTGTTGCGTCGTCCGAGCCGGTGTGTTGTGGCAACGATCTCGTCGATGTGCTCCGGGGCGACCTCACGGTAGTGCACCGCGATGTGGAAGCGCGTGTGCACCACTCGCAGTCCCGGAATCTGCTCATGGGTGGCGCGCAACTCGGCGGCCGCGCTCGCCAGGACGGGTACCGCGGCCGCCCCCACCTCGTGCTCGTGATGGCGGCCGTCCGGCCCGGCCAGCTCAAACCCGTGGCTGCCCGCATACCAGATCCCCGGTACGCTCACCCGGCCGCGGATATCGGCTAGGTCATCGCAGCTGATAACGACGACCGGGAATGCATCGGCCAGGCGGGCCAGCGCCTGGGCCGCTCCGTCGACCGGCGCGACCGCACCGGGGTCGGAAACGATCCTGGATAGCGCTATCTCGTAGTTGAGAAACACCAACGACTCTCGCGCGATGGCTATGCCGGCCAGCTGGCCATAAGACGCCAGCGCATTCGGGATTTCCGAGATTCGCTTGTCACCTGTGCGCACAGCGATATCGGCGAGTTCGGCGACGAAGACGTCGGCGCTGCGCCGGGATGGTCCGTCGGCGCGTTCGGTGCCGTCGACACCGATGACGAGGGCGAATCCGGCGTCCAGGCCCGCGGACAGCGCTGCTTCGGTGTTCCCGATGACGACCGTGCGGTGGGGGTGCACACCGAGTCTGCGTGCGGCGTCCAGAATGTGCGTGGCCTCCGGATCGACAATGGGGCAAGGGTTCCCGGCAATGCTGAGCCTTTCGGCGGCGGTCCCGCCGATGTCGACGTCGAGCAGGCTGCCAACCCCGGTAACCGTCGACAGTTGTTGACGGACGGGGCCCGACGGGTGCACCGCCACGGCGGCGATATCGATGCCCAGCAACTTTCGCATCAAGGCGACCATGGCCCCGAAAGGCGGCACTATACGGCCCAACAGGGCCGTATAGGTCTGCCGCTGACGGTTGGCCAATCCGTATATCGTGTCGTCGCCGATATTCCATGGCGCGCCGCGGGGCAGCGTGATCCCCCGCGACGCCAGGAAGGTGGCGACCCCGTCAGGGTGCGGCTTACCGTTGACCAGCTGACGGTAGTCGTCGTCGGTGAAGGGGGAGTGATCCTCGTCTTCGTGTCCGGGCCGCCGCACCAGGTAGTCGTCGAACAGCGACGCCCACGCTCGGCGTTGCAGCGAGGCGGCGTCGGCGAGCACGTCGTCGAGGTCGAAGATCACCGCGTCGTGGTAACGCGGATCGATGACGACTGGTCGATTCACGTCACAGCTGCTCGTCGGAAACCGATCCGCGGGCGCGTCGCACACAATGCGGGCATGTTCACTGCAGCGACACGATCTGCTGCTCCAGCTCGAGTATCTGGCGGGTGGTCTTCACCAGCACATCGGGGTTCAGGCTGATCGAATCGATCCCGATGCGGACCAAGAATTCGGCGATGTCCGGGTAATCCGACGGCGCTTGTCCACACAACCCCGAGTGGATGCCGTTGCGGCGGCAGCCTTCCACGGCCAGGCGGATCATCTCCTTGACACCCTCGTCGCGTTCGTCGTAGTCGAAGGCGACGATCTCGCTGTCGCGGTCGACGCCGAGGGTGAGCTGGGTCAGGTCGTTGGAGCCGATGGAGAAGCCGTCGAAGCGTTTGGCGAACTCGTCGATGAGTATCACGTTGTTCGGAATCTCGCACATCGCGTACACCTTGAGCCCGTTCTCCCCGCGGCGCAGACCGTGTTTGGCCATCTCTTCCAGGACTAGATCCGCCTCGGCCACTCGACGCACGAACGGGAGCATGAGCACGACGTTCGTCAACCCCATCTGGTCGCGCACGTGTCTCATCGCCCGGCATTCCAGCGCGAAGCCCTCGGCATAAGCCGGGTGCGCGTAGCGCGAGGCGCCGCGAAAACCGATCATGGGGTTGCTTTCGGTCGGCTCGAAGACACTGCCGCCGATCAGGCTGGCGTATTCGTTCGTCTTGAAGTCGGACATCCGCACCACCACGGGCTTGGGCCAGAAGGCGGCGGCGATCGTGCCGATCCCCTCGGAGAGGCGCTCCACGAAGAATTCGGCGCCATCCGAGTAGGCGTACGTCAGCCGCTCGATCGTCCGCCGGGCTTCCGGGTCGTCGACCTTCTCCGGGTGCAGCAGGGCCAGCGGGTGAACCTTGATGTATTCGCTGACGATGAACTCCATCCGGGCAAGCCCCACGCCGTCGTTCGGAAGGAACGACGTCTTGAAGGCGAGGTCGGGATTGCCGAGGTTGATCATGATCTCGGTACGGGGGCGCTGCACGTCAGACACCTCGGTCCGATCGACGTGGAAGCCCACCTCGCCGCGGTACACGCGCCCGGTGTCGCCCTCGACGCAGGACACCGTGACGACCTCGCCGTCCGGCACGCTGGTGGTGGCATCGCCCGCGCCGACCACGGCCGGGATGCCGAGTTCGCGCGCGATGATCGCCGCGTGGCAGGTGCGCCCGCCGCGGTTGGTGACGATCGCGGCGGCAATCTTCATGATGGGCTCCCAGTCCGGTGTGGTGATGTCGGCGACCAGTACATCGCCGGGCCGGAAGTCCGACAGGCGCCCGAGGTTGTCCATCCGTTTCGCGACGCCGGAGGCGACCTTCTCGCCGACCGACCGGCCCTCGGCGAGTACCTCTTTTCCTTGGGGGTCCTTTCCTTCGAGCACGTAGGTCTCCACCGTCGTCAGGCTGCGCTGGGAGGCCGCCGTTTCGGGGCGGGCCTGGACGATGTAGAGCTTGCCGTCCAGACCGTCTTTGGCCCACTCGATGTCCATCGGCCGTTTGTAGTGCCGCTCGATGGCGCACGCGTAGCCGGCCAGCTCCAGGGCGTCCTCGTCGGTGATGCAGAAGCGGGCGCGGTCGGCCTTCGGCGTGGGGATGTTGCGGGTCGTGTGCTTCGTCTCGCCCTCGACGAAGACCATCTTCACCGCCTTGTCCCCGATCAGGCGGCGCAGCACGGCGCGGTGGCCGGCAAGGTAAGTCGGCTTGTGAACGTAGAACTCGTCGGGGTCGACGGCGCCCTGGACCACGTTCTCGCCGAGGCCGTAGGCGCCCGTGATGAACACGACGTCATTGAAGCCGGACTCGGTGTCGATGGTGAACATCACCCCCGACGAGGCAAGGTCGGAGCGCACCATTTTCATCACGCCGATCGACAAATAGACCTTGAAATGGTCGAAGCCCTGGTCGATGCGATAGTGGATGGCCCGGTCGGTGAACAGGCTGGCGAAGCAACGGCGGCATGCGTCGAGGAGGCTCTCGGGACCTTTGATGTTGAGATAGGTTTCCTGCTGGCCGGCGAAGCTGGCCGTCGGCAGGTCCTCGGCGGTCGCCGAGCTCCGCACGGCGAGGCTGACCTCCTCGCCGTATTCGTCCTGCAGCATGTGGTAAGCGGCGATGATCTCGGCGGCCAGGTCGCCGGGAAGCCCGGCGCCGTAGACGATTTCTCGGGCGCGTTTGCCTTTGCGCGCCAACGCGGTGACGTCGGCCGGGTCGAGATCGTCGAGTTCGGCGTGCAGCGGGTCCCAGGCGCCGGCGCTGTCCAACATGTATTTGTAGGCCTCGGCGGTGATGGCGAAGCCGTGGGGGACGCGCACGCCCTGCTCGGACAGTTTCTGGAACATCTCGCCGAGCGAGGCGTTCTTGCCGCCGACAAGCGACACGTCGTCGATGCCGAATTCTTCGAAGAAGCGAACGTAGGTGAAATTGCTCATGATTTTTTCCTCCGTGATTGCGGCGGTCAATACAAGTCGTAGATCCCGCTGTTGGCTTTGCGCAAGGCCCAGACGTAGTCCGCGCGCTCGCGGGCCGCAGAGTCCTCAGTGTCCTTGGCATCAGGGGCTGCCAGTAGCCCGCGCACCTCGCTGAGGTTCGAAAACCTCTTGCGGTTCATCCAGTGACTCAATTCCCGCAGCAGCACACCCGCGTACTCGGGACCATGGCGCAGCAGCGCCGACGCGGACTGGACAACGTCTGCGCCGGCGAGCAGATACTTGGCGACGTCGCTGGCGCGCTCGACCCCGGTGCTGGCGGCCAGTGACGCACGTATCTTCCTATGCAGCAACGCGATCCAAGTCAGCGGCAACCGCGTGTCCGCCGGTGTGGACAGCGTGACGGTGCGCACCGTGCTGAGTGTCTCGGGGTCGATGTCGGGCTGCAGGAACCGGTTGAACAACACCAGCCCGTCCGCGCCCGCGGCGTCCAGCCGGTGCGCCATGTCGGCGGTCGCGCTGAAGTACGGGCTGAGCTTGACGGCGACCGGAATCGTTGTTGCGCTCTTGACCTCGGCCAGCACGTCTAGGTGGCGCTGCTCGACCGCGCTGCCGTGCACGGTGTTGTCGCCCGGAAGGTAGTAGATGTTCAGCTCGATCGCCGCCGCGCCGGCGTCCTGAATCCAGCGGGCGTAGCGGGCCCAGCCGCCGGGCGTGGACGCGTTGAGGCTGCCGATGACGGGGATGTCGACCGCGGCCGCCGCGCGTTCGACCAGACGCAGGTATCGATGACCGCTTCGGCCGTCATCGACGCTGGGAGGAAAGTAGCTGAGCGCCTCGGCGTAGCTTTCGCTGCCCTGGACGGCCATCCGCTCGTTGTGCGCGGCTTCGCGGCGCAGCTGCTCTTCGAACAACGAGTACAGCACCACCGCGCCGACACCGTTGGTGGCGAGCCGACGCACGTCATCGACCGTGCGGCTCAGTGGTGACGCCGAGGCCACGAGCGGGTTGCGCAGGTTCAGTCCGAGGTAGCGGGTGGAAAGATCCATTCAGCACTCCTTCCGCGCGTCGGACGGAAACTGGTGCGGAGCACGGGAAGCCATGTCCTCGTAGACCTCCCAGCGCTGGTCAATCGACTCCTGTGCCAGCCCGAGCAGCCGTTCGGCCTCGTCCGGGTCGGAGTTCGTCAGGCTACGGTAGCGCAGTTCGCGGTTGCGGAAGTCGGCGAGCGGGACGCGGGGGCGGTGGGAATCGAGCAGGAATGGCGTCTCGCCGGTGGCACGCAGCACCGGGTCGTATCGGATCAATGGCCAGTGCCCGCTGGCGACCGCGCGGTATTGCTGGTCCAGGCCATACCGCATTTCGAAGCCGTGGGCGATGCAGTGGCTGTAGGCGAGGACGATCGACGGACCGTCGTAGGCTTCGGCCTCCCGGAAGGCCAGCAGCGTCTGCTGTGGGTCTGCCCCCATAGCAACTTGCGCGACATAGACGTTGCCGTACGAAATGGCCTGCAGCGCGACGTCTTTCCGCGGCACGGTCTTGCCCCCTGCGGCGAACTTGGCCACCGCACCCAGCGGTGTGCTCTTTGACATCTGCCCGCCGGTGTTGGAATACACCTCGGTGTCGAGCACCAGCACATTGACGTTGTGTCCGCTGGCGAGCACGTGATCGAGCCCACCGGAGCCGATGTCGTAGGCCCAGCCGTCTCCGCCGACGATCCACACGCTGCGGCGGATCAGATGATCGATGACGCTGCGCAACTCGTCGCCGGCCGCCGGTGGCAGCCGATCGAGCCGGCTGCGCACTTCGGCCACCCGCTGACGCTGCGCGTGCAGCTCCGATTCCCGCAGTTGCGGTGCGTCCAGGATGGTGTCGACGAGATCGGCGCCGAGGATCTCGCGATGCTCGCCCAGCAGTTGCCGGGCTTGCCGTTCGTGGGTGTCGGCGGCCAGCCGCATCCCCAGACCGAACTCGGCGTTGTCTTCGAACAGCGAGTTGGACCAGGCGGGACCGCGCCCCTCGGCGTTGGCCGTCCAGGGCGTGGTCGGCAGGTTGCCACCGTAAATCGAGGAGCAGCCGGTGGCGTTGGCGATCATCAGGCGGTCGCCGAACAATTGCGACAGCAGCTTGAGGTAGGGGGTTTCGCCGCAGCCGGCGCAGGCACCGGAGAATTCGAACAGCGGCTGCAAGAACTGCGCACCGCGTACGGTCCCGAAGTCCACCGCCGATCGGTTGGCCTCCGGCAGCGTCTCGAAGAACGCGATGCTCTCGCGCGCGGTGGCCACCAGCGGTTCACGCGGCGCCAGGTTGATCGCCTTGGTGACCGGGGTTCCCGGCTGGACCGCGGGGCAGGCTTCTACGCACAACCCGCATCCGGTGCAGTCCTCGACATACACCTGCAGGCTGTAGCGGGCGTTGGGCAGGCCCACCGCGTCGAGTGGCGCTGACGAGAACGTCGCCGGTGCGTCCTGCAGCCGGTCGCTGTCGACGAAGGTGGTGCGAATCACGCTGTGCGGACAGACAAATGAGCAGTTGCCGCACTGGATGCAGGTGTCGGGATCCCAGACCGCGACGAGATCGGAGATGTTGCGCTTCTCGTAGGCGGCGGTGCCGCTGGGATAACTGCCGTCCACCGGCAGCGCGCTGACCGGCAACGCGTCGCCACGCCCGACGATCATCTCCGCAGTCACCTTCTGCACGAAATCCGGGGCGTCGGGCGGAACCGGTGGCTCGAGCCGGCGGGTGGAGGTGACGGTGTCGGGGACCTGCACGCGCTGCAGCCCGGCCAGCGCGTGGTCAACGGCGTCGAATTCGCGGGCTACCACGTCGGCGCCGTGGTCGGCGTAGGTCTTGGCGACGCTGTCTTTGATCCGTGCGATCGCGGTTTCGGAGGGCAGCACATCGGCGATGGCGAAAAAGCAGGTCTGCAGCACGATGTTGATCCGGCCGGCCAGCCCGACCTCGCGCGCGATCTTGCCGGCGTCGACGGCATAGAGCCGGATGCGCTTGTCGATGATCTGCTGTTGCACCGCGGCGGGCAGACTGTCCCATACCCTCTCGGGCGGTCGCGAGCTGTTGAGCAGCAGCGCGGCGCCCTGGGCGGCGCGGCCCAGGACGTCGACCTTGTCCAGGAACCGCTGGTGGTGGCAGCCGACGAAGCCGGCCTGGTGTACCAGATACGGTGCGCGAATCGGTTCCGGGCCGAACCGCAAGTGCGAAATTGTCTGGGAGCCCGACTTTTTGGAGTCGTAGACGAAGTATCCCTGCGCGAAGATGTTTTCTTCGCCGCCGAGGATCTTGATGGTGTTCTTGTTGGCGCCGACGGTGCCGTCCGAGCCCATGCCGAAGAAGACGGCCTTCGTGACGGCGGGGGACTCGATGTCGAATCCCGGGTCGTAGTCGATGCTGGAGCCGCTGACGTCGTCGTCGATGCCCACGGTGAAACGGGTTCGCGGCCGCTCGCGGGCCAGCTCGTCGAATACGCCGGCGACCATCGCGGGCGTGAATTCCTTGGACGACAGCCCGTAGCGTCCGCCGCACACTCGGGGCAAAGATGCTCGCTCACCGCTGCTGTAGGCCTCGGCCAGTGTGGCGGCAACGTCCAAATACAGTGGCTCGCCCTGGGAGCCGGGTTCCTTGGTGCGGTCCAGCACCGCGACCGAGCGGACCGTCGGCGGCAGCGCCGTCAGCAGCGCTTTGGCCGGGAACGGCCGGTACAGCCGGATTTGGAGCACCCCGACCCGCTCACCGCGCGCGGTCAGGGCGGCCACGGTCTGGGCCGCCGTGTCGCCGCCGGATCCCATCAGCATCACAACCCGCTCGGCCTGGGGATGTCCGGTGTAGTCGACGATGTGCATCGAGCGCCCGGTGCGCCGGCCGAGCTCGCCCATCAGTTCCTCGACTACGTCGGGCACCCGCGCGTAGAACGGGTTGACGGTCTCACGGGCCTGAAAGTAGGTGTCCGGGTTTTGCGCGGTGCCGCGGATGAACGGCCGCTCCGGCGACAGCGCACGGTTGCGGTGCGCCTGGATCAACTCCTGGGGGACCAGGGCTCGCAAGTCGTCGTCGGTGAGCAAGTCGATGGTGTTGAGTTCGTGAGAGGTGCGGAAGCCGTCGAAGAAATGCAGGAACGGAACCCGGGTGCGCAGCGTCGCCGCCTGGGCGATCAGGGCCAGGTCGTGGGCCTCCTGCACCGAGGCCGACGACAGCAGCGCGAAGCCGGTCTGGCGCACCGCCATGACGTCCTGGTGGTCGGCGAATATCGAAAGCGCCTGCGCGGCAAGCGATCGTGCTGCTACATGGATCACCGCGGAGGTCAGCTCACCGGCGATCTTGTACATGTTCGGGATCATCAACAGCAGGCCCTGCGACGAGGTGAAGGTCGTCGTCAACGCTCCGCCCTGCAGGGCGCCGTGCAGCGCTCCCGCCGCCCCGCCCTCGCTTTGCATCTCGATCACCGACGGCACCGTGCCCCACACGTTGGGCCGGTTCTGGCTCGACCAGGTATCGGCCAGCTCCGCCATGGGTGACGACGGGGTGATGGGGTAGATGCAGCACAATTCGTTGAGTCGGTAGGCCACCGAGGCCGTCGCCTCGTTGCCGTCCACCGTGGCGCGCGTCATCATGGCTCCGGGATCATCTCGATGGCGTGCACCGGGCACTGCTCGTAGCACGTCGCACAACCGGTGCACTTGTCGTAGTCGAAGCGGTAGCGGTGGCCGGGGCCGAGCTTGATCACCGCGTCCTCCGGGCAGGCGCCCAGACAGCCGTCGCACTCGAAGCAGTTGCCGCACGACAGGCACCGGCCGGCCTCGAACGTCGCGGCCTCGGCCGACAGGCCGCCGACGATCTCGTCGAAACCGGTGATGCGTCGTTCCGGGGGAAGTTCGGGTTCTGCCCGCCGGGCCGCATCGCCGAAGTACCACAGGTGCAGCTTGTCGAAGTCGGCGACCGGGTGCTTGGGCGGACGCTCCCCGGAGCCGTCGCGCAGCCAGGCGTCGATGTAGTGGGCGGCCTTTTTGCCGTGGCCGACGCCGACCGTCACGGTGCGTTCGCAGGGCACCATGTCACCGCCGGCGAAGACTCCGGGGCAACCGGTCATCAACGTCGGTGAGACTCGCACGCTGCCGTCGCGGTCGAACTCCACCCCGGGCAGAGTCCGCATGAACGCCGATTCGGTTTCCTGCCCCAGCGCCATGATGACGGTGTCTGCGGCGAGTGTCTCGAACCGCCCGGTCGGACGGGGGCGTCCGGATTCGTCGAGCTCCATCAACTCGACCTGCAGAGCGTGATGGTCGAAGGCGGTGATCGTGCGCAGCCAGTTGATTTTCACGCCCTCGCGTTCGGCCTCCTCGACCTCGTGTTGATGCGCGGGCATCTGGGCTGCCGTGCGCCGGTAGATGATCACGGTGTCTTCGGCCCCGAGGCGGCGAGCAACACGGGCGGCGTCGATCGCGGTGTCACCACCACCGTAGACGGCGACGCGGTGGCCGAGGTCGGGTTGTTCGCCCGCGGCGACACCGTGCAGGAACGACACGGCATTGAGCATCGAGCCAGCGTCGGGCGAAGGGATGTCGACGCGTTTGGCGAGGTGTGCGCCCACGGCCACGAACACCGCATCGAACTTGCCGTTGTCACGCTCGGCGGCGAGGTCGTCAACCCGGTGCCCGCAGGTGAACTGGACGCCGAGCGCGCCGATGCGTTCCACCTCGGCGTCCAGCACGTCGCGGGGCAGCCGGTATTTCGGGATGCCGTAGCGCATCATCCCGCCCGGCTCCGCGCCGGCGTCGCGGACCTCTACGTGGTGGCCCAGCCGGGCCAGGTGATAAGCGGCTGACAGGCCGCTGGGCCCCGCTCCTACGACGAGGACACGCTTGCCCGTCGGTTGCGGGGGTGGCTCGAACTGCCATCCCCTGTCCCGCGCTGTGTCGCCGAGGAACCGCTCCACCGCGTGAATCGAGACCGCGGCATCCAGATGTGCTCGGTTGCAGACGGATTCGCACGGGTGGTAGCAGACGCGGCCGTGGATCGCGGCGAACGGATTGTCGGCGACGAGCTGACGCCAGGCCTGCTCATGACGTCCGGCGCGGGCGTGGGTAAGCCAGGCCTGGATATTCTCCCCGGCCGGGCATCCGGCGTTGCACGGTGGCAGCAGATCGACGTAAACCGGGCGGCGATCGCGGACTGGGCCCGCGCGGGACTGTCCATGCAGCAGGTCGGGTAGAGCCGCCACATCGCCGCGGGGTGGGGTTTGCATTCCCGCCGCATCCGCCGTGCCCATTTCCCCCGCCGCGCCCATTTCCCCCGCCGCGCCGGTGTCGCCGTGAACTCCGTTGGCTGCCACGCTGTCGACAATATGACCGATTCTGCCGCCCCACAGCATGCGTTCGTCCTCGGAACATAGGACTTCCGACCCTGATCGCGGGACCGGGTAGGAGCGGAGAGTAGTGGCATGGAGCATTTGACGCCGCTCGACGCCAGTTTTCTCGAAGTCGAAGACTCCGATCCGCATGTGAGTCTGGCGATCGGCGGTGTGTCCGTCATGGAGGGGCCGGCGCCGAGCTACGACGAGTTCATCGCTGCCTTCGGCGAGCGAGCACAGAACGTCCCGCGCTGCCGGCAGCTTTTGCGGACCCATCCGCTCGATCTCGGTCCACCCGAATGGGTGGACGACCCGCACTTCGACGTTTCGCGGCACCTGCACCGCCTCGCCCTGCCGCACCCCGGCGGCGACGCCGAACTGTTCAACATGATCGCGACCGTGATGGAGCGCCGCCTTGACCGCGAGCGCCCGTTGTGGGACTGCTTCATCATCGAGGGGCTCAGCGATGACCGGTGGGCGGTGCTGACCAAGATCCACCACTGCATCGCCGATGGAATCGCGACAACGCAGATGCTGGCGAAGTTCAGCGACGACGACGGCGGCGGCACCTTCGCTACGGACCTGCACGGCGCGAAGCAGCCGGTTCGGCAGGGGTTCGGTCTGCCGAACGTGAGTCTCAACCCGTTGAACTGGGTGAACGCGATCGGGCGGAGCGCGCTCACCGCCGCGGCCACGGCCGAACATGTGGCGGTGGGTGCCGCCGAGCTGACGACCAGCCTGTTGCGTCCGGCGCCGGAATCATCGCTGCACGGACCGGTCACGACTATGCGACGCTACAGCGCGGCCCGGGTCCGGTTGGCCGACATGCAAAAAGTTGCTCGGGCATTTGGTGTCACGCTCAACGACGTGGCGTTGGCGGCGATCACCGACAGCTACCGCAAAGTCTTGCTCGACCGCGGAGAAAAGCCCGGCCGCAACTCACTCCGCACGCTCGTTCCCGTTTCGGTTCGCACGATGAACCACTTCGGCGTGGCCGATAACCAGGTCTCGGCGATGCTGCCGTTGCTGCCGGTCGACGAGGTCGACGTGGTGCGGCGGCTGCGGTTGGTGCACGACCGGCTCGCCCGGGCCAAAGTCAGTGGTCAGACCGAGGGCGGCGCCGCGCTGGTTTCGGCCGCCAAGAACGTCCCGTTCGCCTTCTCGGCGTGGACGGTTCGGTTGCTGAGCCGCCTGCCCCAGCGCGCGATTGTCGCCCTGGCGACCAACGTCCCCGGCCCACGAGGCCGCCAGACGCTGATGGGCCGTCGAGTGCTGGAGATCTTGCCGATCCCTCCGATCGCCCTTCAGCTGCGCACCGGCGTCGCGATGGTCAGCTACGCCGACAGTTTCGTTTTCGGCATCACCGCCGACTACGACACCGCACCCGACATCGAGGCGCTCGCGGCGGGAATCGAGGAGGGGGTGGCTCGGCTGGTTGCAGCCGGCCGTAGCCGCCGAACCGGGCAAAAGCGGGCCAAGCGCAACGTCGCTGGCGGCTGAACGCAGTCCGAGCTGACCGCTCAACGGGTTGCGTCGACCCTGCTCTCATGCAACGACGAGTCGTCGGAGCGGCCGACGCGCTGATGAGCGGTCAGCAGCAGGTGGTCGAACTCCGATTGGGCGCGCAGGGTCAGGCCGGCGCTGCGAAAGTCTTCAGCGATCTGCTCGGCCAGCGTCCTCAGCTTGATATTCGCTTCCTGGGAAAGCCATTTCAGCAAGTTGAACGCGGCGCGGTCACCGATGTTGTAGATCAGCATCAGCATGCCCTTGGTTTGCTCGATGCCGGCGCGGTTTTCGCTGATCTCGGCCAGCTTCGCGGTAACGACGTCCTCGTCCGCCTGTTCGGGAGTCGGCGAGACGTCGATGTAAAACCCGTGCGTCCCGATCACTTCGCCGTCGTCGTCGAAGAACAGATCACCGACAACCACCATGTGGCGAACTCTTCCGCCGGTGTCGATGATTCGATGGCGGGTGCTGAACGGCTGGCGGGTATCCAGAATCTGATCGATTGTGGCCGCGACGTGCCCGCGGTCGTCGGGATGCTTGTGGGAGAGCACCAGATCGGTGGTGGGTGTGACGGTGCCGGGCGCGTACCCGTACATCCGCTGTACCTGTTCGGACCATTCCCACCGCTGGTCGGTGAAGTAGAACTTGAACCAGCCGGCGGGTTGCGTAGCGCCGCCGGCCAGGGCTTGTTCGACTTCGGCCGTTTGGCCATCGAGTTCCCATGCCATCGTGCACCTGGTCTCTGTATGTGTTGCCGGGGCAACACGTTCAATCAGCGCAGTGGACCGGCGGAGGGCGGCGGCCCGAAACCCGCTCGAATCTGTGCCAGTGTGGTCGCCGCCCGGCCCGGCCGATCAGGCGTTGATCACCTCCCGGGAGGAGGCGTCGTCGTTGATGGCCTGGTGGGAGTCCCCGCGGCCGACGGCAATCTTGCGCGGCTTGGCCCTCTCGGCCACCGGGATGTGCAGGCTCAACACGCCTTCGCGGTAGGACGCCTCGATCTTGTCGGTATCGAGGTTTTCCCCGAGCACGAGCTGGCGGCTGAACACACCCCGCGGTCGCTCGGTGGCCAGCATCTCGCGGTTGGGGTCGACGGCGGGCCGCTCGGCGCGCACGGTCACCACATTGCGCTCGATGTCGATGTCGAGCGAGTCGGCGTCGATGCCCGGCAGGTCGAACTCGACGACGAATTTCTCGCCTTCGCGCCAGGCGTCCATCGGCATCACCGCCGGGCGGGCGGCCGTACCGAGTGCCTGTTGAGCGAAGCGGTCGAGTTCACGGAACGGGTCGGTACGCATCAGCATGGCAGTCACCTCTCACTCCAATCTGTGATCGCAAGTCGGCGATTTCCTATGTCTAATGACACAGATTTGATATAGCACCATCGACACAATGATGCAAGTGTGGTAGATAGATTTCCTGAGGAGGTAGCTCGAGTCAGCTGAGGAGATGCGCAATGGCCGATCAACGCGCCGAGCCAAGCGCTCCAGCGCCCGATCATGGCGTGTACGGCATCTCGGTGGCCGCCGAACTTTCCGGCATCGCGGTGCAGTCGCTGCGGCTGTACGAACGCTACGGACTGCTCACGCCGGCCCGCAGCGAGGGTGGAACCCGGCGCTACAGCGCCGACGATTTGGCCCGGCTGAGGCGCATCGGCGAACTGGTGGACGCCGGGATCAACCTGGCCGGTATCGCCCGCATCCTCGACCTCGAAGACGACAACGCCTCCCTGTCCGCAACCAACACCGACCTGCGCTCGACCAATCGCACTTTGCGGCAAGCCGTCAGAACGGTGAAGGTCACGGGGCCTGCCACCGAGGATGGGGACGAAGCCTGAGTTGCGGCAGCCGTCCTGCACCCGGGCCTGACCGCTGCCGACGAACGTGCCGGGAACCCGGTTGCCGATTGCGTCGACCGGCATCGGGTAATCAGCCTGCTGTGCCTGTCAAGCACCCATGAAGGAGTTGCAATGGGAGAATTGTCGGAGGCCGGTGCCCAGGCGATTGACGGCGCGCGCCAGGAAGCGGACGCGTACCGGGGCGACAACCCCCGGCCGCCGGATTCGCCATCGGCCTGGTCTTCGCGCCCGGATTTACTCGCCTGATCGCCGGTGTCTTCACCGTATTGGCCGGCGCGGACTTCCTTCAGCTTGCCTACGCGATGGCGCAACAGTCGGCCGAAGGCTGAGCGCATGCCTACTCGGTCTCGCCGCCAGGTCGTTACCCGCCCATGCGCTTCGTTAACTGGCCAAGATGCTTCGCCAATTGCATAGACATTTTCAATTTGCCGTCGCCACCATGACTCACGTGAGGCGGCGGTGTGGGCAAAAGACCCGACCGGAGGTGGTTGACCACGGCGTTTGGGCGCTCGTGTGTGGGGACCGGTGGCGTCGCGAGAGTCCGGTCGTGGCTTCGCATTGTGGCTAGGGTGGTGTATGCAGGCGGGCGATAATACGGTCGTTGCCGAGCTGGCCGAGTTGATTGCCGGCCTCGACCGCAACCACACCGAGA
>CAYNLB010000045.1:23362-32176 GCA_964397935.1 uncultured Mycobacterium sp.
GTCGTTGCCGAGCTGGCCGAGTTGATTGCCGGCCTCGACCGCAACCACACCGAGACCGCGACCGGACTGCACGAAATCGTCGACGCCGCCGTTCGCCACGTTGCCGGCAGCCAGTACGCGGGAATCACCCTGGCCGAGAAAAGCAAGGCGGTGACCAACGTGGTCGCCACGCATCGCTATCCGATGGTCTTGGACGAGATTCAGCACCGGTTCGGGGAGGGGCCGTGTCTATCCGCCGCCTGGCGGCACCACGTCATGCATGTTGAGGATCTGAGCCTCGACGAACGCTGGCCCCGCTATCAGCGGTACGCCTTGGAGCAGACGCCGATCCGGTGCATCCTTTCGTACGAGTTGTTCGCGAACGGCGGCGCCATGGCCGCGCTCAACTTCTATGCCGAGCATCCGCACGCATTCACCGACGAATCGGTAGAGCTGGGAACCGTTTTCGCCACCCATGTCGCATTGGCGTGGTCCATCATGCGCCGGCAACAGCAATTCCGCAGCGCGTTGGCCTCACGCGACATCATCGGCCAGGCCAAGGGCGTCATCATGGAACGCTACAACCTCGATGCCGTCGAAGCATTCGAGCTCCTGACCCGGCTTTCGCAACAATCGAACACCAAGGTCAGTGAAATCGCCAGAGGATTGATCGACAGCGATCATCCGCTTAAGCACCGACAGCACTGATCGCTGCTGAGATTCCCTACAGCACTGTCGATTCCATTCATCGCATCGGTACCGGCGCCGACCGGTGGGCAATGATCAGGCGCTCGCCGACGACGGCGTCTTTGGCCTTGTACCGGATGGCTAAGCCGTCGGGGAGGTCGACCATCCGGCGGCGCCTCGAGCCGTTACCGGCGGCAACGCCCTGTGACGCGGGACAATCCGCATACCCGCGGGCAGCGCCGTCCGTCGGGAGTTAGCTGGGGAGCCGGCGCGCGGCGAGAATGGCCCGCCGTTTGACGGCTGCGCGGGTAGGGTATTGAATGCGCCATGACCACCGCCGAAGCTCCCGCTCCCACGCCCACTGGTGAAGTGTGGCCGGGGAGGGCCTATCCCCTGGGCGCGACGTATGACGGTGCGGGTACCAACTTCGCCGTGTTCAGCGAGGTAGCTGAGCGCGTGGAGTTGTGCCTGTTCGACGCCGACGGGACCGAGAGCCGGATCACCCTGCCCGAGGTGGACGGGTTCGTCTGGCATGCCTACGTGCCCAACCTCGAACCGGGGCAGCACTACGGCTACCGGGTGCACGGTCCCTGCGATCCCCGGGCGGGCCTGCGGTGCAACCCGAACAAGCTGCTGCTGGACCCGTATTCGAAGGCCATCGACGGCACATTCGAGTGGAACCAGTCGCTGTTCGGCTACAACTTCGGCGACCCCGACAGCCGCAACGACGACGACTCCGCGGCCAGCATGCCCAAATCGGTGGTGATAAACCCGTATTTTGACTGGGGCAACGACCGACCACCGGACCGCCACTACGCCGACACGGTCGTCTACGAGGCGCATGTCAAGGGCCTGACGCAGACCCATCCGGAGATCCCCGAACAGCTGCGCGGCACCTACGCCGCGGTGGCGCACCCGGTGATCATCGAGCACCTCAAGAGCATCGGCGTCACCGCGATCGAGCTGATGCCGGTGCACCACTTCGCCAACGACTCCACCCTGATCGACAAAGGGCTCTCGAATTACTGGGGCTACAACACGATTGCGTTCTTCGCACCCGACCCGAAATACTCCAGCGCCACGTCGGCGGGCGGGCAGGTGCAGGAGTTCAAGGCGATGGTGCGGGCCCTCCACGACGCCGGCATCGAGGTCATCCTCGATGTGGTCTACAACCACACCGCGGAGGGCAATCATCTGGGGCCGACGTTGTCGATGCGCGGTATCGACAACGCCGCGTACTACCGGCTGGTCGAGGACGACATGCGCTACTACATGGACTACACCGGCACGGGAAACAGCCTCAATGTCGGGCATCCGCATGCCCTGCAGCTGATCATGGACTCGCTGCGCTACTGGGTGACCGAGATGCACGTCGACGGCTTCCGCTTCGATCTGGCCGCGACGCTGGCTCGCGAGTTCTACGATGTGGACCGTCTGGCGACGTTTTTTGAACTCGTGCAACAAGATCCAACGGTCAGTCAGGTGAAGCTCATCGCCGAACCGTGGGACGTCGGGCCGGGCGGCTACCAGGTGGGCAATTTCCCGCCGCAGTGGACCGAGTGGAACGGAAAGTACCGCGACACCGTCCGGGACTTCTGGCGCGGGGAGCCCGCCACCCTCGACGAGTTCGCCTACCGGCTTTCCGGATCGTCCGATCTCTACGAGCACACCGCGCGCCGTCCGGTCGCTTCGATCAACTTCGTCACCGCCCACGACGGCTTCACGCTGCGGGACCTGGTGTCCTACAACGAAAAGCACAACGAGGCCAACGGCGAGGACAATAACGACGGCGAGAGCTACAACCGGTCATGGAACTGTGGCGCCGAAGGGCCGACCGATGACGTCGACGTCAATGAGCTGCGTAACCGGCAGCAGCGCAACTTCCTCACCACGTTGCTGCTGTCCCAGGGCGTCCCCATGATCTGCCACGGCGACGAACTCGGCCGCACGCAGCGCGGCAACAACAACGGCTACTGCCAGGACAACGAGCTGACCTGGATCGACTGGGACAACGCGGACGCCGGGCTGCTGGAGTTCACCTGCGTGGTGTCGGCGCTGCGCGCCGACCACCCGGTCTTCCGCAGGCGCCGGTTCTTTTCCGGCAAACCGGTGGGCCGCCGCGGACAGGACGGCCTGCCCGACATCGCCTGGTTCACCCCCGACGGCACCGAGATGACCGACGAGGACTGGGGCGCGAGCTTCTCGAAATCCGTGGCGGTGTTCCTCAACGGCCATGGCCTTCCCGACCGCGACGCGCGCGGCCAGCGGGTGCTCGACGACTCGTTCGTGCTGTGCTTCAATGCCCACTACGAGCCGATCGAATTCATCCTTCCGCCAAAGCAATTCGGCGTGGCTTGGCGCACCGTGGTACATACCGGAACAGCAGGGGCGACACCGTCCGAGGAGTTGCGAGCGGCTGCGAAATTCACCGTCGAGGCTTATGCCGCGGTGGTATTGCGAGCCGCACCCGCTGACGAGCCCGGATGATCGTCGGGCGACAGCGGCCCGATAGCGAGTAACCCGGTTCCGGCGAGGCGCTGTTCGTCTCCGTTTTTCGACGCGGCCGATCTTGCTCGTTCGGCAGGAAACATTTTCGTTTTCTGGACACAATGGCGATGCTGCCTAAGGCTCGACGTCGCCGCTGGACAGGCAGCCACGCACCGCTCGGGAAAGGGGAGCCGATGAACCACCCCGACCCCGGCGTGCGTCTGGACACGGCGCTGGCCCGGTATGGGCGGGCGGCCGTGGTGATCGTGCTCGTCGGCACCGCGCTGGATTGGGTGGGCTGGTCGGCCGGCGTTGAGCAGTTGACGAGGGTTTATCCGACCTGGCCGCAGATGACGCCATGGACCGCCCTGTGGCTGGCCGCCTTGGGGGCCGCAATCCTGGTCCAATCGGGGCATCCATCGCGCGGACGCGTGTGGGTCGGGCGCGTGGTGGCCGCGGTGGTCGGCGTCCTTGCCGTCGTGGTGCTCGCCGAGTACGCGACCGACAGGTCGTTCGGCCTGGATCAGGTGTGGTTCGGGGACGCGGTGCGCGCGCTGCAAGCGTCGTGGCCGGGGCGTCCGAGCCCGCAGACGGCGGTGTCGGTCCTGCTCGTGGCCGCCGCCGCCGCGCTGACCCGCGTGGACCCCGGAGCCCGCGTGGCCTGGCCGACCTGCCTGTTGGTTGGCGGGTTCATCCCGTTTGTCTCGGCCGCGGCCTACTCGTTCAACGCTTTGGCGCTGGTGGGGGTGACTCCGTCGACCGGCCAGGCGATCTCGACGGCCTCGGCTTTGCTGCTGCTCGTCACTGCCACGGCGGCGGCACGCCCCGACCGGTTTCCGCTCGCCTGGCTACTCGCCCGGCCCGACCGGCGGTCGCTGGTGCGGCTGGTGAGCATCCTCGCCGGCTTGCCGATCATCGTGGCGCTGTCGAGGGTGGCGTTCCTCGCGTTCGGCCTGCGCGAGCAAGAGCAGTGGGCCCTCTCGATAATGGTGGGCACGATTATCGTCGGCTCCGTCACGTTCCACCTGAGCCAGCGCGAGCAGCGATCGTTGATCGAAAAGGAGCTGGTCAGCAAGCAACGGGCTGCCGCCGAGGCGCGCTACCGCATTCTCGCCGATAACGCTGTGGACATCATCGTCCACCTCCGCGGTGGCGAGATTGCGTGGGTCTCGCCGTCCGTGGAGGCCGCTCTAGGGGCGCCGCCTCATCATTGGATCGGCTCAGACTTCAGCCACCACATCCACCCCGACGACCTCGACACAGTCGCAACCGCGTTGCAGCGGATCGCCTGCGGCGAATCGGTCCTGCAGCGGTTCCGGGCCCGCGCCGTCGACGGCAGCTATCACTGGATCGACGGCCACGGAAAGCCCTATGTCGACGCCGAGGGCGACACCGACGGGCTGATCGCGGCGCTGCGCATCGCCGACGACCGGGTCGAGGCCGAGCAGCGGCTCGAGCGGTTGGCCCGGTTCGACGTCCTCACCGGGCTGGTGAACCGCGCCGAGGCGATCGACCGCCTCGAGTCCGCGCTGCAGCAGCCGCGAACTCCCGGAACATACCTCGGCGTCCTGTTCTGCGACGTCGACCGCTTCAAGGACATCAACGACACGTGGGGACACGTCGTCGGCGACGCCGTGCTCGCGACCCTGGCGGCCCGGATCCGCGGGTGCGTCCGTCGGGAGGACACGGTCGGCCGGACCGGAGGCGACGAGATACTCGTCCTGCTGCCCGGCGTCCACAGCATCGACGAGGCCACCCGGATCGCCGAGAAGATTCGCTGTCGCGCCGCCGAACCGATCCACGAATCCGGGAACACGATCCGCGCGAGCGTGAGCATCGGCGCCACCATCGCCGTTCCCGGTGAGAGCGTTACCGCGGTCACCGCCCGTGCCGATGCGGTGATGTACCAGGCCAAGTCGGGCGACAGGAAGACCACCACCCGGATCTAGGCACGCCGGGCGGCAAGTCTGTCGTGGCCGCCGGCGCCGGGCGGGCATCGCGATCCGGTAGTTTTCTCGCTGAGTGTGGCTCGTTACAGGAGAGGGCGAATATGTCAAGGACAGTCGTGGTTGGCGCCTCCAGTGGGCTCGGGCGCTGCATCGGTGTCGGTCTTGGGCAGCGCGGCCATGAGGTCGCGCTGCTGGCCCGGCGTCGTCAGCGCATCGAGGCCGCGGCGAAGGAGGCAGGGCCGCGTGCGGTCGCCATCGAGTGCGATGTCACCGACGAGGCGTCGTGTCGGTCCGCGATCAACAATGCCGTCGACGCGCTCGGCGGCATTGACAATCTCGTCTACACCCCGGCCATCGGGCCACTGGCCCGCATGGTCGACACCGACGCCGAGACGTGGCGGCGCGTCTTCGACACCAATGTCATCGGCGCGGCGCTGGTGACTGCCGCGGCGGTGCCGCACTTGACGGCTTCCGCGGGCAAGGCGGTCTACCTCTCATCCGACGCGGGAAGCTTCGGGCCGCCCTGGCCGGGCCTGGGCGCATACGGCGTGAGCAAGGCGGCCCTCGAGCGGATGGTGGAAGCGTGGCGGGCCGAACACCCCGATATCGGGTTCACCACGTTCATCGTCGGGGAATGCCCGGGTGGCGAGGGCGATGCGGCGACGGGAATGAACGTCGGCTGGGACATGGACCTCGCCATGAAGGCCGTCCCGCTGTGGTCATCGCGCGGATGCATGCCCGGCAAGCTGATGCCGGTGGATGACCTCATCGAGGTGGTGCACACGATCCTGCGCACCAATGCCGCGACCTCGATGCCGGTCGTGGTCGCCCGGGGCGCGCCCGCCGGCGCTGCGGTGTTCGCCGACTCCGCACAGTCGTAGCGGCGGGAGTCAGCGACCCCCCAGCTTCTCGCGGACCAGGTCGGCCAGAAAGCGCGCACCCGACGCCGGCCGGAACGCGCGGGCCGCGTCGGTGAGTGCGTTGCGGGAATCGGGCGGCAGTTCGATATCGGCGGCGGCGACGTTGAACTCGAGTTGCTCGACGCTGGACGCGCCGGGAATCGCCACCACGCCCGGCAGGCTGATCAGCCAGGCCAGCGCCACCTGAGCCGGTTTTGCGTCGACGTCGGTCGCGACGGCGCGCAACGTCTGCAGCAGCGGCTCGATGCGGCGCAGGTTCTCGGTGCCGAACAGGGGGTTTATGGCGCGAACGCCGCCGGGGCGGTTGTCCAGGCCGTACTTGCCGCCCAGCAGTCCCTGCGCCAGCGGGCTGTAGGCAATCACGATGCGCTTCTCGCGTTCGGCGAAGGGCACCAGGTCCTCGAGCGCACCGGCGTGGGCGAGCGAGAAATGGACCTGGTTGCTGATGACCGGCCGCCCGAGCGCGGCATCGGCTTTTCGCCATCGCGCCAGCGAGTAGTTCGAGACGCCGGCCGCGCCAATCTTGCCGCTGTCGAGTAGGTCACGCATTCCCGGCATGATCACCGAATCGGGAACCACCGGATTGGGCTGGTGGATCTGGTACAGCGGGATCCGGTCCAGCCCCAGTCGGCGCGCGCTGGCGCGCTCACGCTGCTTGATCACGGGAGGAAAGGGCGCGACCGGCATGACCTTGCTGGCCACCGCAACCTCGGCGCGTTCGTCACCGAGTGCCTCGCCGAGGATTCGTTCGCTTTTGCCGAATCCGTATACCTCCGCGGTATCGAACAGCGTCACGCCCAAAGCCCGGGCGCGGTGCACGATGTCACGCGCGGCACCGGAGGCATAACCCTCCCCGTAACCCCACTCACGTGATCCGAACTGCCAGGTTCCCAGGCCGATCCGGCTGACCTGGCCGACCCCGTCGACGTCGAGATATTTCATTCCGCCCACCCTACTGAGGGGACGGGGCGCTTAGCCCGGGATCTTGTCGAGGATGTAGTTGGCGATGCTCACCGCGGACACCCGGGGCCGCTCGCTGTCCGTGGTGCCGCTGCAGGACACGGACAAGTCGATGACGACGTTGGCCTTGGCCGCAATCGCGCGGGCGGAGCGGACGTGTACTCCCTTGGGTATCAGATCCAAGACGCTGATGCCGTTGCCGGCATCGGCGGGAGCGCTCACCGAGAAGGTGATCGGCTGTCCGCGGGGCATGGTCACGGTTACGGTGGAGCCGCCGCAGTGGCGCCACCCGGACAGCAGCTGCGCCAGTTGCGACTGGGCCGCGGGCGGATCACGGAACGCTGCGACCGCTTCGATGACTTGGGTCGACTTCAGGAAACTGCGCGTGTCGAGAAATTCGGCCCCGTGGTATCCGGTCAGGGGGCTCTCGCTGTAGACGTCCGGGGCCCCGGGGGTAACGCTTCCCCAGCACTCACTGCGGTCGATGGCTCCTTCTTTGAAGGATTTGTCGGGGTGGTCCCACGTCGGGCCGCCCACCAAGTTTTGATCCGCCGTGATGTTTCTGAGGGCCTCGACGTCTGGCAACAGCGTGGCTACGGTGTCCGGCGCGACGGCAGGCGCCGGTGGCGCTGCGGTCGTGGTGGTCGTGGGTTCCGCGGTCTGCCTGGAAGTAGAAGCGGCCAGAGTCGCCCATGCGACCAGAGCGACCACTGTAAGCGTGATGAACCCATAGGAGAGCGCCAGCCCCGCTACGGCGCGGTCACGGCCGAGTTCGCCGGTGCGGCGGATCTGCGCCAGCCCGAGGTGACCGAGAATCGCCCCCGCGGGCGCGAAGACGAACGCGAACACCAGTGACAGCGTCGCCAGGGTATTGACGGGCGGGCGGTGTGGCGGCGTGGGCGGTGGGGTGAAGACCGGCGGTTCCACCACGGGGTCCGCGGCCGGGACGCGCCCGAGGGGATCGTAGGTGAAGGGGTTGTATCCGTAAGGATCTTGAGGGTTGGTCACGCCAGCGCCCTCCTAACCTCGTGTCCTGCCCGAGAATGTAGCCGACACCGGCGCGCGCCGGGGCGAGGCCGTCACAGGCGCGACTTGGCAATATCGACCACATAGGGGGCGTCGGCCAAGGTCAGATACACCCGATGCGGCCCCATGGCCATACCGGAGACTAGCGCCGATTGTGCTGCGGGAGGCAGACCCGACCGGTAGTCGATGGCATGGATCACCGGGATCTGCTGTTCCGGAAAGCCGGTGAAGCTCTTCGTTTCCAGCACCACCACCTCATGATCGGTGGCGGCATAGATCCGGGTGTCGTCGGTGCCGAGGGCGCGGATTGGCGCCGGCAGTCGGGCACTGGCCAGCATCTTCAGCCCGTCTCCGCCGCGGCGCGAGTCGACGGCATAGAGCACGTTGTCGTCGTGGCCGGCCACGTAGCTGCGGGTCACCACGGTGCCGTCGCCGGCCGAGACGCTGACGTCCATGCTCAGCGAGCCGCGCTGCCCTGGCGGCGACGACGGGCCCTTGTAGTGACGGATCCCCGAGGCCCCGTAGGCGTGGTATTGAATCTCACGGCCGCGGTTTGCGCCGTCGATGCTGTCGGCGGGCTCACCGGTGATCCGGGCTGTCGGTAGTTTGCGGAAGCCGTACTGATCGACCGGTGTCACCGACCTCCCGTCCGCCGACAGTGCAAGCAGCACCCGCAGCGCCGCGTCCTGCGCGAGGTAGGCGGGCGCGGGACCGGCGTCGAAATCGCCGATCTCGCGCAGGCTGTCCAAGTCCACCACGGCAACCCGGCCGCGGCCGGGCTGCGGCACGAACACGACGCGGTCGTC